>NZ_JAENYR010000005.1 GCF_016841685.1 Thiohalomonas denitrificans
CCAGAAAGAGCGGAGGCACATCCCCGGTAGGAGGCGCGCCCTCGCGGCGATTGGCTCAAGGTATATTGCGCCAGGGGCGGCCCTCCTACCAGAAAGAGCGGAGGCACATTTCCGGCAGGAGGCGCGCCCTCGCGGCGATTGGCATCACGGAGTATCGCGCCGGGGGCGGCGGCCCTCCTACCCAGAAAGAGCGGAGGCACATTCCCGGTAGGAGGCGCGCCCTCGCGGCGATTTGCGTCAATACGGCAAGCCGGTTCAATAGCCGTAGGCCTGCGAAAGATCCGCCAGCGATTCGCCCCCGTGCAGACGACAGATGGCTTCGGCGACGAAGGGGCCGAGCCCAATCACCTCGACCCGCTGTGCCAGAAATTGTGAATCCAGGGCCTCGGGGGGGACGGTGTCGCCGATGAAGATGCGCTCCAACGGGGATTCACTCAGTTTGTCGCCCGCTCCCGGGGCAAACACACCATGGGTGGCAACAGCGATCATCCGACGCGCGCCGCGCTTTTTACACGCCTCTGCCGCCCGGGTTAGGGTGGTGCCACCGGCAATCAGGTCGTCGACAATGACGACCGTCTTGTTGGCTACATCTCCGACCAATTGTTCTCCGGAGACGACACCGCCGCTGCGCTTTTTCTCCATGAATCCGTTACTGGCCGGCCTTTTCAATTGCCGCTCCAGGACTTCACGGAACCGCTCGGCGCGCTTGACCCCCCCGGAATCGGGAGAAAGCACCAGGGTGTCGTCTCCTCCGATGAAATCAGCCACGGGGGCAGCAAAGGCGTGCCGCGCCTCCAGGTGTTCGGTTGAGCAGCGAAAGGCGTTTTCAAAGGCCGAGGGATTGTGGACATCTACCGCCAGTACTCCATCCGTACCGACGGCTTCGAACAGCATCGCCACGTACCGCGTGGTTACCGGGTCATGGGGTTTGGTCCGACGATCCTTGCGGGCGTAGCAGAGATAAGGCAGCGCCGCAGTGACCCGCGCAGCCCCCGACTGCTTCAACGTCCCGATGAAAAACAGGAGCCGGACCAGTTTTTCGTTCACGCCCTGCCCGCCGCGGCCGTGCAGCGACTGGACGACATAGACATCCCGATCCCGCACCTCCACCAGCGGGCGCGCCTTGTGTTCACCATCCTCGAACTCGCGCTCTTCATGTTCACTAAGCGAGACATCCAGGGCCCGGGCCACGCTTTGGCCGAATTCCCGGGATGCCTCAAGGACAAACAGCATCGGTGTGGGCGGCATGCTCATTGTCCCGTATGGGCCTGGAACCACTCCCGGGCCAGACCCGCGACCTGTTCAAGTTTGCCGGGCTCCTCGAACAGGTGAGTCGCACCGGGCACGATTTCCAGCCGAGTCTCTGCCTGCATCTGTTCGGCGGCCTCACGGTTGAGCTGGATCACCTGCTCATCAAGCCCCCCGACCAGCAGCAGCGTTGGTGCCTTGACCCGGGCCAGTGCCTCTCCGGCCATATCGGGACGGCCCCCGCGGGAGACCACAGCCGCTATGCTCTCCGGTTTCCTGGCAGCAACGTTGAGTGCTGCCGCCGCACCGGTGCTGGCCCCGAACAGGCCGATGTGCAGGGACTGCAGCTCCGGCTGGCTTAGAACCCAATCCACGGCGTTCCCGAGACGTCGGGAAAGCAGGCCGATGTCGAAACGGAATTCGGCACTGTACTGATCGATTTGATGCTCGTCCGGCGTCAACAGGTCGAAAAGCAGCGTCGCCAAACCGCCGCCATTGAGGTCCTCGGCTACCAGACGATTGCGGGGGCTGAACCGACTGCTGCCGCTGCCATGGGCGAACAGCACGATGGCTCGACTCCCTTCGGGAATGTTAAGGTTACCCGGGAGCGTCGCGTCCGGTGTTTCTATCATAACTTCACGTTTTTCGATGGCGGCCCGATCATTCATGCTGATTCCCTCCCAGAAGCGCGATGACCTCGTCGTCCGTAACCTGACCGAAGTCCTCGAAGAATTGCCCGACCGCCATGAACGAGCTGGGCGTCATCAGACAGACCATCTCATCCACCGACTTCCCGATGCGTTCGGCGGTTTCCGGGGGCGCCGCGCCGATTCCGACGATCACCTTCGCAGGCCTTTGCGCCTGCACGGAGCGGATCGCCGCCTGCAGCGTGGAACCGGTTGCGATACCGTCATCGACCAGAATGACCACCCGGCCCTCGGCCTTGGCCGGAGGACGTCCATAGCGTTCACGGCGCTGGCGGATCTTTTTCAGCTGCCGCTCCGCCTCTTCGTCGATATAGGACTGCTCTATACCATACTGCCGAGCCACCGGCGTCAACTCCACATGTCCGCTCTCATCCACTGAACCGATGGCATACTCCGGGTTCCCCGGCGCGCCCAGCTTATGGACCAGAACCACATCGAGCTCGCCCTCGAGGTGGTCGGCAACGATGCGTCCCATGGGTGCCCCGCCCCGGGGAATAGCCAGAACAAGAGGGTTATCGCCGCGGTGGTGCTCCAGCCGCTCGGCGATCTCTTCGGCGGCTTCCTCGCGATTTCGGAACATACGCCTCTCCACCCTTCTCGGTCGGTTATCCGCAGTATAGGAAACGGAAAGGGGCTTTTGGGCTAGCAGCCTATCGGACTTGTGAATAATCTACCGGGCTGAGGGCAGTGCAGTCCAGATTGCCTCGATTTTTTGTACATAGAACCAGTCGGCTTGGCTCCTTGAGAACAGGTTCCAGACATTCTCTACTACCGCCATCCATTGCGGGATGCGGGGCTCTAACGACTGCGTCCGTGCAGTCGTAGGCTCCTCAATCGAAAAAATTGGTGACCGCTCTCCCACCATGCCGTGCCGCTACCACTGGCTGAGTCCGACAGGCTCCTGGAGAGCAAGAAACTGATGGTTCAGGGATGAAACAGTCCCGAGATACTGAGCGCGCCCATACCGATAAGCATGGCACCCGCGGTCCGCTCCAGCCCACCCTTCCAGCCTGCCAGGCGCTCACGGACCTCAGCACCGATATGCGCCACCACCAGGCTGAACAGAACGGCGGGAATGGCTACCGCACCCAAGCCGAATCCCACCCCCAGCATCAAACCCGCGGTCGGGTCAGCCGTGACGGCAGCCGCCAGTGCCACCGTGCCGAGCGGCACACATGGATTGAGCGCCATGGCCGCACCCATTCCAAACAATCCCATCGGCATGAGCGCGGTATCGGCAGGTTTGTGGTGCAAAATGATTTCCGATTGATTCCCGGGAGAAGGGTGTGCACTGCAGGATGACGGTGTGCCTTTACCCGTTCGGCGCGACCGCCACAGGATCACAAGGCCGACGATGACCGATGCGGCACCGAGCAGGACGGCCCCGGCGCCGTATTCCAACTGCACCGTCACCGCACGCCCCACAGCTGCCGCTGCCGCGCCGAGGGCCGCGTAGGCAGAGAGCCGGCCCAGCGAAAACGGCAGAATAGTGCGCCAAGCCTGTCTGATACCGCCCGAGCGGGCCAGAAAGACCGGCCCGAGATAGGGCAGACAGGCGATATTGCAGGGCCCTGCACCGTAGATCAGGCCCATCACTAGCGCTGCCGAGAAGCTGAGTGCGACCGGTTCCATTTACGTGCTCCGGGATTCGTCATTCGGGATAGCATGGCCGCCCTGTTTCCGGGCGGCCGTTTCGGTTGCGATTCCGACCAGGAAGGGCATCCCTGCCCCAGTCTGAAATCCTTTGTGGTGCGTTTCCTGCCGAATCGGTTCAGAAACGCAGGGACACACCTGCATAGTACGCCCGGCCCGGATTCACGACGATTGAAAGATCCTCCTCATCGTAGACACCATCTTCATTACCATCCCCCGTGCCACGGACCGTGTTGTAAAAACGCTCATCCATGACATTGTCGACGCGGGCGAAGAAAGACCAGTCCTTGGCGTCGTAATTCAACAGCAGATTGAAGACCTCGTGGCCATCGATTTTTTCCTGGTTGATTTCATCGGCGTAATAGGAGGAGATAGCATCCATTTCTCCGGTCAACAGCCACTTACTGGCTGGCCGGTAAAGCAGCCGCAGATTGGCGTGGTGCTCCGGTACGCGTGGAACGCTGTTCCCGGCGTTGTCGTAGGTCTTGTCGCAGGCGACAACCTCCATTGTTCCTGTTCTGTAGTTATATTCCGTTATTCCTGTAAAACCAGACGAACAGCTCCCACCAACCGGCTCCACTCTCAAGTGGTAGTCGTCATATTTCGTATAGGTGCTGTCGAGATAGGTATAAGCGATGTCCATCGATAGCTTGCGGGAGGGGTCGGTCAGCAGCGAGAGTTCAAGCCCGCGGCTGCGGAAATCCCCCACGTTATCGTAAACGGCATCGGTACTGGTGGAGTACTGCCCCCCGGTGGACTGGATATGGTCGTAACGATCGAGTTGGAAGATGGCGGCATCGAGATCGACCGGCAGACCCAGCCAACTGGTTTTGGTCCGAAACCCGATTTCCCTGTTGATGGTGGTTTCGGGGTCGAGGTCCGGATTGGGTGCGGTTTTATGGCTGGGGCTATTGCTGCCCACGAACAACTGCTCCGGAGAGGGTGCCCGAAATCCCGTGGAGGCATTGGCGTAGAGGTCCATGTTCGGGCGAAGCGAATAGTTGCCGCCCAGTCGCCATGAGAAGACATCGAAATCCTTTTCACCGTTGAGCTCCGAATCCAGCTTATCCTCGTACTCCAGCTCGATGCGGTCTACCCGACCATTGGTGGTAAAGGTCAGCCGCTCGGTCGCCTGCATTTTAACTTCGCCATACAGCGCCTGCACCTTTTCGTCGGTGTCGTTGAAGTTGGCCGGATCACCAGGTAAAGCTGCATTCCAGCCAGTGGTCTCGATTCGGAAGGTGTCGCGGTTCTGGTACAGGTTATCGCGCAGATCCACCCCCGCCATCCAGGCAACGGTCTCGCCGCCGGTCCGGAACTCCGACTTCACTCCGCGCTGCACCTGATGATAGTCGTTGTCATAGGTGTAGACTTCCGGATCATCGTCGGTGGGAGCGGTTACAAACTCGGTGTCGTCGGTGAACTGGTAGGCATTGACCATCCAGTTCGACGCTTCTCCAATATCGTTGGAATAGGTCAGGAAGTACTTGGACAGATCGACGTCAAAGTGATTGGCGTAATCGTTGTAGGAGGGGTCCTCACTCTTCGGATCCTCCTCGGCCGCAGTGACCCCTTTGACATTGCCATGGCTCCCCTTCTCCCGATTGGAGCGTTCGAAGCCAAAGGTCAGGTCACTGGTATCGCTCAGGTAATATTGCAGTTTACCGTTAAGATAATCCGCCTGGGATGCGGAATCGTCATAATAGCCGTCCGTCTGGCGGCTGGAGACCTGGACATGTCCGTTCGCTTTTTCACCCGCGAAACCTGCCCGAGCCAGTCCCTTTTGATGTCCGAAGCTGCCGCCTTCGGCCTGAACCAAATAGCCGGCCTTGTCCGCGCCGCGCTTGGTGGTGATAATCACGGCACCTGAGAGGGCATCATCACCGAATAGATAGGAGGCGCCGCCTTTGACTACCTTGATGGACTCGATGTTGTCGAGATCGATGTTGACGCGGCCGGTCCGTTCAAAAACAGGCACGCCATCGATGACGACGGCCACGCCCGGTTTTTCCCCCATGTAGACCTGATTCTCCACTCCGCGGATATGGATCTTCAGGGAGTCACCGCTCTGCACCTCCGTGGTAACACCGGGGATTTGCTGCAGTATCTGCTGGATGTTTTCGGCATGCGCCGCATCCACCTCTTCGCCCCTGACGACGCCAATGTTCGAAGGTTCACCCCGCTTGCTATCGAAACGGTCGTCGATGGTGGTGGACTCCACCTGGATAATGCCCAGGTCTTCTGCCGTGGCGACCTGAGTTCCGGAAAGCATCACGCCGCCCAACATTGCGGCGCTGACGGCCGATGCCAGCCGAGACTGACGAAATTCAAACATACCTAACCCCTTAAATAATTATGATCGATTATGTTTTTTCCGTGTCACTGCCTCCCTGATGGGCATCCGTAGCCCTGTGACTAACTTCCTATCGATGGCAATAAAATTCCAAAATTGAAATTCTTGAATTATTTGGTATTCATCTTCTGTGCTGTAAATCAGCCATATGGTTCATCCCGAAAATCGATAGCATTTGTCTCTCTGAAGCGGTTGGCCAGATTCCGGGCTTCAGGACCTGCAAGTCTGCTCGGCATCGGCCGCTTCCGCCTGCCACGCTTCACGGGCGAGAATCGCGGCGCCGTAGGCCGTGGTGATTTGAGGGATATCGGGGATCACCAGCTCGCGCATCAGCTCCTCTTCGAATGCCGCCACCAGCCCCTTGTTCAGAGCGGGACCACCATCGAAGTAGATGCGGTCTTCCAGACCGACCCGCTTGGCGAGCCGGACGGTTCGCTTGGCGATCGAATAGTGGATACCCGCAACAATCTCTTCTTTGGAATAACCGCTCGCCAGCAGACCGATCACCTCCGATTCGGCAAATACGGCACAGGTGCTGTTAATCGCAGGCGGTGCGCCCTTGAGGTTGAAATGGCAATCACCGAGCTCGTCCAGGTTGAGCTCGAGGTTGCGCGCTGCCATGTCGAGAAAACGACCGGTACCTGCGGCACACTTGTCATTCATGGCGAAAGTGACCACATTGCCATCCTCGTCGATCTGAATCGCCTTCGAATCCTGACCGCCGATATTGATAATGGTCCGCACGCCGCCGTAGGCCTCTCCCGCCTTCTTTGCCCCCATGGCATTGGCGGTGATCTCGCTCACGGATTCATCGGCTTCGCGGTAGAGTTTTCGCCCGTAGCCGGTCGCCGTAAGAAAAGCGATATCCGCCTGCTCAAGGCTGTTTTCCTTCAGCAGTGAGTGGAACGCCTCTTGCGCATTGCCGTAGAAATGGCTGCCGGTTGCGACCGTTTTACTGGCGAAAAGGTTGTCCGCCTCATCGACCAGAACCACCTTGATCGCGGTGGAACCGATGTCGATACCTGCAAAATACGGCATGCTATTTTCTCCTTCTGCGTGCCTTGAGCGACTCGATGAACGCCTCGATGCGTGTCGAAAGCTGACCGACATCATCGGGGCTGTAATCGGTCTCCACGTACAGCGAGGGGATCCCCTCGTCGGCGAGGAAGCGGCTGATACTGCGCTGTTCCATTTCAAAGACCTGACACCCGGAAAAGGCCTGGTACACCACACCATCCACCGCGAATGTGCGTGCCAACTCCAGTAGCCGGCGCTTGCGATCCTCGTCACTGATGAAGATGGGACAGGTGCAGGGTTTGAGCGCACGGTCGGCGACTGCATCCACCATGTCGTAGAGCTGCCACTCATCGACATTGACGGCGTCGTAGAGCATGCGATTGGCGGAGCAGGTTTCGTCGGCGACAATCACCGCCCCCGACTGCTCGATTAGCGTGGGCAGCTTGAGGTTGGGAAAGATGGGCGGTGAACCGGTAAACAGAATACGCGGTGCCCGGCGCTGGGCGGCGGCGAAGCCCTCCTCGCAGCGCTTCTCCACCTCATCATTCAGCGCCTCGACGGCATCGGTCCAGGCATCGATGTCGTCGAAGAAATAGGCATTCGTCACCAGAAACACATCCTTGCCGAGGATGGGCGCGAGCGGCGCCATGCGCAGGCGATGCAGTCTGCGAAAGGCCTGCTGCGCGCGCGCCACCCTGGCGATACTGTCGCGCAGGCTGTTGCGGGTGATCTTGTGTCCGGTGAGCGAACCCAGCTCCCGGGCGAATCCGTTGACATTGCTCTGCCAATAGGTGCGGGCCGCCTCACTCTCCTTGGAGGGAGGCAGTTCGAGGTGATGGACCCGGTAGCCGGCCTCCTCCATCAGGCGACCCGATTTGGTCTTCTGGTCACAGGTGGTCACGTTGACAATGTCCCGGCCTTCGTCGAGCCAGGAGGCGAGTCCACTGGAGAGCATGCCGAGGGTCGCCTTGACCAGGGAGCAGGACTTGGCCGGCATGAACTCCGCCCCGAGCTGGTCGTAGGTATGGGACCCGTTACAAAGACGTACGGGTACGGCACCGGCCGCATAAATGAGCTCCTCGGGAACCTGCACGCAGGTGGTGCCGATGACCTTTTTTCCCGGGTGCGGCACCTCGCCTTCGCAGTGAATGCGGCGGTAGAGGTCGTAGAAGTAATCCATTGCCTTCGGATTATCGGGAAAGTCCTTTTCAATCTTGTTCAGCGCCTGAGCGGATTCGCGGGATAGCTGCTTGCGCGCCATCTCGGTCTGTTTTGCCTTTACCTCGGCGCTCATCTCTTCCTCCTCTTGGTCATGCGCTTGAAGAAACCGGCTTCGGTCGATTCATAGATGGGGATCCCCATGAACGAGGCCTTGAGTGCCCCCTCCTCGGGACAGGAGGCGACGCACTTGAAGCACATCATGCAGTCGTCCTTGATCAGCGTTTTACTCTCGACATCGTCCGCTATTTCCTTGATCTGCATGTCGCAGGCGCGATAGCAATCACCGCAACGGGTGCACTTGCTGCCGTCCTTGCGCAGCTTCAGCAGCGCCACTTTCGAAAACAGCGAATGGAGCGCGCTCATGGGACAGAAAAAGCAGAAAAAACGCTTGTTGATGAACCCGCCGATAAAGAAGATCCCGAGCACCAGCATCCCAAGTCCGGTCATGGTGGCGGCGGTGCCGGTGGAGAAGTCCACGGTCCACTGGGAGAAATCACCGGTAAACGCCGGGATCACCATGCGTGCCGGACAGATCTTGCAGAACGGCGTCCCCATGTCCTCCGGCAGGGTCGGCAGTCCCGCCACGGAATTCGCCATCAGAAACGGGATCACGATCAATAGGATCAAAAGGATGTACTTGATCTTCTTGAGCCGGGTGAACCAATCCAGGCTATAGGTGGAATAGCGAATACCGAGCTTCTGACGCAGGCTCGTCATCCAGTCCTGGATGGTTCCCAGCGGGCAGGCATATCCGCACCACGCCTTGTTGAAGACGAAAAGCCAGGCGACAAAGGTCAGCAGGCCGGTGAGAATGCCGAGCCCGCGCCAGCTGATGATGCTGTCCCAGGGGATGTGGGTCTGATGCTGCAGCGGCAGGAGATAGCAGACTCCCGCCCGCCCCGGCTGGTTGAAGCCACAGGAGAACGTCGGCAGGGACTGGCCGAGATTGATCAGGAAGTATCCGCCGTACACCAGCAGGACAAAAAACCCCAACTGGACCCAGAAGCGAAACCGCCGGATATCGGCCCCGTTGATGAATGCCCGTAGCCGCTTCACTGGAGCCGCTCCCGTCCCGCCCGGCTGTGCTTCAGGCGGTAGAGGAACACCCCTCCGGCACCCAGTGCCGCTGCGATCAGCGCCACGATGAGACCTACCAGATAGGACGAGTACTCCACTTCGGAGGGATAAAAGATGCCCGGCAGGGTTGCCCGATAGTGGGCCTTTTCGAACGGTGTGCCATTCAGCTCACCGGGCGTCTCGACCCGATACTCCGCGGTGACCAGAAAGGCCTCGTGATGCCTCTTGTCAAAGTCGTTCCAGGCGGGATAGTAATCACGAATCAGCTTGAACACAGCCCTACCGTCCGCGTCTGCCACCACCTGTTTGGTCCAACCCTCCCGGGTGGTCAAGCTGACGTTGGCACCGGCGGCGGGGCTCCCTTTGTAGTGGACGCGAAAGCCCACCTTATCGCCGGATCGAATCCGCGTATGAAAATCTTCACCGGGGAGACGTTCGCGAATGATCTCCAGGGGCACACCGGCCCGGTCCCGCGGCGGCATGCGTGATGCAGTGAGTTTGGGATCGTGTCCCTCGCCGCAGCTGTGCTTGAGGACCTCCGCCTTGACGATGGAGGTCTTCAGCACGGCATCTTCGACGCTGCGTTCGATGAAATAGGCGTTATAGAACCCTTCTTCGGGCATGGGGAAGGTGATGCCGCCACCGCTGGCGACCTTGAACAGGTCGGGTGCAAGGCTTTCGCCATCGATGCCGAACACGCCGAAACTGGCATCATCGGCGGGCTGCGTATAGACGGCGGAGGCCGGCTCACCCCCGGCTCTCAGCCAGAGCCGCTTGACGTAGACGCCTCCACGGCCCCGTTCGATCATCCCGCCGTGCGCGTGGTGTGCACGCTTGGCCCACTCCGCATCCGGCGGCTGATCGGAAAACCAAACCGGTTCGGCCTGGGCGCTTCCGGCCAGCCCACCGGACAGCAGCACAAACCCGATCACCCAGTATCGCCACTCTGCCATCTTCTCTCCCATGCCCATTCACCCCACCATCAAAAATCACGTTCATGAATACCGGCGTGCGTTACCGCTCGTTTTTTATGGAGTACCTTGAGGGACCATTCGGCTCCTCTATGCTGAGCAGATACCCTGTGCTCCGGCGGCTCAGACACAAACAGACACAATTCGATACACAAGGACACAATCCGTGCACGGAGCACATTTCATGCCGATGGCTAATTCACTGTTTTTTCAGAAGTAAAGTTCGAACTTCAAACGAGGGTGCGTGTTATGCCGCACCCATCAGGGGCAAAGCACACAGTTTGGAGTGACCCCCTACAGCGTACGAATGCGCTATCTTCGCTATAAACGCATCTGAGGAGGTTGACATGTCGACCTTGTATCCCGCTGACGTTCTGCGCCGGCTCGCGACCGAGTTCCATCACCGTAAGCAGGAAAACAAAGAGAAAGCGGGACTCCACAGTCAACAGCGGCGCCGGCATGAAAAGGAGCTGGAGGAGCTGCAGGCCGATTTTGAGTCGATGTTGAAGCGCTGGGTAAATGAGTCCGAACGCGAAGCGTGGCGTGCCCATTTCCATCACTTTGCGCCGGTGCCGGCAGGTCCGCAGCTTGAACAGCCGCCTCTGTTCAAGGGGCGTAGTTCCAGCGGAGGCCTGTTGGAAATCCGACAGGCACCGGGCCCCGCTTACGAAATCATTCTCGATGGAACACCCGTTCGACGCATCAGTGAGTCCCCCGGACTGACTGAGCGCCGGATTGACCGAATGCGTTTTGAAGAGACTGAATTTGAAGAGGTATTCGATGCGCCGGAGGAGGGGCAGGCTCCACTGGCCGACTTCTATGACGGACCTCGGGATGGTGCCCCCTGGGAATATTCCCACGCTCTTTTCAGGGACGGGCTCATCGATGCAAATTTCGGGCTCACCGAGAGGGGCCGGCGGTGGCTCGATACCCGGCGACATGGAAATGAGGGCGGAGTCCAGGTCTGGTTGTAATCGTCACCGATTAACCGTTAAATAAGCAGCCGATGCACAGAGCCCCGGAGTCAACGGGGAGTCGGTTATGGCTTACAGAAAATTCCCGACACTCGTTCGATACGGATTTATCATTCCGGCGTTATTGCTCGCGGGCCTGCTGCCCCATGCCCTTGACCAGGCTCTTGGCTTTCATGGAACGATAACCACCTTCTTTGGCGCCTCCATGGTGGTCGCCTGGTATGGCGGCCGGGGACCGGCGCTGCTTACACTTTCCCTGGGTGCGCTCGCTGCCGCCTACCTCTTCATGCCGCCGCACGGCAGTTTTTCGGCTGAGCCAGGCGAATCGTTCGGGGTCGCACTGTACCTGGCCATCAATTTCGTTGTCGTTGTTCTGGTGGTTTACCTCAAACACAGCAAGGAGACTTCCGATCTCAATGACTTGCGCTTTCGGCGTCTGTTGGAGGCCGGCAACGTCGGGATCGCCCTAGCCGACACTACAGGCCGCATCAAGCATGCCAACCCGGTACTTCTTGACATGCTCGGGTATACCCCGGCCGAGGTCGAAGCCGGAAAGCTTCGCTGGGATCGGCTCACGCCCTCTGAATTCACTGAGGTGACCGCAGAAGCCCTTCGGCAGGTCCATTCCAGCGGCCTGCCATTTGGCCCGTACGAGAAGGAGTACATCACCAAAAATGGGGAACGGGTCCCGGTCCTGATCGGGCTTGTGCCTTTCGAAAGAACACCCGATGGGACCTTGACCGGGGCCATCTTCGTCATGGATCTGAGCCGTATGAAGCAGGTGGAAAAACAACTGCGGCTGCAGGAGGCGCGAATGCGCATTGCGGCCAAGACCGCCGGCTTCGGTTCGTTCGACTTGAACCTGAAAACTGGTGAGGAGTACTGGTCCCCGGAAATCAAAAAGCTGTTTGGATTGTCACCGGAGGCACCAATAGCACTGGAGGCGGACCGACTCCCAACCTGTTTTCACCCCGACGACCGCAAAAACATTCTGCGAGCCATACAGGCCGCCATGGATCCGGCCCGCGCCGGCGATATAAAGATTGAGCACCGAATTTTACAACCGAGTGGAAAAGAGTCCTGGGTACTCAACCGAAGCAAGGTGTTTTTCGCCGGCGAGGGGGAAAAACGCCATCCGCTTCGTCACATTGGCGCTCTCATCGATATTGATGAACGCAAACGTCTCGAGGAGGCGCTGCGGGCAAACGAAGCGCGTCTGAAACGCGCCAATGCCGAGCTGGAACAGTTCGCCTACGTCACCTCCCATGATCTCAAGGCTCCTTTGCGATCCGTTCACGGACTCTCTAGCTGGATCGAAGAGGAGACCGCCCCGCACCTCTCCGCGGATGGCCGGCGCCATATGCAGTTGCTACGCGATCGCGTGGCGTACATGGATCAGCTACTCAACTCCCTGCTGGAATATTCCCAGGCCGGCGGTCGGGTCGGGGAACTGAAAACCGTAGCCACCGCCGATTTGATTGAGAATGTTATTGCCGCGACCGAGCATCCCCCCGAGTTTCGGTTTGAAATCGTTTCGGATATGCCTCGCTTCACGACCGATACATTTCACCTCCATCAGGTGTTCAGCCACCTGCTCGACAATGCTGTCAAACACCACGACCGTCCCGATGGACGGGTTTCAGTATCCTCGCGTGATCTGGGCACGGTCTATGAATTTACTGTTGCCGACGACGGCCCCGGCATACCTGGCGAGTGTCAGGAACGGGTTTTCAACCTCTTTCGGCAAGGACCCCGTGCACCGAAATCGACCGGTACCGGGGTGGGTCTGACGGTGGTAAAAAAAGTGGTCGAGAACATCGGCGGTGATATCCATCTGGAATCATCGCCGGCTCAAGGTACAACATTCCGTTTTACCTGGCCGAAAGAGATCCTGGCGAACGGCCCGAACCAGGTGTAGCCACTTCAGAACGCCGGGATTCACCCAAAGTATGGCCATGCCCTCTGCATGGATATCGCGCAACTCCTCCCCCCGACCCGATTACCCTCAGCATCTGCAGCGTTGCTTGAGCCATGATAAGCCGTATGAGCAAATCAGTACGCGTCAATGTTAGAATATTTTGACCCGCCACCTGTGGCACCTGGAGAAGGCCGAATAGTGAGTTTGGCTTAACGTTCAATACAACAAATCAATTATAAGATGAAACATACTTATCGTACCCTCGTTGTCGCTCTTGCCGTCTACACCCCCTGCACAGCCTTCGCCACCAACGGCTACCAGCTGATCGGCGTAGGGGCCTATCAGAAGTCACTGGGCGGAGCCGTTACCGCAAATCCCGGCAGCGCCATGACCGCCGTGACCAATCCCGCCGGCATGGCCCGTATCGGCAGCCGCGCCGACTTTTCCATGGAAGCCTTCATGCCCGAGCGCGAAGCCGGTTTTTCGGCAACGGGTGGAGATACGGCTGAGAGTGCAGTGGATATGTACGGTGTGCCCGCCATCGGCTGGACCGCACCAGTTAGCGAACAGAACCAGGACGTCTTTTTCGGCGGCGGCATGTATGGCACCTCCGGCATGGGCGTTGATTATGCGCCGACATTGATGTCGCCGGGCGTGTACTGGGACGGCTACTCCAATATCTCCTTCTGGCAGATGGCGCCGACCGTGGCCTGGAACCAGAATGAGCGGCTTAGCCTGGGCGCCTCCCTGAACATCGACTACCAGTCCGTGGCCTTCCGCCAGCGCGCCATGCAGGATACGACTGGTGACGGAATGGGTGACGCAACCGTTTCCAACTTCGATCTGGGGCGCTCCACCAGTTCGTTCGGCCTGGGCTTCTCCTTTGGAATGTTCTACGACCTGACCAAGTCCATCGACCTCGGCTTCGCCTACAAGAGCCGCCAGGAGTTTTCCGATCTGGAATACCAGTTGGCACAGGGGGATATCACGGATCAGTTGGGCAACCCTCTTCCGGCGGGCACCTATAAACTGGATCTCGACTACCCTCAGCAAGCCTCCCTCGGTATCGCCTATCAGGCCACACCCACATTGACCGTTTCGGCGGATCTCAAGTGGATCGACTGGTCCGACACCATGAACAAGCTGACCGTGGAAGGCCCGGGCGTAACAGTCCCGATGGATCCGGGCTGGGATGATCAGACGGTGTATGCCCTCGGTCTCGCCTACGCGGTGAATAACCGATTCAACCTGCGTATTGGTTACAATCACGCTGATTCGCCGTTTGGCGATGAAGAGGTCAGCCGCAATCTGATCCTGCCGGCCGTGGTCGAGGACCACTACACCATCGGCGGCGATTACCGGTTCAACCAACACTGGGAATTGGCCGCACATTACATGTATTCCCCGGAAGAAACCTTCACGGCCCCGGCGGACGATCCGATCGCCCCGGGTGCCGAAATCAAACTGGGGGAAACCTCCTTCGGCCTGAACGTCGGCTATCATTTCTGAAGCCGCCGGCGCGGGGCTCCGGCCCCACGCCGCTGTTTAGTCAGACGCTATCGAATCATCACGGTAGGAGTGGCACCCTCGCCGCGATTCGCGCGAAAGAATCCCCCAGGGAGCGGGCTCCCTACCCCATCGGGAAAAACTCTCCCCTACCCTGGCGTAGATTAGTCAGTAAGCGCGTAACTGCTCGCCCGGGTCATCGCGCACGGCCCAGGAAATCCGGCATCCCCGCGCAGGCGGGGATCCATTTTGAGCCATGTTTCTGTTCTCTGGATTCCCGCCTACCCCCCGCCTGCGCGGGGGTGACAGGGAATGACGGAGGGGGTGAGTAGTTACGGAAGCGCAGCGGTTATTTGCCCAGCAAGCCGTCTAGAACTTGCGGTCACTCCAACCCTCGGCATCGGGCATGCCCGACAGGGCCTCCTCGAATTCGGAGCCGACCATACCGGCTTCGGGAGATACTCCGTCTCCCAGTTCGCCGAGGTAGTAGTGCTGGAGGATGTCGATAAAACGCATCGCCTGGGGGGAAAGGAAACGGCCCTGGCGCAGGACAATGCCGTAGGAGCGCTTGGGGAAGTAGCGCACCAGTGATTTGCACGCCAACCGCTCATCACCGGTCAGACAGACATCGGTCACAATCGAGATACCGAGCCCCAACTCCACGTATTTCTTGATCACCTCCCAGCCGCCGGCCTCCAGCGCCACCTTGTAATTCACATTGTGTTGCCGAAATACCAGGTCAACGATACGCCAGGTGGAGAGATGACGGGGCGGCAGTATGAGTCCATGGGGACCAATATCCTTGAGCGTGACCGTTTCCTTGTGCGCCAGCGGGTGGTCCTGCGCGGCAATCAGGGTCGGGTCATAGGTCACCACTGGGCGGTACTTGATCTCCTCCGGCACTTCCAGCATGGAACCGACGGCCAGGTCCACTTCATCCGCGCGCAGCATGGCCATGCCATCCCGTCCTGTAACGTTGTGCAGCTTCAAACGGATATTGGGATAAGCCTTGGCGAACAGCCGAAGCGGCTCGGCCAGTATATAAAGAATGGTTGACTCGCCCGCTGCGATATCAAGCTCCCCGGATTCCAGTTTTCCGTAATTGGCTGCAAAACTTTCGTGCAGCTTGTCGATGCCCTCCACCAGCGGTTCCGCGAGCTTGTAGAGCGCCTCCCCTTCCGGCGTCATCTTGATGTGGGGACCCCGCCGCTCGAAAACGGTCACCCCGAATTCCCTCTCCAGCGCCTGTATTTGCAGTGAAACCGATGGCTGGCTGAGAAACAGTGTTTCCGCTGCCAGCGTAATACTCCCCGCTCGTGCAGTGTGACAGAAAGCGCGTAACTGCTTGAGCCGATTCTGTTTGTAGTAAAGATTGGGTGTTGGATTCATGGCGTTTGTTCGTGGCTTGGCGTCTTTATCATTAAGTTAGCCAATATTGAGCATTGAAATAATTGTCGTGTCAAATACACCCGGGATCACTAGGATTACTTCCGTGACCAATGACTTACCGTTACAAGCATTGGAATTTTCAATACTAACAACTGAAGCCGCATCAGGGGGTGTAATGGCGTCCGTCATGCATATTGCGATTGCCGGGACGTTCATGGCGGGGCTGGGTGTTGCACTGGCTTCGGTGCTGGCCATTGCCAATCGTCGTCTGCAGGTGGAAGAGGACCCTCGACTCGACGACATCGAAGAGATGCTTCCCAACGCCAATTGCGGTGCCTGCGGTAACCCAGGGTGCCGCCCTTTCGCCGAAGCCCTGCTCGCCGGTACGGCCGAGCCGGCCAAATGCACCGTCAACCCCGTAGAAGTGAATCAGGCCATTGCAGACTTTCTGGGCATCGACCTGGGCACCCCCGACAAGCGCGTGGCACGCCTGGCCTGTGCCGGCGGCAGTCACGTTGCCTATACCCGCGCCCGCTATCGCGGTCTGAAATCCTGTCGCGCCGCATCTGTGGTCTCCGGCGGCGGCAAGGGATGCAGCTGGGGCTGTCTGGGCCTGGCCGATTGCGAAGCCGTCTGCGACTTCGACGCAATCCAGATGGATCAACACGGGCTACCGGTGGTGGACGTCGACAAGTGCACCGCCTGCGGCGATTGCGTAGACATCTGCCCGAAAGAACTCTTCTCCGTGGAGCCGATCAGCCACCGTCTCTGGATCGCCTGCAAAAACCGGGACATGGCCGATGAGGGCGAGGCCCACTGCGAGGTGGTCTGCAATGGCTGCGGTCGCTGCTCCGCCGACTCACCCGAAGGGCTCATCGCCATGGAGGACAACCTGGCGGTGATCGATTACGAAAAAAACGACCTCACCTCAAAGGTCGCCATAGAGCGCTGTCCAACGGGCGCCATCGTCTGGCTCGATGATGTCAAAGGCGCCATCAAAGGGGCCAAAGCCAGGCGGGTCACCCGCAAACAACCCCTGCCCGAACGGGTGGAGCCGCTGCCACGACTCTGACAACACCGATCCCCTGAGATTACAAGAAGTGGTGTTTTCGATGAAGATGAAGCAGAAAGAAGAAGTACAGGTTAAATATCCCGGCTCCCGCCAGGCGATGGACGGCAACAGCGCTGTCATCCTATGCGAGCGCGAGTCGTCCGATGCTGCCGGCGCCTATCCCATTACTCCCTCGACACAGATGGGGGAATTCTGGGCGGAAGAGGTCTCCAATGGTCACATCAATATCTCCGAACGGCCCCTCATCTTCATTGAACCCGAGTCGGAACATGCCGCAGCGGCAGTAACCGCCGGCCTGTCAATGACCGGCCTGCGCGCCACCAACTTCTCCTCGGCCCAGGGCGTGGCGTTCATGCACGAATCGCTCTACGCCGCAGCGGGCAAGCGCCTGACCTATGTCCTGAATATCGGCTGCCGTGCGATCACCAAAGCCTCACTGAATGTGCACGCCGGCCATGACGACTACCACTGCGTGGACGACACCGGTTTCTTCCAGATGATGGCCAACGACGCCCAGGGTGCCGCGGACCTGAACCTCATCGCCCACCGCGTGGCGGAGTTGGCCCTGACGCCGGGCATCATCGCCCAGGACGGCTTCCTTACCACCCACCTGATCGAATCCCTGCAGGTCCCGGAACGCGAGCTGATCGCCGAATACCTGGGCCGGCCCGAAGACCTCATCGAGTGTCCCACCCCGGCCCAGAAGATGCTGTTCGGGGAGACCCGTCGTCGCATTCCCCTGACCTGGGATGTGGACAATCCGGTCACCTCCGGCTCGGTCCAGAACCAGGACGCCTACATGCAGACTGTCGCCGCCCAGCGCCCGTTTTTCTACCGGCATATTCCGGCGCTGATGGAACGGGCGATGGAAGAGTACTACCAGCTCACCGGTCGCAAGTATGGACGTATTCACACCTACCAGACGGATGATGCGGACTATCTCATCGTCGGCCAGGGCTCCATGGTGGTACAGGCCGAGGCGGTGGCCGACTATCTGCGAAAGAGCCGCAAGCTGAGGGTGGGTGTGGTCGGCATTACCAGCTTCCGCCCCTTCCCGGGCGATCGACTGGGACAGGTACTCAAAGGCAGAAAGGGGGTTGCCGTGCTGGAGCGAACCGATCAGCCGCTGGCGGAGGACCTGCCGCTGATGCGCGAGCTCCGCGCCACCCTCTCCAAGTGCATCGAAAACCAGTTCGCCGCCAACGGCCAGCTGCCCTGGCCCAATTACGCGGTCTACGCGAAAAACGGGGACATTCCGGTCCTCTACTCCGGCGCCTTCGGCCTTGGCTCCCGCGACCTGCAGCCCGAGGGTCTGATCGCAGCCGTGGAGAACATGCTCGATGACGGCCCCAAAAAGAAATTCTTCTATCTGTCGATCGATTTCCTGCACGACGGCCCCGAAAGCCCCAAACAGGAGCTCTACCAGCAAGAGCTGCTCGAGGCGTACCCGGATATCGGCGACCTCGCCCTGCGCGGTTCGGAAAACCCGAACCTGATGCCCGAAGGTTCGATCACGGTTCGCATGCATTCGGTGGGCGGCTGGGGCGCGGTGACCACCGGCAAAAACCTGGCGATGACCCTGTTCGACCTTCTCGATTACGACATCAAGGCGAACCCGAAATACGGCTCGGAAAAAAAGGGACAGCCGACCACCTATTATCTGTCCGCTGCACCGGAACGCATCAAGATTAGCTGCGAGTACCACTTTGTGGATGCAGTCCTCGCCCCGGACCCGAATGTGTTCGAGCACTCCAACGCCCTGTTCGGGCTCAAAAAGGGTGGCACTTTCGTGGTGCAATCCAGTCTCGACACACCGGAGGCGGTCTGGAACAGCTTTTCCTACTCCACCCGCAAGTTCGTGGTCGAAAACGACGTTCGCATCTTCTATGTGGACGGCTTCGGAATCGCCAAGAGCGAGGCCTCCAACGCCGACCTGCAGTTCCGCATGCAGGGCATCGCCTTCCAGGGCGCCTTTTTCAAGGCCTCTCCGCTGATGGAAGCCGCAAACCTGGATGAAAAATCGCTGTTCCGGGCCATCGAGGATCAGCTGGAGTCGAAATTCGGCTCCAAGGGCCGCCGCGTGGTGGAGGACAATCTGCGAGTGGTCCGTCGCGGCTTTGACGAGTGCACGGAAATCCTCGACAAGCCGCTCGGTGAAGTGAACGCCCTCACCAAAAAACACAAGTCCACGCTGCCGATCACTCTCAAGCGGATGCCGCAGAACCCGGACCGGCTGACCGACATTCATCGATTCTGGGAGTCGACCGGCAATTTCTATGTCTCCGGCCACGGATCTGACAATCTGGCCGATCCCTTCATGAGCCTGTCGTTGATCCCTGCGGCCACCGGGATCTATCGGGACATGACACAGATCCGCTTTGAGTATCCGGACTGGATTCCCGAAAACTGTACGGCCTGCGGGGACTGCTATACCGCCTGCCCCGACAGCGCGATTCCCGGTCTGGTCAATTCCATACCGGAGGTGTTCAACACCGTCATCCAGCGCATCGAGGGAAGCGGCCGCCCTACCCGTCATCTGCGCCGGGCGGTTCGTACCCTGGAGAAGAAACTCCGCTCCGGAATCGAAGCCGACGGTGAAAGCGCCAATGTGCAGCTGCTGATCGACCAGGCCATCGTCGAGACCATCGTCGAATCGGAACTGGAAGCCGAAGCCCTGGAGCGCCTCAACACCGAACTGGAGTGGTTCAAGGAGTCCATCGGCAGTTTCAAGTTTGCCAGTACCAAGCCCTACTTCACCGCCAAAGAGAAGCGTGGCAAGGGTTCCGGCGGCCTCTTCTCGATCACTGTCAATCCGTATACCTGCAAGGGCTGCATGGAGTGCGTCGAGGTCTGCGACGACGCTGCCCTGGTGGCTGTGAAGCAGACCCCCGAATCGGTGGAGCGACTGCGTGAGGAGTGGAACTTCTGGCTCGACCTGCCCACCACGTCACCGGACTACATCCGGGTGGACGACCTGGATGAAGCCATCGGTGCGCTCGATACCATTCTGCTCGACAAGCGCAACTTCGGTTCCCTGATCTGCGGCGACGGTGCCTGTCTCGGGTGTGGCGAAAAGACCGCCATTCACCTGTTCACGGCCACCGTGACGGCGCTGATGCAATCACGGGTCAAGGTTCACCTGGCCAAAATCGAAGACTTGATCCAGCGGTTCGAAAAACACATTCGTCTGAAGCTTGCCGAGTCCATGGACCTGTCCGATACGGGAACCATCACGGCCGTGGTCGACCGGCACCGGGATGTGGACCTCACCCTCTCCCGGCTGTCGGCAGGTCTCGATGAGGACAGGGACAGCAATCCTCTGGATGCCGACTGGCTGAAGTGGGCCACGGATCTGCTGGCACGGCTCAAGGAGCTGAAGTCCAGATACGTCAGCGGACCCAACGGCAACGGCCGCGCCGAGATGGGCATTGTCAACGCTACCGGTTGCACCTCCGTCTGGGGTTCAACCTTCCCCTACAGCCCCTATCCGTTCCCCTGGACCTCACACCTGTTCCAGGACAGCCCCTCCATGGCAATGGGTCTGTTCGAGGGCCATATGCAGAAAATGGCGGACGGTTTCCGGGCCGTGCGCATGGCGGAGCTCGAACTGAAGGGAAACTTCAATCGGGAGACCCATGGGGAATTCTTCAAGTACTTCTCCTGGAAGGACTTCAGCGACGAAGAGTTCAAGCTCTGCCCGCCGGTGGTCTCGGTCGGCGGTGATGGCGCCATGTACGACATCGGATTCCAGAATCTGTCGCGCGCGATGATGTCCGGACTGCCCATCAAGGTGCTGGTCCTCGACACCCAGGTGTACTCCAACACCGGTGGCCAGAGCTGTACATCTGGTTTCGTCGCGCAGGTAGCCGACATGGCGCCATACGGCACAGCGATCCGCGGCAAACAGGAGATCCGCAAGGAGATTTCACTTATCGGCATGGCGCACCGCACCAGTTATGTCATGCAGAGCTCGGTGGCCAATGTGAATCACCTGCTGGAGAGCTATATCGAGGGCCTGAACAGCCGGCGACCGGCACTGTTCAACGTCTACACCACCTGCCAGCCCGAGCACGGCGTAGGTGATGAAGCGACCATGCGTCAGACGAAACTGGCGCTCGATTCCCGCGCCTACCCGATGTTCCGCTTCAATCCGGACCGCGGCACCACGCTGGCGGAGTGCTCCGACATCGACGGCAACCCGGCCATCGAAGAGGATTGGGTCACTTACACCCTGCGCTACGAAGAAGAGGGGCAGCAGAAGAGTCTGGAGGTGCCCCTCACCTTCGCTGACTTTGCCGTGACCGAAGGGCGTTTCCGCAAGCACTTCAAAACGGCGCCGCGGGAGAGCTGGGATGACGACAAGATGGTGCCGGTAGTCGAGTTTCTGGACCTCGACGCGGACGAGCGCGAGGGGAAATTTCCCTATGTGTGGATGGTCGATGGCAAGAACCGTCTCAATCGGGTGCTGGTCTCCCGGGAGATCATCGAGTCCAGCGAAGAGCGTCGTGACTTCTGGCGGCAGTTGAAGGGACTCGTTGGTGCCGACCAGACGGTCGATTTGAACCAGGTCGCCAATGATGCGCGCATCGATATGGCTCAAAAGCTGACCCATAGCCTGCTGGCAATGGCGACCGGCAATGCAGCGAACGGCAATGGCTTCGGGGAAACCCTGGCGGGGCTGCCGGCCAACGGAAACGGCGCACTCCGGTTCGAGAATGGCGCCAACGGCTCGGGCGTGGCCGACACCGATTACGAAGCCGTATGGGTGGAAACCCCCGAATGCACCGCCTGTGACGAATGCATCGAACTCGCCCCCAAAGTGTTCCAGTACAACGACAAGAAACAGGTCGAAGTGATCAACCCGCGAGGGAGTTCCTACAAGGACCTCGTCAAGGCGGCGGAAAAATGCACCGCCGTATGCATTCATCCGGGCACCCCCTGGAATCCGTCCGAGGCGGACGAAAAGCTGTTGAAACGGGCGTCGAAATTCGCATGACCAAGTACACCACAGAGCACACAGAGGAATTTCCTGGAACACTCTCTGTGTTCTCTGTGGTTACAGAACATGGTGTCAGCAATGGGATTTTTTAATTTCATCAGGCGGAAGAGCTTCTCGCACGGTATCCACCCGCCGGATTACAAAGAGGAGACGGCGCACAAGCCGATCCGGCGACTGCCGTTCGCCCCCGAAATGGTCATCCCGCTGTCGCAGCATTTCGGTGCAGCGGCCATTCCGCTGGTGCGGCCGGGTCAGGAAGTTCTTCGCGGTGAACCTGTCGCGCGTGCCGACGGATTCATGTCGGCACCCATTCATGCCCCGGCGACGGGCACAATAGAAGACATACGCCTGATGCCCACGGCGCGTGGCCCCAAGGTGGAGTCCATCATCCTCAAGGCACACCCGGGTGCAAGCCAACGGGTGCTCTACGGTGCCGAACTGGACGTCGATACCCTGAGCGCCGAAGAGCTCGTGAAGGCCGTCCAGGATACCGGCATGGTCGGACTGGGCGGCGCAGGGTTTCCAACCCACGTCAAACTCACGGTTCCTCCGGAGCATCGGGTCGATACGCTGGTGGTCAACGGCTGCGAATGCGAGCCCTACCTGACCACCGACCACCGCATCATGCTCGAGCATACGGATGAACTGATCCGCGGCATCCGCATTGCCCTGCGCGCCAGCGGCACCAGACAGGCAGTAATCGGCATCGAGGACAACAAACCCGATGCCATCGAGGCCATTCGTGAGCGCCTCAAGCCAGAGGACCCGATCGCGGTTCAGGAGGTCCGGACCAAGTACCCGCAGGGTTCGGAAAAATTGCTGATCACTGTGCTGCTGGGACGAGAGGTGCCATCGGGCGGACTTCCTTTTCAGGTGGGTGTCGTGGTCAACAACGTCGGCACCCTGGCCGAGATCGGGCGACTGCTGCCAAAAGGCGAAGGTCTCATCGAGCGCGTGGTCACCATCGCCGGGCCCGAAGTCAAAAAGCCCGGCAATTACCTGGTGCCACTCGGTACACCCCTGCGCTTCATCCTGGAGCAGGTCGGCTATTTTGGTGACGCCGGTCACCTGATCCTGGGCGGACCGATGATGGGGACGAGCGTGGCCTCGCTGGATGTTCCTATCACCAAACCAATCTCCGGCCTGATTGTATTGCCGGAAGAATCCGCCAACGACCACCCCGACCGGGTCTATCCCTGTATCCGATGCGGCACCTGCGTGGATGCCTGCCCGGTACATCTCAATCCGTCACGGCTGGGGCAGCTTGCGGCAAGGCGCCGATACGAGACCATGGCCGTCGAGTTCCATCTGAACGACTGTTTCGAGTGCGGATGCTGTAGCTATGTATGCCCGTCCAACATTCCGCTGGTGCAGTATTTTCGCATCGCCAAGTCCGTCAACCGCGAACGGGCAGCGTAATGAATACGATTGAAAACCACGGGGGGCACGGGGAGCACGGGGAAACCCATTACTTTTGTTGCCGTCCCCGTGTTCCCCGTGGTTAACAAATAGAGAAAACATGGTAGCCAAGGTCGAACTCAAGACATCGCCGCATCTGCGTTCGGCACCCAGTGTCGACCAGATCATGCGCAATGTGGTTTATGCGCTGCTGCCCATCGTGGCATTCGCGATCTACCAGTTCGGATTGTCGGTCCTGGTCCTGACCATCACCGTGGTGGCGTCCTGCCTGGGAACCGAGCGCCTGTTCAATTGGCTGTCGGGGAAACCGAATACCCTGAGTGACTGGAGTGCGGTGATCACCGGACTCCTGTTGGCGTTGACCCTGCCACCCGCCTTCCCGTTGTGGATGGGTGCCGTTGCCGGCTTTACCGCCATCGCCATCGGCAAGGCCCTGTTCGGCGGACTCGGCTTCAATGTATTCAACCCGGCGCTGGTGGGACGCGCTTTCGTCCAGGCCGCATTCCCGGTTGCGATCAGTACCTGGACACCGGCCTTTGCTCCGGGACGCTTCATGGAATTCATTCCATCGACGTTGGCATTGCCCTTCATGAAACCGCCGGCAGTGGATGACTGGATAGCCACGCAGGCGGTTGACACCTTTACCGGCGCAACGCCGCTGGCGCAGTGGAAGTTCGATGGCGAGATCGTGGACAGCTGGAGCCTCTTCAGCGGCATGACTACCGGCTCCAGCGGCGAAACCTCTGCCCTGCTGATCCTGGCTTGCGGCGCCTATCTGGCCCTGCGGCGCATGATGAACTGGCAGATACCCGCTGCCATGCTGCTCGGTGCCGCCCTGACCGCCCTGCCCTTCTGGCTCTACGCACCGGAGACGTACCCCTCGCCGGTGTTCGTCCTTTTCTCCGGCGGACTCATGCTGGGCGCGGTATTCATGGCCTCCGATATGGTCGCCTCACCGGTGACCCCGCGGGGGCTGTGGATCTATGGGCTGTTAATAGGCTTTTTAACAGTCGTGATCCGGTTCTGGGGCGGCCTGCCGGAAGGCGTCATGTACGCCATTCTGCTCGGTAATGCCGCCTCGCCGCTGATCGAATCCATCAGCCAACCGCGGATTTACGGCCAGAAGAATTGATTAACCGCAAAGCTTCCGCTCCTGCTCACGCTCCTCACCTACATCCCTGTAGGCGAAGGCGCAAAGAGCGCAAAGATAATTGGCCGGAAAGGTCACTAACACACAGAGCATCACAGGATGACGCCACAACAACAGATACAACGAGTTCCGGCGCTCCCCTCCAGCAGCAGGCTGATTGGCACACTGGGGGTGATTGCAATGCTCTCCGGTTTTCTGGTCGTGCTGGTGTACGAATACACCCGTCCCTTCATCCTGGAAAACAGACGCGAAGCGATCGAGCGTGCAGTATTTCAGGTCGTGCCCGGAGCAACAGACCATCGTGACTTCGTGGTCAATAACGAGGAGATATTCCCCGCGGATTCGGGCAGGAACGGCACCCTCCTTTATGCCGCATACAACACAGCGGGGGAACTGGAGGGTATCGCTGCCGGCGCCGCGGCTCAGGGCTATGCCGACACCATCCAGCTGCTGTTCGGTTACGAACCCGACTGTGAGTGCATCACCGGTTTTTCCGTACTGCAAATGGCGGAGACGCCGGGGCTGGGTGACCGAATTCTTACCGACGAAGGCTTTCTGTCCAATTTCAACGATCCCGGGCTGGATGCGAGACTGGAGCCGAATCGTAAGGAGTTGGCCAATCCCATCGTCACGGTCAAACACGGCACCAAAGAGCAGCCGTGGGAGATCGATGCTGTCTCCGGAGCCACTGTCACATCCAAAGCGGTGGGCAAGGCACTCAACAATGCCGCGCAGGAACTTCTGCCGAAGCTGTCGCCCCATTTGGACGAACTGCGTAGAGGAGAGGAATCGCAAAGGCACGAAATCGCCGGAGACGCAAACGGGTGAACCATGGCTATCGATTTGAAGAAAAATGAGAGCATAACCGCGGATACCTTTCTCTCGGGACTTTGGCGGGAAAATCCCGTATTCGTGATGCTGCTGGGGATGTGCCCGGTACTTGCGGTGAGTAATTCGGTGATCAATGCCCTTGCCATGGGCCTGGCGACCACCTTTGTGCTGCTGGCCTCTTCGGGCCTCGTATCACTGCTTCGAAGCTTTATCCCGAAACAGGTCAGGATCGCCAGCTACATCGTCATCATCGCGACCTTTGTAACCATCGTGGATTATGTCATCCAGGCCATCAGCCTTGACCTTTACAATCAGTTAGGCGCATTCATTCAACTGATTGTCGCCAACTGCATGATCCTGGGCCGCGCCGAAGCGTTTGCCTCGAAACAGCGCCTCGGCAAGACACTTGTCAACTCCCTGGGGCAGGGGGCCGGCTTTACCTTCGCCCTCCTCTGTCTGGGGTCGGTCAGGGAACTGCTGGGCAACGGCACGCTATTGGGTATCGACCTCTTTGGCGCCAACTTCGAGCCCTGGGTGGTGATGATCCTTCCCCCGGGCGGCTTTTTCGTCCTCGGCGGCTGGCTGCTGCTGTTCAACTGGATGAGGGAACGCAAGGCGCGCAAACTCCGGGAAACAGAAGATGCGGAGGTGGCCCATGCCTGACTCACTCTCGTTCATCTTTCTCAATGCCTTCATTATCAACAACTTTGTGCTGGCACTGTTTCTGGGCATCTGTCCATTCCTGGGCGTATCCGGAAAGCTGCAGACGGCTTGGTCGATGGGCCTTGCTACCGCCCTGGTGATGCTCATCAGTTCGGTTTCGGCCTACGTCATCAATAGTCTGCTGGTGGAGTTCGGTCTCGAATTCCTGCGGCTCATCTGTTACATCGCAGTGATCGCCTCGGCCGTACAGCTGGTGGAAATGGCCATGAAGAAGTTCAGCCCCACGCTGTTCCGGGCACTGGGGATCTTCCTTCCGCTGATCACCACCAACTGCGCCATTTTGGGACTGGCGCTGTTTCAGACTTTCAACGAGTACAACTTCCTGCAGTCGGTCGTCTACAGCCTTGGCGCAGGTGCGGGCTTTATGCTGGCTATCGTGCTGATGGCCGGCCTGCGGGAAAAACTGGAACTGGCGGAGGTGCCGAGCATCAGCCAGGGCGCTGCGATGAGCCTCATGCTGGCGGGCATCCTTTCGCTCTCCTTCATGGGCTTTGCCGGACTCGGTGGGTAGCACTCCAATGCGGAATCAAGTAGCCGAAAACAGGCTTGCACCGCAGAGGCGCAGAGTTCGCCGACGAGTACGCAGGGATTTTTCAAAAGAGGTGCGACTTCAATTCACCGCAAAGGCGCAAAGAGCGCCAGGGAAAAACAGGATTACACCGCGACAGTGGGGATCTAGAGGCACGGTTCGTTGCCACGACTTCCTGGATTCCCGCCTTCGCGGGAATGACAGCCGAACGGTGACTGTGGGCACATGGAAATTTGGCGAACATCTCTGCAAATTGCGCGCCTCTGCTGTGAATTTTTCGCTTTCTTTGCGTCTTTGCGGTTAACCAGAGGGGTTTACTAACCATGATTAATTATTTCTTTGCAATGGGCCTCATCATGCTGCTGCTCTTGGGCTGGGTCTCGGTTCAGCATCTGGCGCGCCTGTTTGCCAAGCGCGATCCGCAGTTTGGAGCCGTCCGCGAGGATGGCGGTGGTTGCGGCACCGGTTGTCTTTGCCGTGGCGGAAGTTCCTGTAAAAGCCGGAACTAACCCAGACTATTCACCGCAAAGACGCAAAGGACGCAAAGCTTTGATTACACCGCACCGTGTATTATCGCCATGGTTCTTCCGTTTCCGTTGTTTTTCGGTTATGTGTGCCGATAAGCAATTGAATATTTGCGCTCTTGGCATCTTTGCGGTGAATTCGTGAAGTCTCCGGGCTAATTGGCTCAATTCGCCGCGAGGAACCTTTGATCTCTTTGCGGCTAAACGTTTTATCGACGATGTGGGGGAGTAACGTGGCGGACGAATACATCATCTGGTTCGACAAACTGGGCATGGACGACGTGGCACGGGTCGGCGGCAAGAACGCATCCCTTGGGGAAATGATCAGCGGGCTGGCGTCCGCCGGTGTGCGCGTACCGGGAGGATTCGCAACCACTGCCCATGCCTTTCGTGACTTTTTGCGCCACGACCGCCTGGCGGATCGCATCGACGGGCTGCTGGAAAAACTCGACGTGGAAGATGTCGATGCGCTGGTCGAGACCGGTGCCACCATTCGGCAGTGGATCATCGACACGCCCTTTCCTGAGCCCCTGCATGCCGCCATCACCTCGGCCTACGGGAGGATGGCCGGTGAACACCAGGGCGAGTTGGCGGTGGCGGTGCGCTCCTCGGCGACCGCCGAAGATCTTCCCGACGCCAGCTTTGCGGGTCAGCAGGAGACGTTCCTGAACGTCCGGGGCCTCGACGATGTACTGATCGCCGTGAAGCATGTGTTTGCTTCCCTCTATAACGATCGAGCCATCGCTTATCGCGTGCACCAGAACTTCACTCATGCGGAGGTGGCGCTTTCGGCAGGTATCCAGCGCATGGTGCGCTCGGATATCGGGGCCGCCGGCGTGATGTTCACCCTCGATACCGAGTCCGGGTTCCGGGATGTGGTCTTTATCACCGGAGCCTATGGCCTCGGCGAGACCGTGGTTCAGGGCGCGGTCAACCCTGATGAGTTCTATGTCTACAAGCCAACTCTCGCCAAGGGTAATCCGGCCGTGCTTAGCCGCGCACCGGGCACCAAGGCCATAAAGATGGTCTACAGCGACCAGGCAGGGCATGGTAATTCCGTGAAGACAGTCGACGTGGACGAGGAAGAGCGGCTTCGCTTCTGTCTCACCGATGCACAGGTGGAGGAGCTGGCACGCCAAGCCATGACCATCGAAAAGCACTACCGACGGCCGATGGATATCGAGTGGGCGCTCGATGGCGAAGAGGGTGCGCTCTATATCGTACAGGCACGTCCGGAGACGGTGAAAAGCCGGGGCGGACAGGTGATTGAGCGCTACAGCCTGAAAAAACCCGGGGTGGTTCTGGCCTCCGGCCGCGCTATCGGGCAGAAGATCGGAACCGGCCCCGCACGGGTGATCAAAAACGTCAAAGAGATGAACCGGGTCCAGCACGGCGATGTTCTGGTTACCGACATGACCGATCCCGACTGGGAGCCGGTCATGAAACGGGCGGCGGCGATTGTCACCAATCGGGGGGGCCGGACCTGTCATGCAGCGATCATCGCCCGTGAGCTGGGGATCCCCGCCGTAGTCGGCACCGGCGACGCCAGCTCACTTATCACGGAGGGTCAGAAGGTCACGGTCTCCTGTGCCGAGGGGGATACCGGCTACATCTACAAAGGGCAACTGGCCTTCGAGGTCAAGACCGCACACGCCGACAAAATGCCCGACCTGCCGGTCAAGATCATGATGAACGTCGGCAATCCGGGCCGCGCCTTCGATTTCGCCAACCTGCCCAACGCGGGGGTCGGCCTGGCCCGCCTCGAATTCATCATCAACGCCATGATCGGGGTCCATCCCCGGGCGCTTCTGGAATTCGAAAAGCAGCCACCGGAGCTCCAGGAGCAGATCCGCAAGAAAATGGCAGGCTACGCGACTCCCGTGGACTTCTATGTCGAAAAGCTGGCCGAGGGCATCAGCACGCTGGCGGCAGCCTTTTACCCGCAGCCGGTCATCGTCCGCATGTCGGATTTCAAGTCCAACGAATACGCCAATCTGCTGGGCGGCAGCCGATACGAGCCTCAGGAAGAGAATCCCATGATTGGATTCCGCGGCGCTGCACGGTATCTCTCCGAGACTTTCCGCCCCTGCTTCGACCTCGAGTGCCGGGCGCTTCGCAAGGTGCGGGACGAAATGGGACTCACCAATGTGGAGGTCATGATCCCCTTCGCCCGGACCGTGGACGAGGCGAAAGGCGTGATCGACCTGTTGAGGGAGAACGGACTGGAGCGGGGCAAGAACGGGTTGCGGGTGATCATGATGTGCGAAATCCCGTCAAACGCGATCCTCGCGGACGAATTCCTGGAACACTTCGATGGCTTCTCTATCGGCTCCAATGATCTGACCCAGTTGACGCTGGGTCTGGATCGCGACTCGGGGTTGATCGCATCCTTGTTCGATGAACGCAACGCGGCCGTCAAGAGACTCTTCTCCATGGCCATTGAGGCGTGCCGCAAACAGGGAAAATACATCGGTATCTGCGGGCAAGGTCCATCCGATTACCCGGACCTTGCAAAGTGGCTGTTTGATCGCGGCATCAGCAGCATCTCACTGAATCCCGATACCGTGATCGAGACCTGGCTACACCTGGCCGGCAAAACGGTCGACGAAGAGGACAACGCAACGGCAGGAGGATCCGTCGCCTGACCTGCCACAATCATAAACCCCTGTAGGTCAGCCTTCAGGCCGTCATCAAGTTGGACCCGGCCACCAGCCCATAGGGCGTGCCGGCTGTCCATCTGTAGGTCGGCCTTCAGGCCGTCATCGAGTTGGACGGCTACCTTGGTGGACACAAAGATCGAAAAACCGGACGGCCCAAGGCCGTGTTCGCCCAGAGGGCTGGGCTCCTACGAAAAACCGGAGGCACTGGCCGGTAGAGCCCATGGATTGCATCGCAAGACGGAACTGCATGTCTTGCGCTGCAAGACATGAAGTCTCGGGGATTGGTCCATTATTGCGCCAAACAAATTCCTTTTGGCACAATAAGTTGCATGCAATCCATATCAGGAGGCGCGCCCCCGCGGCGATTTTCGTCACGGTCAGTGTCGTGCCGGGCGACCTCCTGCCGGAAACAAAGGCAATAGTCCCCGTCGGAGCTACACCGGCAGGAGCCGGCAGTGTTAATAAAAGATCAGGGTAAACGTCTTGGCGATCTCCGATCGGCCTTGACCCCTGCAATTTCCCACAGGAGACTTTCTATCTCCGTGTTCCCAGTGGTTAATTCTATGCGCCGTTCCGTTTTCTTCCTGTCCGATCACACCGGCATTACCGCCGAGACGCTGGGCCGTAGCCTGTTGACCCAGTTTGACGGGATCGATTTTCACCAGACCAGCTGGCCTTTTCTCGACAACATCGAAAAGGCCGAAAGTGCAGTGAGCCGCATAAACCGGGCTGCCCGTGAGGACGGCTGCCGCCCGCTGGTGTTCTCGACCATCGTCGATACGGAGGTACGCAAGGTCATCCTCGCCTGCCGGGGCGCCGTATTCGATTTTTTCGATGCCTTTAACGACAGACTGGAGAGCGAACTGGGACAACCGGCACTGCATGTCACCGGCCGTTCCCACGGCATCAGGGATTTTCAGCGCTACACATCCCGTATCGATGCACTCAACTTTTCGCTGGCCAATGATGACGGACTGATGGCCAGCAACTATCCCGCCTCGGACATCATTCTGATCGGCGTTTCCCGCTCGGGAAAGACGCCCACCTGCCTCTATCTGGCGCTGCAGTACGGCGTGCTCGCGGCCAATTACCCGCTGACCGAGGATGATCTCAAGGAGGGCCTGCTTCCAAAAGCACTCGCTCCCTACCGTGATCGCCTTTTCGGGCTGACGATAGACCCTGACCGTCTGCATCGAATTCGAACGGAACGCTATCCCGACAGCCGTTATTCTCAGCTAAAGCAGTGCCGATTCGAGATCGATACTGTCGAGTCCCTTTACCGTCGGGAGGCAATACCGTTTCTCAACACCACCTCCATGTCCATTGAGGAAATCGCCGCCACCATCATGCAACGGGCTGGTATTCAGCGCCGTCTGTATGGCTAAGAACCTGTCCAAGAATAGCGGCCGTCACCCACGTGTTCGGGTTTCCTGCAGACACAAAAAAAGCCCGCGAGACGGGCTTTTTTGTAATAGTCAGCCCCGATGTCACCTATGTGTCAGCTGGGGCCAGAGATGAAAAAACCCGGATGAGGTCCGGGTTTTTAAGTTGCTGTTTTTATCAGCTTTTATATGGTCGGAGCGGGGAGATTCGAACTCCCGACCCCCACAACCCCATTGTGGTGCGCTACCAGGCTGCGCTACGCTCCGAAAACCGGTCTTCCCGTCGGGAAGCGCGGTATGATACACAACTGAAAGAAAAACCGAAACATGAATCGGTCAATGTTTCAGGATATCCAGCACCCCTTCAAGCTCCATGCGGATCTGGCGGATGATCTGCTGACTCTGTTGTGAATCGGCCTTGGCCGGCTCACTCTCGAGCTGTTGCCGCGCACCGCCGATGGTAAATCCCTGTTCGTAGAGCAGGCTGCGGATCTGGCGGATCATCATGACATCCTGCCGCTGGTAGTAACGGCGGTTGCCCCGCCGTTTTACCGGCTTCAGTTGCGGGAATTCCTGCTCCCAATATCGCAGCACATGCGGCTTTACGGCACAGAGTTCGCTGACTTCGCCGATGGCAAAATAACGTTTTCCCGGGATGGGCGGAAGCTCGTTATTGTTGCTGGGTTCCAGCATAAGCCTCTACCCGCTGCTTGAGTTTCTGACCGGGACGGAAGGTCACCACCCGACGGGCCGTGATGGGGATCTCTTCGCCGGTCTTGGGGTTGCGACCCGGTCGCTGTTTCTTGTCACGAAGATCGAAATTACCGAACCCCGACAACTTGACCTGCTGTCCCTCTTCCAGTGCCCTTCGAATCTCCTCGAAGAACATCTCGACGAGCTCCTTCGCCTCGCGTTTATTGAGGCCGAGCTCTTCGAACAATTGTTCCGCAATCGCTGCTTTGGTAAGCGCCATATCACTCTCTCAATGAAGCGCCCAGCTGGTTGCCAAGCGTTGTCACTACTCCGTCGATGACGGCGTCGACTTCTTCGTCGGTTAGAGTGCGTGATTGCGACTGCAAGGTCAAGCGTAAGGCCAGACTTTTTCTACTGGAATCAATGTGTTCGCCCTCATAGACGTCAAAAAACTTTAACTCACGCAGGATCTCGGGAGCAGCTGCGCGGGCGCACTCCGCCACCTTTGCGGCCGGCATGTCCCGCTCCACGACAACGGCGATATCACGGCGGATGGCCGGAAAACGCGACAATTCGTGGAATTGGGGCAGCCGTCCATGGGTAACGGCATCAAGCCGCACCTCAAAGATAAAAGCCCGCGCCGACAGGTCGAGGCTGGCTTCGACAGAGGGATGCAGCGCCCCTATCCAGCCAATCGCCTCACCGTCGAGCCGGATGAGGGCCGACTGACCCGGATGCAGTGCCGGATGTTCAGCCGCTTCAAACGTCACATTCTCAGCCCGGCCGGACAGATGGAACAGTTCCTCGACGTCGCCTTTGACGTCGAAGAAATCCACCGGTCGATTGGGGCTGCCCCACTGTTCCGGCAAGGCGCTGCCCGCGACCACTCCGGCGAGCATCGGCTCCTGACGGGTCTCTTCCCCCGAACGCAGAAACCGCAGCCCGGTTTCAAACAGGCGAACACGCCCCTGCTGACGGTTCAGATTGCGGATCAGCGCCGGGATCAGTCCTGACCAGAGCGTCGTGCGCATCACGGAAAGGTCAGCGGAGATGGGGTTGGCCAGCGGTATTGCGTCGGCCTCCGGGTCCAAAACCTCCTGGACACGGGGCTCGACGAAGCTGTAGGTAATCGCTTCCTGGTAACCGCGATCCACCAGGAGACGACGCAGGCGCGTCAGCGGCACCTCGGCTTCCGGCTCGGTACGCATAACCAGTGGCGCAGTGGGCGCGCAACCCGGCAGGTTGTTGTATCCGACCACCCGCGCCACCTCTTCGATCAGATCCTCCTCAATACGAATATCGAAGCGGAAACTGGGGGGCGTCACCATCCAGCCGGCGTCGATCGAAGTCACTCCCATATCGAGACGCTCGAGCACATCCTGGACCTGCCCGGCAGGGATTTCGCTACCGAGTACCCGGGTAATCCGTTGGTGGCGTATCGCAACCGGTGTCCGCGCTGGAAGATACTCTTCGGAGACCACTTCAATGACCGGCCCCGGCCTGCCGCCGGTAATCCCAAGCAGTAACTCGGTGGCGCGCTCAATCGCACACTGCTGCAGCTGCGCGTCCACGCCGCGCTCGAATCGGTGAGACGAGTCGGTATGCAGGCCATAGCCCCGTGCCCGTCCGGCAATCCGGGTGGGTTCGAAAAAAGCACTCTCCAAAAAGATATCCCGGGTCTGCTCCGAAACCCCGGAGGCCTCTCCCCCCATGATACCCGCTAGTGCCAGCGGGCCGCTGCCGTCGGCAATGACCAGATCCTCACTGCTCAGCGTGATTTTTTCACCAGTCAGCAGTACGAGAGTTTCCCCCTCTTCCGCCTTTCGCACCCAAATGCCGCTCCGTAACCGATTCAGGTCGAAGCCATGCATCGGCTGCCCCAATTCGAGCAGAACGTAATTGGTAACGTCAACGACCGGCCCGAGCGAACGGATGCCGCTGCGGCGTAACCGTTCACGCATCCAGACGGGGGTTTCGGCGGTCGCATCGATCCCGCGGATCACTCGTCCCACATAACGGGCGCAATCCACCGGCGCATCGACTTCAACCGGGAAGGTGTCCTCTATGACCGGACTGACACTTTCCATGTGAGGCCCATTGACGTCCATCCGATTGAGGGCTCCCACTTCACGGGCAATACCGACAATGCTCAGGCAGTCTGCACGGTTGGGTGTCAGGCCCAGCTCGATACTGACGTCATCCAGTTCCAGGTAGTCGCGGATGCTGGTGCCGATCGGCGCATCGGCCTGCAGTTCCATCAGCCCATCAGAGGCTTCGGCAAGTCCCAGCTCCTTGGCAGAGCAGAGCATTCCCCGGGAGGGAACGCCGCGAAGCTTGGCCTTCTTGATCTTGAAGTCGCCGGGCAGACGGGCGCCGACCACGGCGGTGGGAACACGCATGCCCTCGTGGACGTTGGAGGCACCGCAGACGATATCCAGAGGTTCGCCCTCTCCCACATCCACTTTGCACACCCGAAGCTTGTCCGCATCCGGATGAGGCTCGACATGGAGCACGTGACCCACAACGACACCGTCAAAGGCCGGTGCCGCCGGCTCGATGGCGTCGACCTCCAGACCCGCCATCGTCAACTGGTCGGCCAGCTCCCGGGTGGATACCCGGGGGTCAACCCACTCCCGCAACCATCTCTCGCTGAATCGCATAGGTTCGAATCTTGTAAGCCGTGTTATTAGAGCCCGGTGGGATTACCGGAACTGTTCCAAAAAGCGAAGGTCGTTCTCGAAGAAGAGCCGCAGGTCATTAACGCCGTAGCGCAGGAGCGTCAGGCGCTCTACCCCCACGCCGAAGGCGAAACCCGTATACCGCTCACTATCGAGCCCGGCGTGGCGGAATACTTCCGGATGGATCATGCCGCAGCCAAGGATCTCGATCCAGCCGGTATGGCTGCACAGGCGGCATCCCGAACCGCCGCACTCCACACACTGCACATCCACCTCCGCCGACGGTTCGGTGAAGGGGAAATAGGAGGGGCGAAAACGCACGGCCAGTTCCTGTTCGAAAAAGTTACGAAGAAATTCGTCGAGGATGCCCTTCAGATCGGCAAAGGTGGTGCATTCATCCACCATGAAGCCTTCCACCTGATGGAACATGGGGGTGTGGGTCAGATCCGAATCACAGCGATAGGCGCGGCCAGGGGCGATCACCCGAAAAGGCGGTTCCCGCCCCTCCATCACCCGAATCTGCACCGGAGAGGTGTGGGTACGCAGTACCGTGTGTTCATCAAAATAGAAGGTGTCGTGCATGGCCCGCGCCGGGTGCGACTCCGGGATATTCAGGGCCTCGAAGTTGTGATAATCGTCTTCGATCTCGGGGCCTTCTGCCACCTCGAACCCGAGCTGTCCGAACAGATGCTCAATCCGTTCCAGTGTCCGGGTGACCGGATGCACGCCCCCTGTGGACTGACCACGGCCGGGCAGCGTCACGTCCACCGCCTCGGCAGCCAGCCGCGTCTGCACTTCAGCGACCTGCATCGCCTCCTTCCGAGCCTGTATCGACTGCTGCACGGACTGCTTGGCCTTGTTTATGGCCTGCCCGGCTGCAGGGCGCTCTTCCGGGGACAGTTTGCCAAGCTGCTTCATTCGTTCGGTGAACAGCCCCTTTTTGCCCAGGAAGCGGACACGCACTTCATCAATGGCTGCGAGGTCCTCCGCGGCCTCGATGGCACTTCCGGCTTCGGTTACCAGCTTGTCGAGATCGGTTTGCACGTTCTTACCCTGGTGTTAAATGGCGCGGGCGTAACCAGCACCCCCGGCACCCAAACAGAAAAGGGGAAGGCATTGGCAGCCTTCCCCTTTTCCTCGATCTGGCGTCGGACCGTCATGGTGACTGTGATCGGACAGCCTCCTGGCCCCGGCAAAAGGTGCGGTTTACGCTGCCAGCGCTGCCTTCGCCTTATCCGCCAGGGCGCCAAAGGCAGCCTTGTCGAAAACAGCGATATCAGCCAGCACCTTGCGGTCGACTTCCACGTTGGCTTTCTTCAGGCCGTTGATGAAGCGGCTATAGGAGAGTCCACACTCGCGCGAAGCAGCATTGATACGCACGATCCACAGGTTGCGGAACTGGCGTTTACGCTGACGGCGATCGCGATAGGCATACTGACCGGCCTTGATGACCGCCTGCTTGGCAACGCGGAATACATTCTTGCGACGGCCGTAGTAACCCTTGGCCTGAGAAAGAATCTTTTTATGCTTGGCGCGTGCGTTGACGCCACGTTTAACTCTGGGCATTGCTCGTCATCTCCCCTTTAACTGTACGGAAGCATTTTCGCCACGAGACGTACATCCGCCTCATGAACGGTGCTGGGCGAACGCAGTTGGCGTTTCCGCTTCGTGCTCTTCTTGGTGAGGATATGACGGCGGTGCGACTGGTTACGCTTGAACCCGCCCGAGGCGGTGCGCTTGAAGCGCTTGGCCGCGCCCCGATTGGTTTTCATCTTTGGCATGTCTTTCCAAAACTCCGCATTTTCATTTCATTACGCGTACGTTTGTGACCGGGCACCTTACGGCAGACGGTAGCACGCAGTGGATAGGCAACGGCTGCCTATTGCTTCTTCTTGGGGACGATGATCATGATCATTTGCCGCCCCTCCATTTTCGGGAACTGCTCGACGACCCCGAGACCCTCGAGATCCGCTTCAACCCGTTTTAGGAGTTTGCGACCTAGATCCTGATGGGCCATTTCACGACCGCGAAACCGCAGTGTGACCTTGACCCTGTCCCCGGCTTCAAGGAAACGCACCAGGTTGCGCAGTTTTACCTGGTAGTCTCCTATGTCCGTTCCCGGACGGAACTTCACTTCTTTCAGTTGGACCTGTTTCTGCTTCTTTTTGGCCGCCTGCTTCTTCTTGTTCTCTTCAAAGATGAATTTACCGTGATCCATGATACGGCAAACCGGCGGCTTGGCCTCGGGGGCCACTTCCACCAAATCCATGTCCACATCGGCGGCGGCGCTTAACGCCTCCTCAATGGACACAACTCCGACCTGATTGGAATCCTGATCTATGAGGCGGACTTCAGGTACTCTGATTTGATCGTTCAGACGCACCTGTTTATCTTTGGCAGCGATCCTTTAACCCTCCAAAACATTACGACCGCGGCTTGCGATCTCGGCGGCGAGGCCTTCGGCAAAGTCATCAATCGACATGGAACCGAGGTCCTTACCACCACGCGTACGCACGGCCACAGTTTTATTTTCAACCTCTCGATCCCCGATCACGAGCATATAGGGGACCCGTTGCAGCGTGTGCTCCCGAATTTTAAAGCCGATTTTCTCGTTTCTCAAGTCAGTTTTCACCCGAAAGCCGCTATTTTCAAGGACTTTGGCAATTTCAGCGACAAAATCGGCCTGACTATCGGTAATATTCGCCGCCACCACCTGCACGGGAGCGAGCCAGGCGGGGAATTGACCGGCGTAATGCTCAATGAGAATGCCGATAAACCGTTCCAGAGAACCCAGAATAGCCCGATGCAGCATAACCGGCACCTGTTTATCGCCATTTTCATCAATATAATGCGCCCCCAGACGGCCCGGCATGGAGAAATCCACCTGGATGGTACCGCACTGCCAAACCCGCTCGAGGCAGTCTTTTAACGAAAACTCGATTTTGGGACCATAGAACGCCCCCTCGCCTGGTTGCAGGTCCCAGTCCAAACCCTTGTTGTTCAGGGCCCGCTCCAGGGCGTGCTCCGCCTTGTCCCAAACCTCATCGGAACCCACCCGCTGCTCGGGACGGGTCGAGAGCTTGATGATGACGTCCGTGAAGCCGAAGTCTGCATAGACCTGATGCAGGAGGTCGATAAACGCCGACACCTCCTCCTGAATCTGCTTTTCGGTACAGAAGATATGGGCATCATCCTGCGTGAAGCCGCGCACCCGCATCAGCCCATGCAGAGTACCGGAAGGCTCGTTTCGATGACAGGAGCCGAATTCCGCCATGCGCAGCGGCAGATCCCGGTAGCTCTTGAGCCCCTGATTGAAGATCTGCAGATGGCAGGGACAGTTCATCGGTTTGATGGCGAAGGTCCGCTTCTCCGATTCGGTGGTGAACATGTCCTCGCGGAACTTCTCCCAGTGCCCCGACTTTTCCCACAAGGAGCGATCGGCGAGCAACGGGGTACGCACTTCCTGATAGCTGTGCTTGCGCAGCACCTGGCGGATATACTGCTCCACCTGCTGATAGAGGATCCAGCCACGGTCATGCCAGAACACCATGCCCGGGGCCTCTTCCTGGGTGTGGAAGAGCTCCTGCTGACGGCCGATCTTGCGGTGATCGCGTTTCTCCGCCTCTTCCAGACGGTGCAAGTACTGCTTCAACTCCTTTTTATTACGCCACGCCGTCCCGTAGATGCGCTGCAGCATCTCGTTACTGGAGTCGCCACGCCAGTAAGCACCGGCGAGCTTCATCAGCTTGAAGGCCTTCAGCTTGCCGGTGGAGGGCACATGCGGACCACGGCAAAGGTCGACGAAGTCGCCCTGCCGGTAGAGCGAGATGTCTTCGCCTTTGGGGATCTCTTCAATGATTTCGGCCTTGTACTGCTCTCCCATCCTGCGGAAAAACTCCACGGCCTCATCCCTCGGCATCACGTCGCGCTGGACGGGGAGGTCCTCCTGAGCCAGCTCCGACATCCGCTTCTCGATGGCCTGCAGGTCTTCCGGCGTGAAGCTCTTCTCCCGGGCGAAATCATAATAGAAGCCATCCTCGACCACCGGGCCAATGGTCACCTGGGTTTCGGGGAAGAGCTCCTTGACGGCCTGCGCCAGGAGGTGTGCGGTGGAGTGCCGGATAACATCCAGCCCTGCCTCATCCTTTTCGGTGACGATCGCCAGTTCGGCATCATGGTCGATGGTAAAATCCGTATCCACCAGCCGACCATCCACTTTGCCCGCCAAAGCCGCCTTGGCCAGACCGGGGCCTATATCAGCGGCAACATCATGGATGGAGACCGGATGATCGAACTCGCGCCGTGAGCCGTCTGGGAGGGTAATCGTGGGCATGAATCTTCCTGTCAGTTTCAGTGGTGGTCCATACGAGAGACCACGTGACAAAACAAAAAGCACTGACCCTGAGCACAGTGCTTTTAGCCGATCGGTGGGCATGCGGCTTTCCGCCTCGAACCCTATACGGCGGCAAAACGGAGCCGATTCGGCCGGCTAGTCTATCGTTTTGGCTGACGGGTTGTCAAAAGACGGAGGCGAAGGAAAGGCAACCGCATACTTTGATGCGAGTGATGCAAGTGCTTGATATCAGGTCGTCGGCGGCACGACTGCATGGAGCAGAAGCTAGAACAACGCACGCTATGGAAGACGGTACTAGTCATGCATATGGAGCATATTGTCGAGTGAGCCGTTGCGAGCCCCACCCGCCGCTCCGCGGCCTCGAATCAGTGATGAAAGTGACGGCCCTGCATACTCTTCACTTCCTACATCCCTGTAGGTCGTATTCACGGCGCACCTGAGATCAAGCACTTGCATTGCTCGCCAAGTACCAAGCTTGTGAGCGTGCGTTTACCCGGAGGCGAAGGACTATACAGATCAACCGCGCATCGATGTGTTTAAAGGGTGCGGAGCAACGCATGTGTTCATGCACACGGCACCAGCATCTGTTCCTGCGGTTCTGCAAGTTTCGGTGCGCTCTGCGATGCGGTTATCGGGTCAAGGCAGTGACCCATCAATGCTCCAGTCCAAGTTCGAGGGATCCCCAGACCTTGCGCAGATCCGCCCGCGCCATTTCGGCCTGCAGGCCGATCGGTGTGGAGAGCACCACTATACCGACATAGGACGAACCGTCCAGCAGCGCCCACGCTTCAAGTGCTTTTGCTTTGAGGCGGCTTCCCACACAACCGCCCGGAGCACAGTATCCGTACCAGACCAACCGCTGCAGACCCGATTTTTCGATAATCAGCTCCCGTAACGGAATGCCCGGCCCGACCGGATGTTCGACAACAGGACGCCAGGGGTCGCTGAACATTTGCTGCGACCCACTGGTATAGTCACCGCCGTTTCCCACGAGAAAGGCCCCCGCATAGACCTCGACAGCGCTGCCCTCGATCGCCAGCCGAAGCTTGATTTCCTCAGCGACACCGGTGAAAGCCGGACTCCAGTTGCCTTCCGGCGTGCTGTTCAGTTCCTCATAGGGAGTGGAGAGGGTCAGCTCGGCATCGAAGCCACGGTCGGCCACGGAAAAAGGGATAAAAGAGGCGACGATCAGCGAGATGGCTGCCAGGCTGGCGACACGGTACCCGACTCTCCTATCGCTCCTCGCCTGTTGGATCTCCAGTCCCGGCTCCGGGGCTTCACTCCAGCGCCGGCCGACCGAAAAGAGCATGAGCATGGCGAAGAAATAGACGAACCATCCCCAGCCGTAATGGTCCTGCACAATCGTCGACTCGATACCCAACAACTGTCCGAGCCCCACCACGCCGGCGGCCCGAAAGGCGTTGGCCAGCACCGCGACCACCAGAGCGGCCAACATAAAGAGCACCCGCCGCTTGAGGCTGGTATAAGTAAAGTAGGCATACAGAAGGGCCAGAGGAAGGGTCGCCTCGAGAAAACGCCAGCCGGCACACGTCTCGGCCACTTCGAAAGTGCCGGCCGGGGTGTGGAGCATATAGCCCTCCCAGACCACCAGGAGCCCGACCGCTTGCAGCAGGAAAACCGAAACGCCGGCGGTAATGTCCTGCAGCCAGGTCACCGGAGGCTCATGCAGCGGCAGTGCAAGAAACAGGAACGTCAGGGGAAATGCCAGCGCCTTAACGAAGCCCCTTCCGTACAGCGTCCATACACCCGTGACGACCATAAGAAACAGCAGATAGTTTTCGGCGGTTTCCAAAGCCAACAGATGGGCCAGTTTCCAGATCACCCCGAGCACAAGCAGAACCACAGCCCCGAAAGGCACCGGTTTTATGGCGATCCGCGCCAGGTTATGCCGCTCCCGCCACACAAGACCCACCGCGATCAACGCGATCAGAAACCCCTGGCCGTAGTGCCCCTGCCACTGCGCCACCAGTGATGCCAAAGAAGGGAAATACAGGACCGCAACCAGCGCAAGCAAAACAAGTCCGGGAATGGCCCGATGGCCGGCCTTCAGCCCTCCGCGGTCCGGCTGAATTACCGCCTCGGCTTTCATAATTCAGCCCGGAGCGCTTCGGCCTCCTTCCGGGACGGGAAGGATTTTTCGGACGATAGCAGTTCGCCCAGAATTGCCTTGGCCTTCTCCGGCTTTCCCGCCTCGATATAGGCAAGACTGGCGGAATACCCGATTTCGGGATTCTCCGGCCGGGCACTCCAGGCCTTTTCCAGCAGCGGGAGCGCCTTTTCAACCCGGCCTGCTTTCATCCAAATCTGACCCAGTGTATCGGCCACTTCCGGGCTGCCGGGAGCCAGTTCGAAGGCCTTTTCCGCCAGGGCCTGTGCCCGCTCATCACCGTTTTGGTGATAGAGCCAGGCGAGATTATTGAGGACCAGCGGCTGGTCCGGGTGGCGGGCATGCACCTTTTCGTATTCGCGGATGCTGCGCTCCACCCGTCCGGCGGCCTGGTGGACCTGAGCGAGCAATATGCGCACGCGGTCATCCTTCGGCTGTTGCTGCAGGTGACTTTCGAGGCTCCGATAAGCCGACTCGTGGCCTGCGGCTTTTTGCATTTCATACCGCTTCACGGCGATTCGACTCATCGATTTTTCAGCGTAGACCTCGCTGTACATGGCGAGCGCGGACTCAGGCCTGTGCTGGTGCTTGAGGACATCGCCGAGAAGAACCCGAAGCCGCCAGTCGGCTGAACGCCCCCGCAAAAGCATGCGGAGATGCTCCTCCACCTCCTTATGACGTCCCTGTTTACGGTAAGCAGAGACCAGCGCGCGCCTCGCCTGGACATGACCGGGAGTGTTAACAAGGAGGCGCTCCCATGTCGATATGGCCGCGTCGATATCCTCCTGGGCAAACAGCGTCTTGCCGAGCATGAATGCCAGCCGATCCGCCCGCGGGGTCTCTTCGAGGGCGGCTTCAAGAAGCCCCCGCGCCTTCTTGAAATCGGTCTGAACCAGAGCCACCTCGGCCACCACTGCAGTCGCATCGGCGTGCTCCGGCGTGAACGGCTCCAATTCGGCCGCTACAGCGGCGGCGGCTTCGATTTTTCCTACTTTCATATACGCCAGTGTCAGCAGAATCTTCGGCTCGAGCGCTTCGGGATCAAGGGTCAGGGGCTCGAGCATCTCGATCATCTGTTCGTGTTCATCGGCCATTTCGCTGACCCTCGCCAGCTGCAATCTCACCTGAGGGTTATCGGGATCGAGTTGATAGGCCTGCTCCAGGTACTGCCTGGCGATAGAGGTGTACCCCTGCTCAAGGTGAGCTCCCCCCATGATCAGCAGGCCCGGCACAAAATCGGGCTGCGATAGATAGACCTGATTGGCGTGTTGGATGGCGCTTTCGTAGTCCCCCTTTGCTTTTGCAATAACGGCACGGAGGAAAGAACTCTGGACCGTTTGCGGGAAAGTCTCCGCGAGGCGCTTCACCCCGATACTGGCCGCCTCGATGTCGCCTTCGGCCAGCATCGCCTGTATCACACCGGTCGCCGCACGCTCCTCGTATTCAACCGTCAAAATGGAGGAGAATGCCTCTCTGGCCGCTTTCGGGTTATGCTCCGCCAAGGCCAGATCCCCGGCCAGGAGCCGGATTCTCCTCTCTTCGGGCGCCATCTCGGTGACTTTGTCCAGGTAGCCATGAACGCCTTCCAAGTCGTTCATGGCCAGGCTCATCCGACCGAGCGCAAGCCAGCCCTCCAGGGCTATCTTCTCGAACCCCGCGGCTGCGCTGTAGCTACTTTTCGCGGACTCCCACTGGTGCAACCGGGCCTGGGCATGACCCAGTAACAGTAATGCCTCGCCCTGGCCGGTTGCCTCCAATTCGGCCGTCGTTGGCAAAAACTCGATGACCGCTTCCGGCTGGCCGGTGGCGAGCAGCGCACGCGCCCGGGTGATGCGCGCTCTCTCCAAGGAGAAGCCTAAATCCACAGCCATATTCACGGCCCCCAGCGCCGAACCGGGTCTCCCGGTGGCCAAGTGGGTCTTGGCGAGAAGGTAGTGAGCATCGGCCCGTTCGGGAGCCTGTTCCAAAAGTGCTTGCAGCCGAACCCGGGCCTCCCGGTAGTTCGCATCGGCGTAGGCCTGCTGTGCTTGCGCAAACAACTCTTCGGGATCGGCAAACCAGCTGCATGCCGACAGGACGAAAACGAGCGATGCCACACCCCCGAGGCGAACAATATCCATGTCCGGACTCTCTCCCTGGACTGCGAATGGATGCCGGTAGGCCAGTGTCTTTCTCCTGACCGGCTATCAAAAATCTAGACGCCAGCAACCTCTTCTTCCAGCAACAATCACATCGTATCGATGTCAGTGTCGGTCTTGCGATACCGATTGCACTCGGAGAGGAGGTTGCAGGTGGTACTCAGGGCCGGTCGAGGATGGGGCCCAATCGATAGGAGGCGGGTCGCCCCCGCCGTCCTCGCACACCACCGGGCATACGGTTTCGTACCACGGCGGTTGATGCGATACATTTGAGCCGATGGTAGAGGCCATCAGCTACCATTCCAGAGGCGATCAAAGAGCTTTCTTCGGAAAGGGCCCTCATCAGAGCACCACCACAATGGCGGGGGGGACCACCAGGCACGGCGCTACGCGCCATGACTGGCGCACAAACGAAAAAGCCCGGCCAATTGGCCGGGCTCTTCCGATCGCTGACTCGACAGCGTTTTGTCTGGTAGGCGCGAGTGGACTCGAACCACCGACCCCCACCATGTCAAGGTGGTGCTCTAACCAGCTGAGCTACGCGCCTGTCGAGAGCGCGATAAGATACCTATGGCAAGTTGATAATGCAAGAGGCTGGCGGCCTGTTTGGAAAAAATGGTTCCTTTGAATATCCAGTCTAGTCGGACGTGACCACCAGATTGTCGCGGTTATTTTCAAGCAATACGGGACCGATTCCTTTTATCTCCTGCAGGTCTTCCACGCTCTTGAAAGGTCCATGCTGCTCTCGGTACGCCACGATGGCTTCCGCTCGCACTTGGCCGACTCCGTCGATGGCCTCGGCCAGGACCCCTGGACCGGCGGTATTGATGTTGACCGGCTGGGCCGAAACGGCGGCCGAAAAGAAGATCGAAATGGCTGCGATTATGAAACTGATATTTTTCATCGGTGACTCCTTGTCATCGTTGCTGGGCCGCCATACCCCTTGATCTGCCTCGACTTCCCTGTCGTGGAATTCATCCCTGATGTCGCTTAACCTACCCCCGATCGCCTAACGGAGTCTGTAGGGTATTTCAGTCACATTTTGTAGGCTTATTCTGACAAGCCCAACCGGGGCTCCTATTACGGCGCTCCCACATGCTACATTGACAATTGGATTCGTCTTCCGAAGTAGAAAAGCCAAACGATGATGAAAAAAATTACCAAGGCGGTATTTCCAGTGGCGGGCCTGGGGACTCGATTTTTGCCTGCTACCAAGGCCAACCCGAAAGAGATGTTACCGGTGGTGGATAAGCCGCTCATTCAGTATGCCGTTGAGGAAGCGGTGGCTGCCGGCATGACCGAGATGATCTTCGTAACCGGCCGCAATAAACGCTCCATTCCGGACCATTTCGACAAGGCCTATGAGCTCGAACACGAGCTTGAGTTTCGGGGCAAGAGCAAACTGCTGGAAATCGTCCGCGGCATCGTACCGGACAACGTCACCTGTATCTATATCCGACAGAATGAAGCCTTGGGGCTGGGTCATGCGGTGCTGAAGGCGCGCCCCGCCGTCGGCAATCAACCCTTCGCTGTTATCCTCGCCGATGACTTAATCGAGGATGGTTCGACAGGATGTCTCGCTCAGATGAGCAAGCAGTTCGAGTACTACAACTGCAGTCTCATTGGTGTCGAAGACATTGACCCCGAACAGAGCGATCAGTACGGTATCGTAAAGGCCATGCCCATGGAGGGTGCCATTTCAAAAGTGGAAGGCATCATCGAAAAGCCGAAGCCGGAAGTCGCCCCATCGACACTCGGCGTGGTTGGCCGTTACATCCTCACGCCACGCATTTTTGATTTTCTCGAGCAGACGGGAACCGGTTCGGGCGACGAGATTCAATTGACCGACGCCATCGCCGATCTCATCGAAGATGAGCAGGTACTCGCCTACCGGTTCGAAGGCAAACGCTACGACTGCGGCAGCAAGCTGGGGTACCTTCAGGCCACGGTGGAATATGCCCTCCGCCACCCGGAACTGCGAGATGACTTTCGGGAATATCTGAAAACCTTTTGCTTGCCAGACCAATAACCTTGCCAATTATTGGCCGGGCAGCAAACAGGTGGTAAAAACATCCCGTCCCGACAGCCCTCTACACGCGGCGCCGCTCATCCCCATCGGCGGGCACAGCCCCTGCTATTCCCAGGTCCTGTGTCAAATGCGAAAGCTCGAATCGTACAGGGTCTTGGCCGTTCAAACACAAAAAAGCCCGAATCCTGGCAGGAATCGGGCTTTTCTTCAATTGGCTCCCCGGGACGGGCTCGAACCGCCGACCCAGTGATTAACAGTCACTTGCTCTACCGACTGAGCTACCGGGGACTTGCTTGAGGCCGCGTATACTACCGGCCGATCTCGGTGTGGTCAATACCCTTTAAAAAAGGCCGCGCCGGTTTCCCGGTGCGGCCCCTTGGTTTGCCGACATCCTTGTCGTGCCTACTTCCTTGTGGCACTGATAACTCTAGGTCACGGGGAGCCTGGAAGAAAGCTTTATCCTGTAGGAATTGTCTTTAAAACCCGTAAGTATTTGCCTACTCTTCCCCAAGCAAGCGGGCAAGACGATCGAGGGCCTCGCGCAGGTTATCGAGACTGGTGGCGAACGAAAGTCGCATATAGCCGGGCTTGCCAAAGGCAGAGCCCGGTACCAGGGCGACTTCCGCCTCGTTCAGCAGATATTCGGCGAAATGCACATCGTCTTCGGCACCGATGGCACCGATCGCCCCGCTCATGTCCGGAAAGCTGTAAAACGCCCCCTGCGAGGCGAGGCAATACACGCCCTTGATTCGGTTCAGACGCTCGACGACGAAGTCGTGACGCTCCTTGAATGCCTTCAGCATCTCCTGGATGCAGGATTGGTCGCCTTTCAGCGCCGCTTCCGCTGCCGCCTGGGAAATGGAGGCCGGGTTGGAGGTGCTCTGGGATTGAATCTTCTTCATCGACTGAATCAACATCTCCGGCCCGCCCGCATAACCGATACGCCAACCGGTCATGGAGTAGGCCTTGGAGACACCGTTCATCACTACCGTTCGCTCGTAGAGTTCCGGGCAGGCGTTGACAATGTTGCAGAATGGTTCGTCGGCCCACAGGATATGTTCGTACATATCATCGGAGGCAATGACGATCTCCGGATACTGCTTGAGCACTTCGCCTAGCGCGGCCAGTTCCGCCCTGGTGTAGGCCACGCCGGTCGGATTGGAGGGACTGTTCAGGACCACGAGCCGGGTTCGCGGGGTGATGGCCACCTGAAGCTGCTCAGGGGTGACTTTGAAGCCCTGCTCGATACCGGCTTCGATGATCACCGGCTTACCCTCGGCCAACAGCACCATGTCCGGATAGGAAACCCAGTAGGGAGCGGCGATAATGGCCTCGTCACCGGGATTGAGCAGCGCCTGGGCCATATTGTAGAAGCTCTGCTTGCCGCCACTGGAGACCAGGATCTGTGCCGGCTGATATTCCAGCGCATTATCCCTACGGAACTTTTGAATCACTGCGTCTTTCAGACCCGGTGTACCATCGACGGCCGTGTATTTGGTGAAGCCGCCCCGGATAGCGGCAATTGCCGCTTCCTTGATGTGTTCGGGGGTGTCAAAGTCAGGTTCGCCGGCCCCCAGGCCGATAATGTCCTTGCCTTGAGCTTTAAGCTCCTTGGCGCGTGCGGTCACGGCGAGGGTGGGAGATGGCTTGACGTTCTGAACACGATGGGACAGCTGGATATCCAAGAAATGCTCCTTGACACTTAGGCTTTGAATCAGATTACCCCCTAATATACTTGAACGCTTCGCGCACCTAAATCCCCTTATGAGCAAGTCATTTATTTTAAAATCCGATTATTCCCCCGCCGGGGACCAGCCTGAGGCGATCCACCGCCTCATCGAGGGGCTGGAGGCCGGAGAGGCCGGGCTGACCCTGTTAGGGGTGACCGGGTCAGGCAAGACCTTCACCATCGCCAACGTGATACAGGAACTGCAGCGTCCGACGCTGATCATGGCCCACAACAAGACCCTGGCGGCCCAGCTTTACGGCGAAATGAAGGAATTTTTTCCGGAAAACGCCGTGGAGTACTTCGTCTCCTATTACGATTACTATCAGCCGGAGGCCTATGTGCCCTCCTCGGATACCTACATCGAGAAGGACGCCTCCATCAATGACCACATCGAACAGATGCGGTTATCAGCCACCAAGGCCCTGCTTGAACGGCCGGACACCATCCTGGTAGCAACGGTCTCTGCCATTTACGGGCTGGGCGATCCCCAGTCTTATCTGGGGATGGTGCTGCACTTGTCACGCGGCGAGACAGTGGCTCAGCGTCAGATCCTTCGCCGACTGGCGGAACTGCAATACACCCGTAACGACACCGAACTGCAACGCGGCAACTATCGGGTGCGCGGCGAAATTATCGACATTTTCCCCGCCGAGTCCGAACGCGAGGCCGTTCGGGTCGAACTGTTTGACGACGAAATCGAATCCCTGGCCTACTTCGACCCCCTTACCGGCGAGGTCCTCTCCCGGGTACCGCGACTGACGGTCTATCCCAAGACCCATTACGTCACACCGCGCCAGACCATTCTGGAGGCCATCGATCAGATCAAGGAAGAACTCAAGGCGCGCCTGGACGAACTCTACGCGGCCAACAAACTGGTGGAGGCGCAGCGCCTGGAGCAGCGGACCCGCTTCGACATCGAGATGATGATCGAACTGGGCTACTGTTCGGGGATCGAGAACTACTCGCGTTACCTCTCCGGGCGAGCACCTGGTGAGCCGCCGCCGACGCTGTTCGATTATCTACCCGACGACGCACTGCTGGTGGTCGACGAGAGCCACGTCACCGTCTCACAGATCGGCGCAATGTACCGGGGGGACCGCTCCCGCAAGGAGAACCTGGTCACCTACGGCTTCCGCCTCCCCTCGGCACTGGATAACCGTCCGTTGAAATTCGAGGAGTTCGAGCAAAAGGCCCCGCAGACCATCTTTGTCTCCGCCACGCCCGGAAAATACGAATCGGGTCACTCGGGGGAAGTGATAGAACAGGTGGTACGTCCCACCGGGCTGGTGGACCCGGACCTGGAGGTCCGCCCCGCCACGACTCAAGTGGACGACCTGCTTTCGGAAATCCGCAAGCGGACCGCCAACAAGGAGCGAATCCTGGTCACCACCCTGACCAAGAAGATGGCCGAAGACCTGACCGATTATCTGCAGGAGCATGGTGCCAGGGTCCGCTACATGCACTCGGATATTGACACGGTAGAGCGGATGGAGATTATCCGCGATCTGCGCCTGGGCGAATTCGACGTACTGGTAGGGATCAACCTGCTGCGTGAAGGTCTGGATATGCCCGAGGTCTCCCTGGTGGCCATTCTGGACGCCGACAAAGAGGGCTTTCTGCGCTCCGAGACGGCGCTCATCCAGACCATCGGGCGGGCCGCCCGCAATGTGCACGGCAAGGCCATTCTCTATGCGGACAGGATCACCGGATCCATGCGCCGTGCGATTGACGAGACGGACCGCCGCCGCGACCGGCAGACTATCTACAACGAGGCCCACGGGATTACCCCCAAGGGCATCCAAAAGGCCGTACGCGATATCCTCGAAACGGGTTACCCGGGAGCACCCGGTACGGCAAAGCGCTACGCCAAAGTCGCCGAAAACGTCATCAGGTACGCCGGTCTGAGCCCGGCCGAGTTCCGGAAAACGCTCAAGGAACTGGAAGATAAAATGTACCAGCATGCCCGCAACCTCGAGTTTGAGGAGGCCGCCAACATGCGCGACGAGATCCACCAGCTCAAGGAACAGAACATGGGACTGGGGGAGCCGGCTTCCGACTGAATGTGAAGGAATACCCGCAGAGGGGCAGAGTACGTGAAGATGAATCCTCGGGAGGACTTGATGTTCGCGGCGAATTCTACGCCTCCAGGAGCCTGTCCGAGAATAGCAATGGGCTCCAAAATGTAGGTTGGCGCTGAGGAACGAAGCCCAACAAAATCAGCGTTGGGGTTCGCATAACTCACCTCAACCTACAAAAAACGATGTTCCCGGGCAGGCTCCTATGCGTTTAGAGGCCGAGTTCCTCTTCGATCTTGCGAAGGGCTTCCAACGGGTCTGAAGCGGCCGTAATCGGCCTTCCAATCACCAGGTAGTCGCTCCCCAAGCGGATGGCCTCACTCGGCGTGGTAATCCGTTTCTGATCGTCGGTCGCCGCCCAGGCCGGGCGAATCCCCGGGGTCACCAGGCAAAAGTCACCGGCAATCTCCCGCCGCAACCCGGTCACCTCTTTCGGCGAACAAACGACACCATCCAGGCCGGCGCGCTGGGCCAGACTCGCCAAGTGTAAAACATTGACCTCCGGATCCTCGGGCAGCTGGATCTCTTTCAGGTCTTCGCTCCCCATGCTGGTGAGGATCGTCACCCCGATAAGCAGGGGGCGGCGCTGCCGCTTGTCGAGGGCCTCGCGCGCCGCTTCCATCATGCGGCGTCCGCCCAGTGCATGAACGTTGACCATCCATACCCCCAAATCCGCGGCAGCCTCACAAGCCCTCGCCACCGTGTTGGGGATATCGTGAAACTTCAGGTCGAGGAAAACGTCATAGCCATCCGCCACCAGACGCTCCACCAGCCGAGGTCCTCCCCGAACAAACAATTCCTTTCCAACCTTCAGACGACATCGTTCGGGGCTCAGCCGTTCAACCAGTCTGAAAGCCTGCTCCAAATCAGGAAAGTCCAGTGCCACAATGATTTTAGGTCCGTCATCAGCCATGTTGGGCTTACTCTCCTTCAACACCGTGGATGGGCTTGATAGTGCTCCACTGTTTGCAACCGGGACACTGCCAATGAAGCGTTCGGCCGTTAAAACCGCAGTGACCGCATATGTAGACCGGCTTGCCTGTGAGAATCTTATCAACGAGAGTTTGGAGAATCGAGAAATCCTGCTTTGTTACTTCCCCGGAACCGGTTGCTTTCAATTCTATCAGCCGCGACATACCGCGCACCGAAGGATGCTGCTCAAGGTAGTCGGTCAAAAACCCGACCGCCCGTTCTTCGCCCTCCACTCTTTGCAGCTGCCCCACCAGGGCCAGAGCAATAGTTGCGGAGCCATGGTGCTGCAGGATATCGGTCAGGAAAGCGGTGGCCTCCGACGGCCGCTGCAATGCGCTGTAGCATGCCTCTACCGGCCCGCTGACTTCCGGCAGATAGTCCGGATCCTGCTGTTCTACCCGCTTATATGCCTTGAGCGCCGCCTTCGGACTACCCGAGCTCAATAGCAATCGCCCTTCAATAAGACTGGCGCGCACGCAGCTTTTGTCCTCTGCGAGAGCCTTCTTCACCATCTTCTGAGCCTGCCCGGAACTCCCCCTTCCGAGTTCCATCTCGGCCAACTCGCAATAAAAGTGAGCGATTGTGGGCCGCATCTGTTTCCCCGATCGACCATCAAGCCGTCGTGCCGTATCGATGGCCTTTTCCCACTCCTTCTCCTGTTGGTAAATATCGATCAATTGCTGTAGCGAAGGCGAGCCATAAGTACTATCTTCCACCAACTCAAAAAACAGGCTTTCAGCCCGGTCCAGCAGCCCGGCGCGCATATAGTCACGCCCGAGCTCGAAGAGCGCCTGGTTCCGTTGTTCTCGGGTCAGTGTCGGGCGGGCGATCAGGTTTTGATGAATCCGAATGGCGCGATCGACCTCACCACGTCGCAGAAAAAGATTCCCGAGTGCAAAGTGTGTCTCGACGGTTTCGCTGTCCACCTCCAGCATGTGGACAAAAACTTCAATCGCCTTATCCGGCTGTTCATTCAATAGAAAATTCAGTCCTTTGAAATAGGCCGACGAGAGTCGCGCGTCCCCGCCTTCACGCCCCTTTTGGTGCGACCGGCTTCCGGTCCACCAACCGGAGTAAGCAGCTACCGGAAGCAACAGAAACAGTAGCTCCAGCATCATTTCAGCGGCTATCCCGAACCGGCAATTCCCTTATGTTCTGGATCTCCTGCTCAGCCAAACGCAATCGCCGGCGCAGACGGTTAGTTTCATGCTTTCTGGCAAGGAGCATGCCAGCTGCAGTCACAAGACCCAACAGCGCACCCACGGCGAGCGCACCTACAACCACGAGTGCCAGAGGAATCACGGCTTCGCCAAAGTAATAGTTAAGGTGAACATCGCCCGCATTCAGCACGGCAAACCCGAGCCCTACGGCAGCGAAGCACAACAGAATGATTAAAGCTAGGATACGTTTCACTCTCTACCCCGGGAGGCCGACAACATATGGGCAAGATACTACAAAGGGGGGCTACTACTCCAACCAATGCTTGCCCAAACCGGACATCCGAGCAAAACCCGGTTCGCATTATCTGTAAAACGCTTCGTTGGAGCGGTCAGTTACGAATTTTGGAAGAGAGGCGAAGAAATTGGAATTGGCGATTAAGCACCGCTGTCCCGAATTTCCAGTCCGCGTTCCATGCCCTCATTGACACGGTCCCGCAGCTCTTTGCCCGGCTTGAAATGAGGCACAAACTTCGAATCAAGAGCCACCGCTTCACCGGTTTTGGGATTACGACCCATGCGAGGGGGCCGATAGTGTAGCGAAAAGCTACCGAAGCCACGGATTTCGATTCGATCGCCACTAGCCAGGGTCTGGGCCATATGCTCCAGTACCGTCTTCACCGCAAGCTCAACGTCTTTTTGCGCAAGCTGCGACTGTTTACTGGCAAGTATCTCGATCAGTTCGGATTTTGTCATCATGATATCCGCGAGAGAATGGAGGTCCGGCTACGAGCCGGACCTCCCAATCGTACTGCTCACTGCTAACTAGCTGTCGAATTAAACGCTAACCTAGTGCGGAAAAGCCAAAATGGACCCAACCCGGCTTTCCCTCGCTACAATCGGTCACTCGATAGGCAGCCAGTTAGTCGTTTTTCTTCTCCATCTGCTCCTTGAGCAGGTCGCCCAAGGTCGGATTGACTACCGCCGACTGTCGGCTGTAATCCTGCATGGCGTCGGCTTCTTCTTTCATGTCCTTCGCCTTGATGGAGAGATTGATGGTGCGGTTCTTCCGGTCGACACCGATAAATCTGGCTTCGACCTCCTCACCCTCGTTCAGCACGGTGCGGGCATCCTCGACGCGATCACGGGAGAGCTCGGAGGCACGCAGGAAGCCTTCCATCTGGTCGGCCAGCTGCACAACGGCACCCTTCGCATCCACTTCCTTGACCACACCCTTGACGATGCTGCCCTTCGGATGCTCAGCAACAAACGAGGAGAACGGATCCTGCTCGAGTTGCTTGATACCCAGAGAGATACGTTCACGCTCGGCGTCAATGGCCAGAATCGAGGCTTCGACTTCTTCGCCCTTTTTATAGTTGCGAACCGCCTCTTCGCCCGTCTCACTCCAGGAGATGTCGGAGAGGTGCACGAGACCGTCGATACCGCCGTCCAGGCCGATGAAGATACCGAAATCGGTGATGGACTTGATGTTGCCCGAGACCTTTTCACCCTTGTTGTGGGTGGCAGCGAACTCTTCCCATGGATTCGTGGCGCACTGCTTCATGCCCAGGGAGATTCGACGGCGTTCCTCGTCGATGTCGAGGATCATCACCTCAACCTCGTCACCCAGCTGAACCACCTTGGAGGGATGGATATTCTTGTTGGTCCAGTCCATTTCGGAAACGTGGACCAGTCCCTCGACACCCTCTTCGATCTCCACGAAGGCACCGTAGTCGGTGAGATTGGTGACCTTCCCGTACAGCCGTGTGCCTTCCGGGTAACGACGAGTGATATCTTCCCATGGATCCTCGCCCAGCTGCTTGAGGCCCAGGGAAACGCGATTGCGTTCGCGATCGAACTTGAGGACCTTGACGTCGATCTCGTCGCCGACATTGACGATTTCGGAGGGGTGCTTGACCCGCTTCCATGCCATATCGGTGATGTGCAACAGACCATCGATGCCACCCAGATCCACGAAGGCGCCGTAATCGGTCAGGTTCTTGACGATACCCTTGACCACCTGGCCTTCCTGCAGGTTCTCCAGCAGGGCCTCGCGCTCTTCGGAGGTCTCGGCCTCGACGACGGCACGGCGGGAAACCACGACATTGTTGCGGCGACGGTCCAACTTGATGACCTTGAACTCGAGCTCTTTACCTTCCAGATACGTGGTGTCCCGCACCGGGCGGACATCCACCAGAGAACCGGGCAGGAACGCTCGGATATCTTTGAGTTCAACGGTAAAGCCGCCTTTGACCTTGTCGACAATCCTGCCGTTGACGGTCTCACCGGCCTCGGATGCCTCTTCAAGGCGAGTCCAGGTTTCGGCACGCTTCGCTTTCTCACGAGACAGGCGAGTGGCACCGAAGCCGTCTTCGACGGCCTCCAACGCGACTTCCACCTCGTCGCCGACCTGCACTTCCAGCTCGCCGCTCTCGTTAAGGAACTGCTCGGTCGGAATCATGCCTTCCGACTTCAGTCCGGCGTTTACGACCACCACTTCCTGGCCTACATCCACAACGGTGCCGGTCACGATGGAGCCGGGGCGCATCTGGGTGTTGGTCAGACTCTGTTCAAAAAGTTCTGCAAAGCTTTCGCTCATTACTCCGTAACCTGAAAATATGAAACCGCGTCGCCAGGGCGAGGCAGTTGGGCTGATGGTTATGTCCGATTCGCGGCGTCGGCGAATCCCCGTATTGCACTCTAGTTAAATGTAACCGTCTCAATCTATTTCAATCTTGTCGGCGATGGCCGACATCACTTTTTCGAACACGTCCTGCACGCCGAGTTCGGAAGTGTCGATCACTATCGCATCTTCTGCAGGCCGGAGCGGCGAAGCGCTACGATTACTATCCCGCTCGTCCCGTTCGGCAATCTCTCGCAGAAGACTGGGCAGGTTAACATCCAAACCCTTTTGCTTCAACTGGTTATAACGCCTTTCCGCCCTGACCTCCCGGCTCGCTGTCAGAAAGATTTTGGCAGGCGCATCCGGAAATACCACTGTGCCCATGTCACGACCATCAGCGACCAGACCCGGAGACTGTCGGAAGGCGCGCTGGCGCTGCAGCAAGGCCTCGCGAACGCATGAAAGCGCCGCAACCATTGAGGCATCGCTGCCACAACCCTCTGTGCGGATATCGTTGGTAACATCCTGGTTTTCCAGAAAAACCAGCGCGGTGCCGCCGCACTCCCCGGCCTCGAACTGCACGTCGAGACTGCCGGCGAGCTCGCCCAGGGCCCCCTCGTCATCCAGTGCCACACCACGCCGCCGGGCGGCAAGTGCGATGAGGCGGTAGAGGGCCCCGCTATCCAGGAAATGCCACCCCAGGCGCTTGGCCAGAAGCTGGCTGATCGTGCCCTTTCCGACCCCGCTGGGCCCGTCAACCGTAACCACCGGGACGTTATTCCGATCCATTGTAGCTCTCACCGTACTATAAGAAAGAAAAAGACCGCTCGCCGATCTTTGGCCTTTGGTCTTTGCTCGCCGGTAACTGCTCGCCCGAGTGAGTATGCACGGTATAGGAGCCTGTCATCCCCGCGCAGGCGAACCGTCATCCCCGCGCAGGCGGGGATCCATTTTGCGCGATGCCACTGCTCTCTGGATTCCCGCCTACGCGGGAATGACGGGGAGTGAACAGCTGGTTGCCAGTCTCTGGTCGTTGCCCCTCGCCCCTCGCCCCTCGCCCCTCGCCACTAGCCACTCGCCACTAGCCACTCGCCACTAGCCACTCGCCACTCGCCACTCGCCACTCGCCACTAGCCACTAGCCACTAGCCACTAGCCACTAGCCACTCACTTTCGCCGGCACTTCCGTCACCGCAAGTCCCGCCTCGGCAGCCAAACCGACGAACCCGGGGAAGGAGGTGTTGACATTGGCACAGTCGAGGATGCGGATATCGTCGCTCGCTCGCAGTGCCGCCATCGCGAAGGCCATGGCAATACGGTGGTCACCATGGCTCTCCACCGTTCCGCCACCGAGCGTACCGCCCTGGATCACCATACCCTCTTCCGTTGGACACGCATCGATGCCCAGGATATTCAGCCCATCCGCCATCACCTGAATACGGTCACTCTCCTTGATCCTCAGTTCCCGGGCGCCGGTCAGTCGCGTTTCACCTTCGGCACAAGCGGCAGCCATGAAAAGTGCGGGGAACTCGTCAATGGCCAGGGGTACCTGTTCCTCGGGAATACAAATCCCCTTCAGTCGACTGCCCCGGACCCGAATGTCCGCCACCGGTTCACCACCAACCTCGCGTTCATTGCCAAGCTCGAGCTCCGCTCCCATCAGGCGCAGGATGTTGATAACGCCGATACGGGTGGGATTGATACCCACATGCTCCAGAAGCACATCGGAACCCTCGGCGATGGCGGCGCCAACCATGAAGAAGGTCGCCGAAGAGATATCGGCCGGCACCTCGATCGAACGGGCGGTCAGATGCCCGCCACCTTCGACGCAAACCGTCGAACCGGTCCGACTTACGGGGTAGCCAAAACCCGCGAGCATCCGTTCGGTATGGTCGCGTGTCGGAGCCGGCTCAGTGATGCAGGTACGACCGTCCGCATACAGGCCGGCCAGCAGCAGACAGGATTTGACCTGAGCGCTGGCCACCGGAAGGTCGTAGTGAATCGCCTTCAACGCAGCACCGCCGCGGATACGAATCGGCGGTGTGCCCCCCGGTGCGGTTTCCAACTGCGCCCCCATGGTCTTCAACGGGTCGGTGACGCGGCGCATCGGCCGCCTCGAGAGGGAGACGTCTCCACTCATCTCCACATCGAAGCTCTGTCCTGCCATCAGACCGGCCAGCAGGCGCATGGAGGTGCCGGAATTGCCCAGATAGAGCGGTTTCGCCGGTGCCTTCAGGCCGTGCAGGCCCACGCCTTCGATCCGCAGCCGCCCTTTCTCGGGGCCTTCAATAGGGACTCCCATCTGCCGAAAGGCATCGAGAGTGGCCAGATTGTCCTCCCCTTCCAGAAAGCCGCTGACCTCCGTTACACCTTCAGCCAGCGAGCCGAGCATCACCGATCGGTGGGAGATCGACTTGTCGCCCGGCACACGGATACGCCCTGAGAGGCGTCCGCCGGGCTGTACCAAAAATTCCACGTTTGCGTCAGTCATTGTCTTTTTGTATTGAACCACGGGGAACACGGGGGAGAGAGATTGTTTCACATCCCTGTGCGCCCCGTGTCCCCCGTGGTTAGCTATCGTCCGCCTTATCCACGAAACAGTCACGCGCCTCTTTGGCGCGGGTGAAGACCTCCAGCAGATAGTCGCCATCGCCGGACTCGATGGCTTGCCGCATCTGGTGAAGATCACCTTCGAACCGGTTCATCACCTTGAGGAGTGCATCACGGTTGGCCAGACAGATGTCGTGCCACATGCTTGGGTTGCTCGAGGCGATGCGGGTAAAGTCCCGGAAACCACCGGCGGCGTAGCGGAAGATCTCCGCCTTTTCATCAAGGGTGGCGAGGGTGTTGACCAAAGTGTAGGCCAGCAGGTGGGGCAGGTGGCTGGTAGCGGCGAACACCTCATCGTGGTGTTGGGGCGTCATGGTCTCGACCATTGCGCCGGTCTTCTCCCACATCGCCCGTACCGCCGCCGTGGCACCGGTGTCGCTCTCCGGCAATGGCGTGAGGATCACACGCCTGTGCTGAAACAGCTCAGCAAAGGACGCTTCCACTCCATTGCGTTCCGTCCCCGCGATCGGGTGACCGGGAACGAACCCGGGCGGACAGCGCACCCCGAATACCCGATGTGCGGCCGCCACTACCGAACCTTTGGTACTGCCCACATCCGTGATGATCGCACCATCGGCCAAATGGGGGCGAATGGCTTCCAGAATGGACTCCATCGCCCCTACCGGGGTGCCGATAACCACCCCGTCGGCCCCATCCACGGCCTCCGCCGGATCGGTGCTATACCGGTCGATAATGCCCAATTCGACCGCCCGCTCCAGCTGGGCCTCATCGCGCCCGCAGCCAATGATTTCTCCGACGCTATCGGCTGCCCGCAATGCGCGAGCCAGGGAACCGCCGATCAGGCCGACGCCGATGATTGCCAAACGTCGCACCAGCGCCTCAGACGTCCCGACCGATGGCTTTGGCGATCCCCTTGAGCTCACCCATCAACGCATTGAGTTCATCCGGCGTAATGGCCTGATCGGCATCGCACCAGGCCTCGCACGGACTCGGGTGCATCTCAACCAGGAGGCCGTCGGCGCCGGCAGCCACCGCCGAGCGGGCCAGGGCCGGGACCATCCAGGCCTTGCCGCCGGCATGACTCGGATCGACGATGACCGGCAGGTGCGTCTCCTTCTTCAGGACCGGAATGGCAGTGACGTCCAGGACATTGCGATAGGCGGTTTCGAAGGTACGAATTCCGCGCTCGCAGAAGATGATGTTGTGGTTTCCGCCGGCGGCAATGTACTCGGCCGACATCAGCCACTCCTTGATGGTCGCCGACATGCCGCGCTTGAGGATCACCGGCTTCTGGATCCGGCCCACCTCTTTCAGCAGATCGAAATTCTGCATATTGCGGGTGCCGATCTGGATGGCATCCACGTTGTACTCGTCAAATGCATCCAGACTGCGCACATCCATCAATTCGGTGACAATCGGCAGCTTCTGCTTGTCCGCCGCAGCGCGAAAGATCTCCAGTCCTTCCACGCCGTGGCCCTGGAAGGAGTAGGGGCTGGTGCGCGGTTTGAAGGCCCCGCCCCGCATCAGCCGGCAACCCGCAGCGACAACCATTTCCGCCGCCCTGTCCATCTGTTCCTGCGTCTCCACGGAACAGGGACCGGCAATCACCTGCACGGTATTGCCGCCCAGCTTGACGCCGCCGATCTCCACCACGGTGTCCTCTTTGTGATAGGAGCGGGCGACGATCTTGTAGGGCCTCATAACCCGAATCACTTCCTCGACGCCGGGCAGCGCCTGCAACGCTTCCTTGTCCGCCTTGGTCTCGTCACCGATCGCGCCAATCACCGTGCGTTCGATGCCGCGGGAGACATTGCACCCCAATCCCATGGACTCCAATCGTTTTTCCACGCCGGCGATATGCTTCTCACTGACATCGGTGCTCATGATGATAATCATTTCCTACTACCTCGTTACTCGGTTTTCAGCGCCCCAGAACCTCGTTCAGGGCCTTCAGGACTCTTTCATTCTGTTCGGCGGTACCGATGGTGATGCGCAAATGGTCCGGCATGCCGTAACCGGCAATCGGTCGGACAATAACGCCCACGCGCAGCAGCGCCTCATAGACCGGACCGGCCTGACCCACATTCACCGAGATGAAGTTGCCGACCGACCCGATATAGGAAAGGCCGAGCGTATCGAAACCAGCGGCCAGCTGTTTCATACCCTCGGCGTTCACCTTCAGAGTCCTGGAAAGATGGGCGTCATCATCCAACGCCGCCCCGGCAGCCGCAAGGGCGACACTGTTGACGTTGAATGGGGGGCGCACCCGGTTCAGCAGATCCGCCACGCCCGGATGCGATATCCCGTAACCGACGCGCAGCCCGGCAAGGCCGTGACACTTCGAGAAGGTCCGGCTGACGACCAGATTGGGGTACTTTTCCACCCAGGCCACGGCATCGGGGTAATCCGGTGCCAGATAGCGACCGTACTCGAAGTAGGCCTCGTCCACCACCACGACCGTCTCGGCGGACACTTTGGCGATGAACGCCTCCAGCTCATCACCGCGAAGCCAGGTGCCGGTCGGGTTGTTGGGGTTGGCCACGAATACCACTTTGGTTTCCGGGGTGATCGCCGCCGCCATGGCCGCCAGGTCGTGTCCCCACTCCCTGGCCGGCACGGAAACGGGCCTGGCCGAGGCGGTCATCGCCAGGATTGGGTAGATGGCAAAGGCGTGTTCCGAAAACAGCACCGTATCTCCCGGCTGCACGAAGGCGCGTACCACGAATTCCAGAATATCGCTGGAGCCATTGCCGAGGGTAATGCGCTCCATCGCCACCCCCATCCGTTCCGCGAGATTCTGCTTCAGGCGGAAACCATTGCCGTCCGGATAGAGCCCGACATCCATCATCGCCTTGCGACCCGCCTCGACGGCGAGCGGGCTCGGCCCGAGCGGATTCTCGTTGGAAGCCAGCTTCACCGCGTTAGTGATGCCCAGCTCCCGCTCCAGCTCCTCAATCGGCTTGCCGGGTTGATAAGGCTGCAGCCCACGCACACCAGGCGCCGCCCGTTCAGTAAAGTCAGTCATTACCTGTATTCACTAAATAAAGCCACAGAGGGCACACGATTGCATGGATGCAGGAGGTAGAGCAACGCATGGAGCAGTTGCCGAGAGAACACAGAGATTAAACCACGGGGAGCACGGGAAAACCCTTTTGTATTTGCTCGGCCCGGGGCAGTAGTAACACCCTTCGGTCAACGATAACCCGGTAAGGCGTCATCCAATTCAACAACCCCGTGCGCCCCGTGTCCCCCGTGGTTAATCCGCAGCGCTCCGTGTTCTCTGTGGCAAAACCAAATTCATTACATCGCCGCCTTGGGGAACGAGCCCAGGACCTTGAACAAAGAGGCGTTCCGCCCCAATTCGGCAAGCGCCCTGGCCACTGCCGGCGTTTCCCGATGGCCTTCGACATCGACGAAGAAGACGTACTCCCACATCCCTTGACGGGATGGCCGTGATTCGATGCGGGTCATCGAGATCTCATTATCCGCCAGCGGCTTCAGTAACTGAAACAGCGCACCGGATTCATTCCGGCTGGAAACCAACAGCGAGGTCTTGTCCTCCCCGCTTGGTGGAGTGTCCTCCCGGCCCAGAATCAGAAACCGGGTGGTGTTATCGGGCGCATCCTCGATGTTTTCCGCCAGTCGATTCAGCCCGAACAATTCAGCGGCTGCGATGCCGGCAACGGCAGCGGCCCCCTCTTCCGCCGCCGCCAGACGCGCAGCCTCGGAGTTACTGCTGACTGGGACGCGTTTCACGTTAGGCAAATGGCTGTCAAGCCACTCCCGACACTGGGCAAAGGACTGCGCATGGGAGTAGATCGTCCGGATCCCCTCCAGCGAACACTCCCGCGACATCAGGTGATCATGGATCCGAAGCTCAACTTCGCCACAGATCTTCAGCGAAGTGCGCAGCAGCAAATCGAGCGTGATGTTCACCGCACCTTCGGTCGAATTCTCGACCGGCACGACGCCATAATCGGCACTGCCGGCCTCCACTTCGCGAAAAACCTCATCGATGGCGGCCTGCGGAGCGCCGTTGACCGCGTGGCCGAAATGCTTCAGCACCGCTTCCTGGGAGAACGTCCCCTCGGGTCCCAGAAATGCGATGGTCATCGGCTGCTCCAGGGCCAGGCAGGCCGACATGACCTCCCGAAACAGTCGGGCCATGGTCTCGTCGGACAACGGTCCCTTGTTGCGCTCCTTTACCCGACGCAGGATCTGCGCCTCACGTTCGGCGCGGTAGAACAGCGCCTCGTCGCCCGCGTCGAGCTTCACGCGCGCCACTTCCCGGGCGAGCGCCGCCCGCTCTGCAATCAGATCCTGGATCTGCCCGTCCAGCACATCGATGCGTTCGCGGATCGCCTGAAGTCGCTCTTCACTCATTGACGTCGTCGTCTACACAAATAGCCACAGAGAACACAGAGAACACAGAGAATACAGAGACAGTACCTTAAAAACTCTGTGCCCTCTGTGGTGAAATTTTCAGTTCAGTCGATCACCCGCACCGCAAGCACACCGTCGATGGCTTCGATATCGGCCGCGCAGGACTCGGGAATCGCCTGATCAACATCCACCAGCGTATAGGCGAGGTCACCCTTCGACTTGTTGAGCATGTCATGGATATTGACGCCTGTGTCCGCAAGTTTGGTGGAGATCTGTCCAAGCATGTTCGGCACATTGCTGTTCACCACCACCAGCCGATAACAGTTCTCGGCGCGCGGCATAATGACTTCCGGGAAGTTGACCGAATTGATGATGTTACCCGTTTCGAGATAGTTCCGTACCTGCTCGGCCACCATCACCGCACAGTTCTCTTCCGCCTCCCGGGTCGATGCGCCCAGATGCGGCAGGGTAACGACCTTGGGGGTGTCCTTCAGCAGATTGCTGGGGAAGTCACAGACATAGCCATAGACCTTGCCTGAAGCGATGGCCTCGACCACCGCCTCGTCGTCAACAATGCCGTCACGGGCAAAGTTCAGAATCACCACGCCGTCCCGCATGCGTTTCAGGCGATCGGCATTGATGAGGTGACGGGTGGCATCCACCAGCGGTACATGAAAGGTCACGAAGTCCGAATGGGTGAGGACTTCATCGATACTGGCGGCCTTGCGCACCCCCGCATCGAGGGCCCAGGCCCCCTCTACAGTGATGCCGGGGTCGAAACCGATGACGTTCATGCCCAGGGAAATCGCGGCGTTGGCGACGCGACCGCCAATGGCCCCGAGACCGATCACCCCCAGGGTGCGCCCCGGCAGCTCATAGCCGCCAAAGTTTTTCTTGCCGGCCTCGACCTGCTTGCCGATTTCGGCATCGGCTCCCTCCAGCCCGCGAGCGAAATCCCAGGCCGGCCCGATATTGCGGCAGGCGATGAGCATGCCGGCGATCACCAGCTCCTTGACCGCATTGGAGTTGGCGCCCGGTGCATTGAATACGGGTATGCCCCGCTTGCTCATCTCGTCGACGGGAATATTGTTCACCCCGGCCCCGGCTCGTCCTACCGCCTTCAGCGTCCCGGGTATATCCATGCCATGCATCTTGAACGAACGCAGCAGGATGGCGTCCGGGTGCTGGATCTCCGAAGCAACCTCATACCGCTCCCGCGGCAGCTTCTCCAACCCCGCCACCGAGATATTGTTCAATGTCAAAACTTTATACATCCCCAACCTCCGGATCATTTGTTTACCGCAAAGGACGCGAAGGTTCGCCAAGGGTTTTTGAGAGCCACGCTCAAACTCTTAAAGTTGAGCGATGCCACCCGTTCGGCCGCCCCTTCAGAAGCGGCCGAGCTTGACCCGGTAACGGACCGGCTTGCCTTAGCGCCTCTTCGCGTCCTTAGCGGTTAATATTTTCCACCCCATGGCGACAAGAAGGTTCACCCCCCCTTCAGAAGCGACCGAGCTTGACCCGGTAACGGACCGGTTTACCTTAGCGCCTCTTCGCGTCCTTAGCGGTTAATAATTTTCACCCATGGCGCTTTTCGAAGTCGGCCATGAAAGCCACCAGCGCGTCTACGCCCTCTTCGGGCATGGCGTTGTAGATGGAGGCACGCATACCGCCGACCGAGCGATGTCCCTTGAGGGTGGTCAGACGCTGCTTGGCAGCTTCTTCCAGGAACGTGGCGTCCAGATCGGCATTCGCCAGGGTGAAGGGTACGTTCATCCAGGAGCGGCAGGAGGGCTCGACAGGATTGGCGTAGAAGCCGGAGCTATCCACGGCGTCATACAGTTTCTTCGCCTTGCGCTCGTTGATCCCGGCCATCTTGTCCAGGCCGCCGATATCGTTCTTCAGCCAGTCGAACACCAGCCCCGCCAGATACCAGGCGTAGGTGGGCGGCGTGTTGTACATGGAATCGGCATCGACATGGGTCTTGTACTGGAACATGCTCGGGGTGCCTTCGAGACACTCGCCGATCAGGTCTTCGCGGACGATGACCACCGTAAGCCCCGCCGGGCCGATGTTCTTCTGGGCGCCGGCGTAGATGACACCGAAGCGCGAGACATCAATCGGCCGCGACAGGATAGTGGAGGACATGTCCACCACCAGCGGGATGTTGCCGGTCTCCGGGATGTAAGGGAACTCCACCCCCTGAATGGTTTCGTTCGGGGTGTAGTGGACGTAGGCGGCATCCGCGCTGAGTTGCAATGCATCCTGTGTCGGACAGGTCATGGAGGTTTCGGCTGCGAGATTCACCTGGCCATAGCGCTTGGCTTCGGCAATCGCCTTTTTCGACCAGGAGCCGGTGTTGATGTAGTCCGCCCTGCCCTTGCCCGGCAGCAGGTTCATGGGAACCATGGCGAACTGGCTGGAGGCACCGCCCTGCAGGAACAGGACCTTATAGTTGGCAGGAATCCCCATCAACTCCCGCAGATCGACCTCTGCCTTTGCGGCGATCGACATGAATTCCTTGCCGCGATGGCTCATCTCCATCACCGACATGCCACTGCCCTGCCAGTCCAGCATCTCCTCGCGGGCCCGCTCGATCACCACCTGCGGCAACATCGCCGGCCCCGCACTGAAGTTAAACACCCGTGCCATTTGAGTCTCCCGTAAATAAAACCATTCACCGCAAAGACGCTAAACGCGCCAAGAACTTAAAATATGCACCGCAGAGGCGGAGAGTCCGCAGAGATTCGCGGGATCAAAACCGACTCTGCGCACTCCGCGCCTCTGCGGTGAGAATCATTTTTTGGCGCTCTTTGCGCCTTTGCGGTTAATCAGTCTTCTGTTTCATCCGGGGCTTCGCCCTCGGCATCCTCTTCGTCGGTTTCGGCCACCGGTTCGATGCCGACCAGCTTCTCCCCTTCATCGAGGTTGATCAGCTTCACGCCCTGGGTATTGCGACCCATGACGGAGATCTCGTCGACTCGCATGCGTACCAGGGTGCCGCCGTTGGTGATCAGCATGATCTGGTGCTCTTCCTCCACCAGCACGGCACCTACCACTGGGCCGTTGCGGCCGGCAGTCTGAATGGAGATCACGCCCTGACCACCGCGACCATAGGTCGGATACTCTTCGATACGGGTGCGCTTGCCGTAACCGTTTTCGGTAGCGGTCAGCACGCACCCCTCACCCTCGGCAACGATCAGCGACACCACCTGCTGATTCTCCTTCAGCCGAATGCCACGCACGCCGCGCGAAACCCGACCCAGCGGACGCACATCACGTTCATTGAAACGAATCGCCTTGCCACTGGTGGAGAAGAGCATCACCTCCCGTTCACCATCGGTGATATCCACGCCGACCAGGCGATCCTTCTCGACCAAATCGATGGCAATGATGCCGGTGGAACGTCGACGGGAGAAGTCGACCAACGGCGTCTTCTTGACCGTACCGTTGGCGGTGGCCATGAAGACGTATTTGCCCTCCTCGAACTCGCGGATGGGCAGGACCGCATTGATGCGCTCTTCCGCTTCCAGTGGCAGCAGATTGATGATGGGCTTGCCGCGGGCATTGCGCCCCGCCTGCGGCAGCTCGTAAACCTTCAGCCAGTAAACGCGGCCGCGGCTGGAGAAGCAGAGAATGGTATCGTGGGTGTTGGCCACAAACAGCTTGTCGATGAAATCCGCATCCTTCATGGAGGTCGCCGAACGCCCCCGGCCACCGCGGCGCTGGGCCCGGTAGTCGGCCAGCGGCTGGGCCTTGGCGTAACCCTCATGGGAGAGGGTCACCACCACATCCTCCTCGCTGATCAAATCCTCCAGGGTCAGATCCAGGTGAGTGGCGAGGATCTCGGTGCGCCGCTCATCACCATACTGCTCACGCACGGCCTCGAGCTCACCCCGAATCACCTCCATCAGCCGCTCGTAACTCTCCAGGATCTCGATGAGGCCCTCGATGGTGTTGAGCAGTTCCTTGTACTCACTGAGGATCTTGTCCTGCTCCAGCCCGGTAAGGCGGTGCAGTCGCAGGTCCAGGATCGCCTGAGCCTGGGCTTCGGATAGTCGATAGCCACCCTCGACCAGGCCATACTCCCTGCTGAGCCCTTCGGGACGGGAGGCGTCTGCCCCGGCGCCCTCCAGCATGGCATTCACCATACCGGACTCCCACACAGTGGAGAGCAGCCCCGCCTTGGCCTCGGCAGGACTGGCGGCCTCCCGGATCAGCTTGATGATGGGGTCGATATTGGCCAGCGCGATAGCCAGTCCTTCCAGGACATGGGCCCGTTCGCGCGCCTTGCGCAGTTCGTAAACGGTACGGCGGGTGACCACCTCGCGGCGATGACGGATGAAGGACTCCAGCACTGCCTTGAGGTTGAGCAGCCGCGGCTGCCCCTCCACCAGCGCCACCATGTTGATGCCGAATACGTTCTGCATCTGGGTCTGCTGGTAGAGATTATTCAGGACCACTTCGGGGACTTCGCCGCGCTTGAGTTCGATCACCATGCGCATGCCGTCCTTGTCGGACTCATCGCGCAGTTCGCTGATCCCCTCCATCTTCTTTTCCTTTACCAGGTCGGCAATCTTCTCCAGAAGACGTGCCTTGTTGACCTGGTACGGCAACTCATGGACGACGATGCGTTGGCGACCGTTGTCCTGCGTCTCAATCTCGGTGACGGCACGCACGTAGATGCGGCCGCGCCCGGTGTGATACGCCTCATGGATGCCGCGGGCGCCATTGATAATGCCGCCGGTAGGAAAGTCGGGACCGGGGATATAGCGCATCAGACCGGCGATATCGAGATCGGGGTCATCGATGAGCGCCAGACAGCCGGTCACCACTTCTCTGATGTTGTGGGGCGGGATATTGGTGGCCATGCCCACCGCAATGCCGGCCGAACCGTTGATCAGCAGGTTCGGCAGCCGGGCGGGCAGGACCTCCGGTTCGCTTTCCGACTCGTCGTAGTTGGCGATGAAATCGACGGTCTCCTTGTCGATGTCCGCCAGCATTTCATGGGCGATGCGCGCCATGCGCACCTCGGTGTATCGCATGGCCGCCGGCGAATCGCCGTCGACGGAACCGAAGTTGCCCTGCCCGTCCACCAGCATGTAGCGCAGGGAAAACGGCTGGGCCATACGGACGATGGTGTCGTACACCGCCGAGTCGCCGTGCGGGTGGTACTTACCGATCACATCACCGACAACGCGGGCGGACTTCTTGTAAGGTTTGTTCCACTCGTTGCCCAGCTCCCGCATGGCGTAGAGCACGCGCCGATGGACCGGTTTGAGGCCGTCACGGACATCAGGAAGGGCGCGGCCCACGATCACGCTCATGGCGTAGTCGAGGTACGACTGCTTCATCTCCTCCTCGATATTGATCGGGAGGACTTCTTTGGCGAATTCCGTCATCTAGCAGGAGGTCCGTTTCTTCGAAATCGGGTGAAACCGGCGCTGGATGCCTGTATTGCCGGTTACCGGGACAAAATACAGGTCTGGAGCCGATAAATAGGCACAATCATACCATATCCGCCTTAGCCCCCGCATCCGGCATAAAACCGCTCAGAAAGGCCGAGGGAGCCTCTCGCACCCGTTTGCGCTTTCAAGGCACCGGCTTTTTCATCATCTCCGCCATCTTCTCCGTGGTCGGCTGCTTCACCACACCCTTCTCGGTGACAATGGCGTCGATCAGCTCCGCCGGCGTCACGTCAAAGGCGGGATTCCAGGCCTTCGCCCCCGGAGCGGCAACCGGCCGGCCGCCACAGCCCAGAACCTCATCCGCAGAACGGCTCTCAATCGGGATCTGATCACCGCCGGTCAGGCTCATGTCCACGGTGGAAGTCGGCGCCACCACCATCACCTTCACGCCGTGGTAGCGCGCGGCGATGGCGGCGTGGTAGGTGCCGATCTTGTTGGCAACATCGCCGTTGGCGGCAATTCGGTCGGAGCCGACAATCAGCCAACTCACCCGCCCTTCCCGCATCAGGGCCGCACCGGCACCGTCGGCCAGCAGCGTCACGGGGATACCGTCCTTGACCAGCTCCCAGGCAGTTAGCCGGGCTCCCTGCAGCCAGGGCCGGGTTTCATCGGCATACACTTGCGCGATGCGCTGCTGTTCGAAGGCGCTGCGAATCACTCCCAGAGCGGTACCGTAGCCCCCGGTAGCGAGTGAGCCGGTATTGCAGTGGGTCAGAACCCCCCGGCCCTCGGCAGCGATCAGTGCAGCGCCCAACTCGCCCATACGACGATTGGCCGCCACATCCTCTTCATGAATGCGCTGCGCCTCGGCGAGCAGTGGAGCGACCGGTTCTCCGGAGAGCGTGTCCATGACCCCTGCCATGCGCTCCAGCGCCCAAAACAGATTCACCGCGGTCGGACGCGATGCCGCCAGTGTCTCGAAATCGGCACGGATGGCCTCCCGCCAGCTCTCGGGCTGTGCCGCATGACGGCGCCGCGCGGCCAACACCACGCCATAGGCAGCGGTTACCCCGATGGCCGGCGCGCCACGAACCACCATGTCGCGAATGGCCCCGGCCACGCCGACCGGCTCGTCGTATTCCATATACGTCTCCTCGGCGGGCAGTCGGCGCTGATCCAGCAGTTTCAGGTGTTCGTCCTCCCAGAGGACGGCACGTATGGTGTCGTATTTCATAAAAAAACAAGTCTCGCGTCCGATATCGGCGCACATTCTACCATTCACCGGGTTCCCGGATCCCTCATCAGGGCAGGAGCAGCAGTGAAAGCCGCGGTTGCTACCGAATCGGGACGCGACCCCTTTTCGCGGCTTCCGCCGCTCCTACATGGACGGGGATTTCCGAGCCTGGGGCGGTTCCACTCGCATCCTGCGCCTGAAATCCTGTATCTTTCTGCCCCCATGAACGTGGAAACCCTGATTCACGCCGGCTGGGTGATTCCGGTCGAACCGGAGGGCGTGCTCGTGCGCCACAGCATCGCTGTGGATGCCGGGCGTATCGTGGCGATTCTTCCCACCGATTCGGCCAGGGCCGAATACCGGACCGAAAACGAAGTCGACCTGCCCGGCCATGCGCTGATTCCGGGTCTGATCAACGCCCATACCCATGCGGCCATGTCGCTGATGCGCGGTCTCGCCGACGACCTGCCGCTGATGGAGTGGCTGAAGGGCCACATCTGGCCGGCCGAGGCACGCTGGGTGAGTCCGGAGTTCGTCCGCGACGGCTCGCAGCTGGCGATGGCGGAGATGCTGCGCAGCGGCACCACCTGCTTCAACGACATGTACTTCTTCCCGGATGAGGTGGCAAAGCAGGCCAAGCACGCCGGGGTTCGGGCCGTGGTGGGACTTATCGTCATCGATTTTCCCACTGCCTGGGCGGAGAGTGCCGATGAATACCTGCACAAGGCCCTCGAGGTCCACGACAGCCTGCGCAACGACACCCTGGTGACCACCGCGTTTGCGCCCCACGCACCCTATACCGTCTCGGATGGACCGCTGGAACGGGTTGCCACCTACGCGGAGGAACTGGATATACCAATCCACATCCATCTGCATGAGACCGCGGACGAGATCAGCGATTCGGTCCAGCAGTTCGGAATGCGTCCAATCGAACGGCTGGAGCGGCTCGGGCTGATTTCACCCCGCCTGCTCGCGGTTCATATGACACAGTTGACCCAGGACGAGATCGAGCAGATCGCCGCAGGCGGTGCCCATGTGGCGAACTGCCCGGAATCCAACCTCAAACTGGCGAACGGCTTCTGCCCAACGGCCAAACTGCTCGACGCGGGCGTCAATACCGCTCTCGGCACCGATGGCGCCGCCAGCAACAATGACCTGGATATGTTCAGCGAAATGCGCACTGGCGCGCTGCTGGCCAAGGGCGTGGCGGGTGATGCCAGCGTCGTCCCTGCCGCCGCGGCGCTGCGCATGGCCACCCTGAGCGGGGCTCGTGCTTTGGGTCTGGATGGCGTCACGGGCTCTCTGGAGCCCGGCAAGGCAGCCGACATCGTTGCCGTGCGTCTCGACGACATCGAAACCAGTCCGGTCTATCATCCCCTTTCACAGCTGGTTTATGCCGCCGGCCGCGATCAGGTCACCGATGTCTGGGTCGCGGGCCGTCGCGTACTCCGGGAAGGTGAACTGACCACCATCGATATCGAAGCGCTTCGCGCCCGTACGGCGGAGTGGCGAAAGAAATTGGGCGAATTTGACTAAAGGCTTTAACCGCAAAGACGCAAAGGGCGCTAAAGAAAGAAAAAATTCACCGCAGAGGCGCGGAGTTCGGAGAGATACTCCCAATGAGCGGATATCCTCCGCGCACTCTGCGCCTCTGCGATTGAGTCATTCAGATCTTTCTTAGCGCTCTTTGCGTCTTCGCGGTTAATTAACGAAAAAGACCGATGCGGCAAAATCTATGAACAATCAGGTACACAACGTCGATCCGAGCGAACTGCGCAAGTTCGAGGAGCTGGCCTCGCGCTGGTGGGACCCGGAAAGCGAGTTCAAGCCACTGCACGATATCAATCCGTTGCGCCTGGATTACGTCGACGAGCGGATCGGGCTTTCGGGGAAGAAGGTCCTGGACGTGGGCTGTGGCGGCGGCATTCTCTCCGAGAGCATGGCCGCGCGGGGCGCCGAGGTCACCGGCATCGATATGGGCGAGGCACCGCTGTCGGTGGCACGCCTGCACCAGCTCGAATCGGGCATGAAGGTCGAATACCGGCAGATCACGGTAGAGGCCCTGGCGGAGGAGATGCCGGGCGCATTCGATGCGGTAACCTGCATGGAGATGCTGGAGCATGTCCCCGACCCGGCGTCTGCCATCGCTGCCTGTGCACGGCTGGTCAAACCGGACGGCAGGGTGTTTTTCTCCACCCTGAACCGGAATCCCAAATCGTACCTGTTCGCCATTCTCGGCGCCGAATACCTGCTACGGCTGCTGCCCAAGGGCACTCACGATTACGCCAGGTTTATTCGTCCCTCGGAGATGGAGAGCTGGGCCCGCCATGGCGGTCTGCGGGTCAGGGAGCTGACGGGCCTGAGTTACAACCCGCTGACCCGCCAGTACAGCCTCGGCAGGAATGTCGATGTGAATTATCTGGCCTACTGCGTACGGGAAGAATGAGCATCATCGAGACGGTGCTGTTCGATCTGGACGGTACCCTGGCCGACACCGCCCCGGATCTGGCGGGTGCATTAAACGCAGTTCTGATAGAGGAGGACCGCGCACCCCTGGCCTACGAGGCAATCCGCCCCGTGGTGTCCCATGGAGGAATCGCCCTCATCCGGCTCGGCTTCGGCCTGGAGCCGGGCGCCCCCGACTTCGACCGGCTGCGCAGCTTGCTGCTGGAGCACTACAGGGCCGAAATTGCCACACGCACACGACTGTTTCCCGGCATGGATGAACTCCTTGCGGAACTGGAGCGGCGCCGAATGGCCTGGGGCGTGGTCACCAACAAGCCCGCCTGGCTGACGCAGCCGCTGATGACTGCACTGGGGCTCAGTCAGCGGGCAGCGACCATCATCAGTGGCGATACCGTCCCGGAGAACAAACCGCATCCCGCGCCCATGCATCAGGCCTGTCACGATACAGGCACGGCTCCGCTAAGCTGCCTCTACGTCGGCGATGCCGAGCGGGATATCGTCGCCGGGCGCAACGCCGGTATGGCAACCCTGGTGGCGCTTTGGGGGTACTTGGGAGAAACCGACCACCCCGGTGACTGGGGCGCCGACGGCATGATCGAAGAGCCGCAGCTGGTGCTCGACTGGCTTACCGCAACCACAACCGTCCCCGCCAGTAACCTGTAGGAGCGGCGGAAGCCGCGAAAAGACCGGTGTAAACGAGGTGCGGATGACGAACAAACCCCAAATGCCGATGGACCCGAACTCCGTGGAAGCCGCCTATCGGCACTGCCAATCCCTGGCGCAATCCCATTACGAAAACTTTCCGGTCGCCTCCTGGATACTCCCCCGCCCCATGCGCCGTCCGGTCGCGGTGGTGTACGCATTCGCCCGTACCGCCGACGATCTCGCCGACGAGGGGGCAGACGATATCGAGACCCGGCTGCAGGCGCTGGATGACTACCAAGGACGGCTTGGGCAGACCGCAGCAGGGCAACCGCCAGCTGATCCGGTATTTATTGCCGTGGCCGATGTCCTCAAGCACAAGCCACTGCCGGTATCGCTCTTTTTCGATCTCCTGTCGGCCTTCCGCCAGGATGTCACCCGCAAACGCTACCGGGACTTCGCAGACCTGCTCGACTATTGCAGACGGTCGGCGAACCCGGTTGGTCGCCTGCTTCTGCATCTGCACGGCAGTGCCAGTGCGGAAAACCTTGTGCTGTCGGACCGCATTTGCACCTCCCTGCAACTCATCAACTTCTACCAGGACCTGGCGCAGGACTTCGATGAAAACGGGCGCATCTACATCCCGGTTGATGAGATGGAGGCACTGGAAGTGTCGGAGATGCACTTCGAGCAGCGCCGGAGCGACCCGGCCATGCGCCGACTGTTTAGCGCCCAGGTGGCGCGGGGGCGCGCGATGATGCTGGAGGGAGCGCCCCTGGGCTCGCGGCTGAGGGGCCGATTCGGGCTCGAAATCCGGATGATCGTGGAGGGCGGGCTGGCGGTTCTGGAACGATTGGCCGCAGCCGAGGACGTATTCGCCCGTCCCCGGCTGCGGCGACGCGATCTGCTACGGATGCTGTTCAGGAGCCTGCGGCCGTGGCGACCCTCTCCTCCCTCAGCACTCCCCGATCACGCAGGAGATTGATGACCTGCTCCACGCTCTCCTCGAGCGAAAGCTCGTGGGTATCGATAGTCAGCTCCGGCTTTTCCGGCTCTTCATACGGTGAAGAGATACCGGTAAACTCCTTGATATCCCCCGCCCGGGCCCGTCGGTAGAGCCCCTTCACATCCCGCTCCTCACAGACTTCAATGGGACACTTGCAGTAGATCTCGAGGAATTCACCCTCCGGAATCAGCTCACGAACCCGATCCCGGTCACTGCACATGGGCGAGATGAAGGCGGTCAGGGAGATCACCCCGGCATCAAGAAACAGCTTGGCCATTTCCCCAATGCGGCGGATGTTTTCGTGCCGATCATCGATGGAAAACCCCAGATCGCCACACAGACCGTGGCGAACATTGTCGCCGTCCAGGACAATCGTGCGGCAGCGGTAGCCGTGTAGTCGCTCTTCAACCGCATGGGCCACGGTCGATTTACCCGAACCGGAGAGCCCGGTGAACCACAACACGACACTGCCATGACCATTCAGGTGCTCCCTGTCCTGACGGTTCACCTTCTGTTCCTGCCACACTACATTACTGCTCTTTTGCATTTTCGGGGCTCCGTATCGATTTACATTCCACTCTTACAACCGCCAGGTTGAGCCATTATACTCAGATGGCGTGCCGGTCTGCGGATCCTTGTCCCTAACCTCAAAAAACTTTCATGACGCCCGATGAATACTGCCAGAACCGTACCTCCCGTAGCGGTTCCAGTTTCTACTACAGCTTTCTGTTTCTCCCCTCGGAGCAGCGTCGGGCCATTACCGCCCTCTATGCATTTTGCCGGGAAGTGGATGATATTGTCGACGAAAGCGCAAATCCGGCACTTGCCCGCACCCAGCTCCAGGCGTGGCGGGAGGAAATCGGCCGTCTTTTCCACGATACCCCCCAGCATCCGGTAACCCGCGCCCTGGCGCCGATGCTGGAGCGCTATGAACTGGCCGAAGAGCATTTCCTTGAAATCATAGACGGCATGGAGATGGACCTCGATCAGAACCGTTACGCGGATTTCAAGGAGCTCTCGCTCTACTGCTACCGCGTTGCCAGCGTGGTGGGAATGCTCTCGACCGAAATCTTCGGCTACCGGGACCGCCACACGCTGCGGTATGCCCATGACCTCGGCATGGCCTTTCAGCTCACGAACATCCTGCGCGATGTCGGTGAAGACGCTCGCCGGGGACGGATCTACATCCCGGAAGATGAAATGACGCGTTTCGGCATCACCCCCGAAGATCTGATTCGAGGCAGGGACTCCGACGCGATGCGGGAGCTCTTCAAATGCCAGGGAGACCGTGCCCGCACCTTTTACCGCGCCGCCTTCTCCAGGCTGCCGGAAGAGGACCGCTACAGACAGCGCGCAGCCCTTATGATGGCAGCCATTTACCTGCGCCTGCTGGATGAGATCGAGGGGCAGGGGTTTCCCGTACTGAATCGACGTATTTCGCTGCCATCCTGGCAGAAACTTTGGCTTGTCTGGCGCACGGCACGCCGTGAAGCCGCCCGTCACCGTCGCTGGCTCGGGGAGCAACGCCGATGATGCCGACCTGCCCGCAGTCATGAAGTCGAAACCGATCCTGGTGCTGGGCGCCGGTTGGGCCGGGCTGGCGGCCGGCGTCGAACTGGCGGCCAGAGGCTATTCTGTTCAGGTCCTGGAATCCGCCCGTCAACCCGGCGGGCGCGCGCGCTGTGTGCGCTTCGGGGAACTGAACATCGATAACGGTCAGCACCTGCTGATCGGCGCCTACCGGGAAACCCTGCGTCTCATGGAGAGCATCGGTCTCAGGGAATCCGACATCTTCGCCCGAACACCGCTCCGCCTGGCCATCAGGGGTCACGGCCAGGACCTGGACCTCGCATCGCTGCCGCTTCCAAGCCCAATGCATATCGGCGGCGGGCTAATGCGAGCCAGGGGCCTGTCACTCCGGCAACGAGGTGCCGCTGTAAAGATGGCCTACCGCCTGTGGCGACGGAAATTCGCGCTGGCGGAGGATTGCACGGTCGCCATGCTCCTGGAGCACGAGGGACAGAACACCGACCTGATCAGGCGTCTCTGGGAGCCTCTATGCCTTGCTACCCTCAACACGCCGATTTCGCGAGCCTCGGCGCGGGCGTTTCTTGCCGTACTGCGGGATGCCTTCACCGGGAATCGAGGCAATGCCGACCTGCTGATTCCCCGTACCGGGCTCGGGCGTATCTTTCCAGTGCCTGCTGTAGACTTCATCGAGCAGAGAGACGGCCATGTGCAACTCGGGCGGCGGGCCAACCGACTGCTGATCGAGGACAACCGCATCATCGGCATCGAAACCGGCGACAAAACCGTTCTAGCCGATCAAGTGGTACTGGCCGTGCCGCCCGTGGCGGCTGCCCGCCTGCTGCAACCGCATTCGGCGCTGGCAGGTACCGCCGAACGGCTGTTCCAACTCTCCTACGAATCCATCACCACGGTCTATCTCCATTATCCTGAAGAGGTCCGACTCGCCAACGCCATGCTGGGACTGATCGGCACTCATGCACAATGGGTATTTGACCGCAGCCTTTGTGGACAACCCGGCCTGATGGCCGCAGTCATCAGCACCGACGGCCCCCATACCTTGATGGAAAACCGACAGCTGATTGCCGCCGTCTCTGAAGAGATTTCCCGCCTCCTGCCGGGCGGGCCGAGCCCCCTCAACAGTGCCGTTATCCGGGAAAAGCGGGCGACGTTTGCTTGCGAGGCCGGGGTCGATGCCCTACGCCCCGAGGCGAGGACACCCGTGACCGGTCTTTGGCTGGCCGGGGATTACACCGCGACCGGCTATCCGGCCACACTGGAGGGAGCGGTTCGCAGCGGGGTTCAATGTGCGCGCCACATCATGGATAATGCACGTCCCTAATCAACATCCTGAATTCCGATGGCATCCGTTCCTCCCGACACTTTGAAACAGTATCAGCCTCCCGCGGATCTTCTGAAAGAGCGGATCATTCTGGTCACCGGAGCCGGCGGCGGGCTCGGAGCCGCGGCCGCAAAAAGCTTCGCAGCCCACGGCGCAACGGTGATACTACTCGGACGCACTATTCGCAAGCTGGAGGACACCTACGACGCGATTGAACAGGCGGGGCACCCTCTTCCGGCGATCTATCCGATGAATCTGGAAGGGGCGGCGCCAAAGGACTATGCGGAACTGGCCGCCACCGTCGAAAAGGAGTTCGGACGACTGGACGGGCTGCTGCACAACGCCGCCACCCAGGGCCAGCTGACGCCCCTGTCGCAATACAGCATCGAGTTGTGGTCACAGGTGATGCAGACCAACCTGAATGCCCCCTTCATGATGACCGCCGCCCTGCTCGACCTGCTAAAGGCGTCCGACGACGCCTCGGTCGTGTTCACCACCTCGGACGTCGGCCGCAAGGGTCGCGCCTACTGGGGTGCTTACGGGATCTCCAACGCCGCCTGCGAAAACATGATGCAGATCTGGGCCGATGAGCTCGAGGTCAACACCCGCGTACGGGTCAACAGCCTGGATCCTGGTCCGGCACGCACCACCATGCGCGCCCGCGCCTACCCCGGCGAAGATCCCAACAGCATTCCCTTGCCCGAAGCACTCATGGGCGCCTACCTGTACCTGATGGGCCCGGAGAGCCGCGATATCACGGGACAGCAATTGAACGCGTAGGGTGCACTCTTCAAATACACCGTCGACAGCTCGCACCTGCATTGGAAGCGGCGCATCAGAGGATGTTCCACGCCGCTGCCTCCACCATACTGTTCTCTGTGTGCTCTGTGGTGAACGGTGTAGTTGAGCGGTCGACTCAATCCCAGATATCCACATGCCTTCCCTCGGCCTCGATGCGTTCGGCGCGGGCCTGCACGAAGCGCTGGAATTCCGGAACCTCGCGGTAGGCCCCGGAGGCCACGTATTCCAGGGCCGACTGCACGTGGAAGCTCTTCAGGTAGGCCTCGGTCCGGAATACCTCCCTTCCGGTCTTGTCAAAAAACAGCATGCCGGGCGTGTATTTGACCTCCATGGAATCCGCCCATTCCCGGGCCGTGGTGCGCTCACCAGCTGGCGTCAGAACCCGGGTATCGGCCCAGCGATCGAGCCGCACCACATCGAAGGCGCCCAGCAGGTCGCGCGTCGCTTCCCGCGCCAGGACGTCCCGGTGGAATTCGTCACAAGCGGCGCACCGGGGCTGTTCGAAGAGCACAACCAGTGGACGCTGGGCGGGGATGCTTTCCGACCTTGTGAGAGCAAACGGCGGCTCCTGGAAAAAGGGTGCCTCGTTCAGCTCTTCGGAGGCCTCCTCTTGCTGATTTTTGGCCAGAAAATCGGAAAAAGCATTTTTCCGGTCGATCGATGCGTACTCCAATGCCGAAATGAATTTGGCGGGATGATAATAGCCATTGACCCGCAGCGCTTTTCGGCCCTGCTCATCCAGGAAAAGCAGCGTCGGGGTGAACATTACCTTTAAATCCGCCGCAAATTGCTTTTCCGTCACCACCTCTCCATCCAGATTGGTGACTTCCCGATCGCCCCACAGATTGATCGCCACAACCTCATAGAGGTCGCGGGTTTTCCGGGCGATCTCCCGCTGACCGAAATTGTCCTGCAACAGCTTGGCACAGTAGGGACAGCCGTCCTGATAGAAATAGAGGAGCAGCCGTTTTCCCTCCTGGGCCGCCTCACCAACATCCTCGTGCAGATTCAGGAAAGATTGCTTGAACCACTCGGGCTGGGGGTGATAACCCGGATTGACGCCATCCTCCAGCTTTTCGCCGGCACCGAACGCGATGCCCATCATTCCGAATAGCACAACCGGCAGCAACCGCAGCAGTCGCTTGATCATCTCCACCATCCTCGTTCTGTTTTATAATAAGTCTCACTATATCGCTGCGAATGAACGTCCGCCACATTACCCATACATTGGCAAGGCCTTGGCGTGAATTCGACGGCCGGAGGCTGTTTCTCCTGCACGGAAAGGTGATAGAACTACGCTGCGACGTAAGGAAGTGGCCAGAGCTAATACTCGGCACGGTCCGGTTTTGCGGACCAGAGGGCAAAGGGACGTTCGGCCCCGGAGATGTCGACCCGGTGTGCAGGCAACTGCCGCTCCTCCGGCGACCGCGCCAATTCCTCGGCGATGAACAGATCATCGAATCCCGCCTCGGCCGCAGCCTCGCCCATCGCAGCAAAAAAGATGGCGTCCAACCGTGCCCAATAGGCCGCACTGAGACACATGGGGCAGGGGGCACAACTGACATACAGCACACAGCCCACCAGGGAGAAATCTCCCAGAGTGCGGCAGGCCTCGCGAATCGCATTTACTTCCGCATGAGCCGTAGGGTCGTTATCGAGTGTCACGCGATTGTTGCCCTTGCCAATGATATGTCCATCCCGGACCACGACCGCCCCGAAGGGGCCACCGCCCTGCTCCACCGATTCTTCAGCCAACCACAATACGGTTTCCAGAAAGGAAATATCCGGTTCCATCGAAGCCCCTTGGTTTGAACACCTTTCTGATTGTCGGAACTCTTCCACCAATGATCAAACCCTGTCGCGTCCGGGGCACTGCGACCGAAGGCAACAGCCGGCACAGCGGCTCTTTTTCCGGCAGTAATCTTTCGCGTGGGCCACTATCAGGGCGTGGTACTCATTGAATAACTCGACCCGATTGGGCTCGCTGGCGAGCCCCTGCTCGACGAGGGATCGCAGCTCCTCATAGGTCTCATCGCCTTGAATCACCTCTAAACGGGAAAAGAGTCGCCGGGTATAGGTGTCGATGACGAAAACCGGGCGACCGAACGCATACAGAACGATGTCATCAGCCGTCTCCGGACCCACACCGTTTACGGACAATACCCGCTGCCGTAGCTCCGCCGTCTCCAGCCGCTCCAGGGCTTCCAGGCCGCCTGCCTCCAGATACCAGCGGCAGTAATTGCGAAGCCTCTCCGCCTTCACGTTGAAATAACCCGACGGACGAATCCATTCGGCCAGCTCGGTGTGCGGAACACCGAGCATTGTCTCCGGGCTCAGCGCATCCCGGGTCTTTAGGTTGCAAATCGCCTTTTCGACATTGGACCACGCCGTATTTTGCGTCAGAATCGCACCGACCATGACTTCGAAAGGCGTGTCCGCGGGCCACCAATGCTGCAGCCCGTGCTCGACAAACAGCCGATCATGAATGGTTTTAAACGGCATGATGCCCGCCTGAATCGCCTGAGCAATGAAATGGGTGACCCAATCGGCCCTGCCGCGAAGACGCGGACCGCCCTGCTGGCCAGGTGCAGTTCCTTCCCGGTCCCTGTGTGCACCGTCCGCCAGCGGTTACCTTATCGGGACCGAAACCATTCACCAGGGTTCCGGGCGAGGGAACAATTCGGCTATTCGTACCCGTTACCGACGCCGCTTGCCGGGGCGCGCCGTTCTCCCCTGGGGCTTGTGGCGTGCCCTGCGGCTGACCGGCCGCTCCTTTTCCGGTTCATCGGGCAGACCCGCGGCATCGAGCAGCGCCTTGAGTGCCGGTGGGGGCAGATCCTGAAAGCGCCCCTGGCGAAGCGCCCGGTTGAGGATGACGGGTCCGTAGCGTACGCGGATCAGCCGGCTCACCACGGCCCCCTGAGACTCCCAGAGACGGCGCACTTCCCGATTGCGTCCCTCGCGGATGACGACATGGAACCAGTGATTGGTCCCCTCCCCGCCGGCATCCACCACCGAATCGAAGCGGGCAAAACCATCCTCGAGTTCAACGCCCTCGGTCAACTGCTTGATCACATCGGGTGAGGGCTCGCCGTAAATGCGCACCGCGTACTCGCGTTCAACTTCCGACGAGGGGTGCATCAGACGATTGGCGAGTTCTCCATCATTGGTGAGCAGCAGCAGCCCCGACGTATTGACGTCCAGCCGCCCGACCGGTATCCAGCGCCCTCCTCCCGCACGAGGCAGGTTTTCGAAGACGGTGGGGCGGCCCTCCGGGTCACTCCGGGTGACGAGTTCACCCTCGGGCTTGTTGTACACCAGAACCCGGCGCCGCGGACCGGCCTTTCGATGGCGCGATAGCACCCGGCCGTCAACGCGAATGAGATCCGTTTCCTCCACGCGATCGCCCAGCGTGGCCACCCTGCCGTTGACAGAGATCCGCCCGGCCGTAATCCACGCCTCGAGTTCACGTCGCGAGCCGAAGCCGGCCCGGGCCAACAGTTTTTGCAGCTTTTCGCTCATAGGATTGGAATCGAACCACAGAGATCACGGAGTGATCTGAGAAAAAAGTTTCACGGCCACAGGGGTCAGCCGCACAAGTACCGAGTGCTACGACGGTTCCGAATTCTCTACGGACAAACCGATGGATGCGCCATACGGTGCCACATCGGGCGCTGTCTCTGTGGTCATACGTACTCAACCGGTTCCAGATCCACCGGCGGCAGTGGCACGCCTTTCTCCGGTTCATCTTCGGCGGCATTCTCGCCCGGGAGACGCAGATCCAGCTCGGCGTTGAGCTTGTCGATGTCCCTGAGTTCGGAAAGCGGCGGCAGGTCATCGAGCGTCTTCAGATCGAAGTAATCCAGGAACTGCCGTGTGGTAGCATACATGGCGGGCTTACCGGGTACATCCCGATGCCCAACCACCCGCACCCACTCACGCTCCTGCAAGGTTCGCATGATGTTGGTGCTGACCGAGACACCACGGATATCCTCGATTTCGGCCCGGGTGATTGGCTGACGATAGGCCACCAGCGCCAAGGTCTCCAGAAGGGCTCGGGAGTATCGGGCCGGTTTTTCCTCCCACAGACGGGATACCCAGCGAGCCGTCTCGGCCCGTCCCTGAAAACGGTATCCGCTGGCCACCTCCCTGAGCTCCACGCCGCGCCTTTCGCAGTCGGCCTGCAGGGCTTCGATAGTCTCCCGAAGCGCCCCCTTGTCCGGCCGCTCCTCCTCCTCGAACAGGCCCTGCAACCGATCCAGACTGAGTGGTTCACCCGCCGCAAACAGGGCCGACTCGACAATCTTCTTCAGCTCTTCGATTTCCATAGATCGATTCGGATTACTCGCTGGTGCCGACGGCCTTGACATGGATCCGCCCGAAGGTTTCGGTCTGGATCAGTTCAATGAGCGATTGCTTGATAAGCTCAAGCACGGCCATAAAGGTTACCACCACGCCCCGACGCCCCTCTTCGAGCGGGAACAGCGTGGTGAATTCCGTAAAGTACTCGGTGCTGAGGGCCTCCAGTACCTGCGACATGCGTTCGCGCACCGACAGCGTTTCACGCTGGACATGATGATGGGCAAACATCTCGGCACGACGGACCACTTCCGAAAGCGCAGTCAGCAGTTCCCGAAGGTCGAGATCGGGCCTGGGCTTCTCCACCGCACGATCGGGTCCCTCGATGCACGCCGGGAAGACCTCCCTTCCCACACGGGGGAGGTCATCGATATCTCCAGCCGCCTGTTTGAAGCGCTCATACTCCTGGAGACGCCTAACCAGTTCCGCACGTGGGTCATCATCTTCTTCTTCCGAAGCCACCGGGCGCGGCAGCAGCATGCGCGATTTGATCTCCGCCAGCATGGCTGCCATAACCAGGTATTCCGCGGCCAGCTCCAGCTGGAGTTCTTTCATCAACTCCACGTACTTCATGTACTGGGTCGTGATCTGCGCGATGGGGACATCCAGGACATCCAGATTCTGCCGCTTGATGAGATAAAGCAGCAGATCCAGCGGTCCTTCGAACGCCTCCAGAAAGACCTCCAGCGCCTGCGGGGGAATATAGAGGTCCTTGGGCATCTCCATCAGAGGTGAGCCCAGGACGATGGCAAAGGGCATCTCCTCCTGTCGCGGCTGCCGGGAGGCTTCCCTCTCTTCCCGGGCGTTGGGTTCGACGCAAACGTCATTCATGGTCGATTACCGGTAGTCCAGCCCCATGGAGCGGCGAACCTCCTCCAGGGTGAGTTTGGCCTCGTCACGAGCCTGTTCGCGCCCCTCCGCCAGGATCTTGCGCACCAGCGAGGGGTTATCGATGAATTCCTTGGCGCGCTCACGGATGGGCGCCAACTCCGAAGAGACGGCATCGATCACCGGCTGTTTACAATCCAGGCAGCCGATGCCGGCGGTGGTGCAGCCCTCCTGTACCCACTGACGGGTCTCTTCGCCCGAGTAAACCTTGTGCAGTTCCCATACTGGACACTTCTCCGGATCGCCCGGGTCGGTACGGCGCACCCTGGCCGGATCGGTAGGCATGGTGCGCAGCTTCTTTTCGACTTCCTTGGGGTCTTCCCGGAGGCCGATAGTGTTGCCATAAGACTTGGACATTTTCTGTCCGTCCAGGCCGGGCATCTTCGACGCCGGGGTGAGCAGCGCCTGGGGCTCGGGCAGGATAATCTTGCCGGCGCCCTCGAGATAGCCGAACAGGCGTTCCCGATCACCCAGGGTGATGTTCTGCTGATTCTCTAGCAGCGCCTGGGCCGTGGCCAGCGCCTCGTGATCGCCCTGCTCCTGATAGCGTTTACGCAGGTCGTGGTACAGACGGGCATTCTTCTTGCCCATCTTTCTCGCCGCCTGCTCGGCCCGGTCGGCAAAGTCCGGTTCGCGGCCATACAGGTGGTTAAAGCGGCGCGCCACCTCACGAGTCAACTCCACGTGGGCGACCTGGTCTTCACCGACCGGAACCTGGGTCGCGCGGTAGATCAGGATATCGGCGCTCTGTAGCAGCGGATAGCCGAGAAAACCATAGGTAGAGAGGTCCTTTTCCTTGAGCTTTTCCTGCTGGTCCTTATAGGTAGGTACACGCTCCAGCCACCCCAGCGGCGTCATCATCGACAGCAGCACGTGCAGCTCGGCGTGCTCCGGCACCTGGGACTGAATAAAAAGCCGCGCCGAACCGGGATTGATTCCCGCCGCCAGCCAGTCGATCACCATATCCATCGCGTTCTCGACGATCGGACCGGTATTGTCGTACTCGGTGGTCAGGGCGTGCCAATCGGCAATAAAGAAGAAACACTCGTATTCATGCTGGAGCTTCAACCAGTTTTTCAGGACGCCGTGATAGTGGCCGAGGTGCAGACGGCCGGTGGGCCGCATACCTGACAACACGCGCTGATTTTGCGACGACAGGGAATTCAAAACGACTCCAATTCGTGATCAGACCAGTGAATACAGGACCGCCAGGAAGGCCTCGGGCGATAGCCCGGTCATCCCCCCCAGCAGCGACAGAAACCATGTCACCATCGGCCACAGAATCTGTCCCAATATGCCAGTAACCAGTAGCAATACCAAGATGGGAAACCCATAGGGCTCAATACGGCTGAGCTGCCAGGATGCCGGTCCGGGCAGTAACCCGACCGCCACCCGCCCGCCGTCCAGCGGCGGCAGTGGAAGAAGATTAAGCACCATCAGGATGATATTGATGAAGATACCTGCTACTGCCATGTAGATGAGGAAAAGCCCTACATCCCCCCCAAACCAGGCTCCCAGCTGGGCCATCAACACCCAAAATGCTGCCATGATCAAGTTTGACAGCGGTCCTCCCAGGGCCACCAACGCCATATCGCGTTTCGGGTTCCGCAAATTCTCATAGGTAATGGGCACCGGCTTGGCCCAACCAAAAATGATCCCTCCCAACATCAGCAGGATACCCGGCACGAGAATCGTCCCCACCGGGTCGATATGCTTAATTGGATTCAGCGTCAACCGTCCCAGCATGCGCGCAGTCGGATCGCCAAAACGAAGGGCAACCCAGCCGTGGGCCGTTTCATGCACGGTAATGGCAAAGATCACCGGCAGCGCCCAGACCGCGATGCGCTGCATGACATTGAGTTCATCCATTCGGGGATTATACCTGCTGGTTCACTGTGAGCCGAAGTCGGCTGAACGTAATGGGTTTAACCGCAAAGACGCAAAGGGCGCAAAGAAGGATCTTTTATCCTACTCATGTGCTCGGGGTTTGAGGAACCCTTCGAGGAACTTCGGAGGGAAGTACTTTCCAACCAATCACCCCCTTTGCGCGCTTTGCGTCTTTGCGGTGAATTACCTCAAGCTTCGAAAGGGGCGGGATCGCCAAGCCCGCGGCGCAGAACCTCCGGCGTATCATCCTCAAAGGCGATCACCGTAGTCGGTTCCAGGCCACCAAAGCCGCCGTCGATGATGAGGTCGACGGCGTGCTCCAATCGATCACGGATATCCTCGGGATCCGATTCCGGTATCTCCCGGCCCGGCAGGATCAGGGTGGTACTGACCATGGGCTCGCCCAATTCCTCAAGCAAGGCCTGCGCGATCGGATTAGCGGGAACCCGCAGACCGATGGTCTTACGCTTGGGCTGCTGCAGCCGACGCGGCACCTCGCGCGTAGCGGGTAGAACAAAGGTATACGGGCCGGGCGTCACCGCCTTGAGTAGCCGATACGCCGTATTGCCCACTTTGGCATAAGTACCCAGTTCCGACAGATCGCGACAGACCAGTGTGAAGTGGTGCTTTTCGCTCAACTGGCGAATGTTGCGAATCCGATCAAAGGCCTTTTTATCATCCAAATGACAACCGAGCGCATAGCCGGAGTCAGTCGGATAGACCGTCACGGCCCCGCTACGAATCATGTCCACTGCCTGCTTGATCAAGCGTGGCTGGGGATTGTCAGGATGGATCTGGAAGAATTGGCTCATGAAATCCGTCGTTGTTTTTGTTCACAGAGGAAAACCACAGAGGAGGGTTTTCCACCCGGGTTTTTATCCGTGACCTCTGCGGTCAATGTCACACGCGGCGCGCTTCAACTCAGTGTCCCAGCTACCCCAGATAGGATTGCAGCCGTCAGGCAGCGGTGCCAGGCGTCCCAGCTCCACCCACGGATGTTCCGGACCATGATAATCCGAGCCCGCCGAAGCGAGCAGCCCGTTATGGCGCGCGAGCTGGGCAATTTTAAAGCAGTCATCGCGGCTGTGGCTGGCCGAGACCACCTCGATACCGACGCCACCCGCCTCCATGAACTCCCCGACCAGCTTCCGCAGACGTGTCATGGTCATATCGTAGCGGGCAGGGTGGGCAATCACTGCCTGCCCCCCAGCGGCACGGATCCAGCCCACCGCCTCTTCGAACGTGGCCCATTCTCCCGGGACGTGGCCCGGCCTGTTACGTTTCAGAAAGTGTTTGAAGACATCGCGCACGCTCTTGGCATGTCCCTCCCCGGCCAGGAACTGAGCAAAGTGTGTACGACTGACAACTCGGCCCTTGGCCCGCTCCGCAGCCGCCTCGTAGGCACCCTCAATGCCGACTTTGGCGAGACGCCGTCCGATTTCACGGGCCCGCCAGTCCCTAAATTTCCGCAGGCGCCCGAGTCCCGCCTGTAGCGCGGTATTGTTCGGGTCAACGTGCAGTCCCACGATATGGATCGTCATCCGATTCCAGGTGACCGAGACCTCCACACCGGGAACGAGCGTCAATCCGAGCGCCGTCGCGGCTTCAGCGGCCTCGGTGACGCCGGCCATCTCGTCGTGATCGGTAAGCGCCAGAACATCCACACCGGCGGCGCGGGCCCGGCGGACCAGCTCCCCGGGGGCAAGTGTCCCGTCCGAAGCGAGTGAATGACTGTGTAGGTCGTAAAACATAATCTTTCTATTCTACCCTATCCCGCGCCTTGGCTTCACGCCGCATGGCGTGCTGCAATGTGCTAGTGTACTGTTACATGCTTGGCTCGCCCGAAGGGAGCCCCAAAAGCGCCATGACGGCGTTGCAGCGCTTGACAGGAGAGTAACCATTGCCTGCGCGCTGCAACTTGTCCTGAACGTTCTTGGGAGCTCTGAAAGTATCGGCAAGCATGCAACAGTACACTAGTTGTTAATAGACGCTGTCGGGCACAGATCATCCAACCTGATTCAATTCATGAAACTTCTTTTTGATTTTTTTCCCATCCTGCTGTTTTTCATCGCCTACAAAATATATGGCATCTATACCGCAACGGCAGTGGCGATCGGGGCCTCTTTTATTCAGGTGGCGGTCTTTTGGTTGCGCCACCGCCGCTTCGAGAATATGCACCTGGTCACCCTGGGCCTCATAGCGGTCCTCGGAGGCGCGACACTCTGGTTGCAGAACGAGACCTTTATCCAATGGAAGCCGACCGTGGTCAACTGGCTGTTCGGGTTCGCCTTTCTTGCCAGTCACTTCATCGGCCGCCAGCTGCTGGTCAAGCGCATGATGGGCTCGGCCCTGGAACTGCCCGACATCATATGGCAACGACTCAATACCGCCTGGGCCCTGTTCTTTATCGGCTCGGGATTTCTCAATCTCTATGTCGTATACAACTTCGACACCGAGATCTGGGTTAATTTCAAACTCTTCGGGCTGATGGGGCTGACCTTTGTGTTCGTGATCGGACAGGCTTTCTTTCTGGTGCGTCACATGAAGCCACAAACGGAAGAGAAAAACTGATGCTTTACGCGATAATCTCCGAAGATGTGGAAAACAGTCTCGAACAGCGCCTTCAGGCGCGTCCGGCGCATCTCGAGCGACTGAGAGTCCTGCAGGACGAAGGGCGGCTCCTCCTGGCGGGCCCCCACCCGACCATTGATGCCGACGACCCCGGTCCCGCCGGCTTTTCCGGCAGCCTGGTGGTCGCAGAATTCGAATCGCTCGAAACGGCGCGCCGCTGGGCGGCCGCGGATCCCTACATTGAAGCCGGCGTATACGACCGGGTGATCGTCAAACCCTTCCGGAAGGTGGTGCCATGAATCGCGTCGAAGCCATTCGCTCCGTACTCAACAACACTCTCGAACCAGAACAGCTGGAGATCATCGACGACAGCCACAAGCATGCCGGCCACGCCAGTGCCGGGGGCGCAGGCCACTTTACCGTGCGCGTGGTTTCACCCGTTTTTGCGGGCAAAAGCCTGATCGAGCGGCATCGTCTCGTCTATGCTGCCCTTGATGATCTGATGCACTCCGAGATCCATGCACTCTCCATCAAAGCTGAAACCCCGGAAGAGAGCAAAAACCAATAAGGAGCACGTTTTATGAACAAATCTTTCTCTTTCCTGCGCCGCACCGGTGCCACTCTACTCCTGGCATCCCTGCCCCTGGCCTGCATCCAGGCGGCCGAAGAAGTCGCCACAGTAAACGGCGAACCCATTTATCGCGAGGACATCGAGCAGTATCAACAGCAGCAGGGGATGGGTGCCGAGCAGGCGAAGGATCAAATGCAGGTGATCAACGAACTGATCTCCCGCGAACTGGTATACCAGGACGCCCTTGCCAAGGACCTCGACGAAGACCCCGAGGTCCAGGCGGCGCTGGAAGAAGCCAGCCGCAATGTCCTGTTGAATGCCGCTGTGCAGACGGCCCTCGAGGAGAACCCGGTAACCGAAAAGGAGATGAAGACCTTTTACGACGAGCAGATCTCCCGGATCGATGCCACCGAATACAAGGCGCGCCACATCCTGGTCGAGGAGCAGGATACGGCTGAAGAGGTGATCGCCAAACTGGAGGAAGGCGCCGAGTTCTCTGTCTTGGCCGAGGAGTTTTCGATCGATCCCTCGAGTCAGCAAGGCGGCGATCTGGGCTGGATCAATCCGCAACAGATGGTGCCGTCCTTCTCAGAGGCCCTTCAGAATATGGAAGAGGGGGAATACACCGCGGAGCCGGTACAGAGCCGCTTCGGCTGGCACGTCATTGAGCTGGAAGACACCCGTTCCCAGCAGCCGCCGAGTTTCGAGGAGGTGAAGCCGCAGATTGAACAGGCCCTGCAGCAGAAATACGTCGCAGAGTATCTGGAGAGCCTCAGGGAGAACGCCGACATCGAAATCAAGGAGTAACTGTAACTGCTCACTCCCCCGTCATTCCCGCGGAGGCGGGAATCCAGAGAGCAGCGGCATGGCTCAAAATGGATCCCCGCCTGCGCGGGGATGACGAATCTCCTATGCCGCGCATGACCAACCGGGCGAGCAGTTACGAGTAACTGGCGGTTTTTAACCACAGAGGAGACAGAGCTCACCGAGATTACAGCCGTCATCTCTGCGCCCTCTGTGTTCTCTGTGGCTGAAATCTAGGAGCCTGTCCGAGAATAGCGACCATCACGAGGACAAGACGGATTGAGTCGGATTTTCCGGCCATCTGAGGCAAATACGACTGCATGGACGCAGTCGTTAGAGCGA
>NZ_JAENYR010000108.1 GCF_016841685.1 Thiohalomonas denitrificans
TCAGGCCTTTGACCATACGTAGCCCAAGCCGGACTGGCAGTGGCGGGCTAGCGACGGGTGGTGATTCGCCCACGGGGTGGGCTCCTACAGAGGAACGAAGGTAAGCAGCTGGATTCCCCTCCCTTACCTCACGGCCCGTACCCTCACCATCACCCCCCAGGCAAGACAGAACGTCTCCCTCCCCCTGCGGGGGACGACTACAGGGATGTAGGAGGTAGGGCAACGCCGGGAGCAGTTGCCGAGGGCCGGGGAGGGGGCGATCCAAACAGTCCCGGCCTTCCCTCGCAACTCGCCCCTCGCAACTCGCCACTGCATTCCTGGCCACTCGCCCCTCGCCACTCGCTACTGCATTCCTAGCCACTCGCCACTCGCCACTCGCCACTGCGTTCCTAGCCACTAGCCACTCGCCACTCGCCACTTCAATCGTGCAGTCCCACTCACTCGCCCCCACGTCCAACGGAAGCACCTCTACCCCATGCTCCCGCGCATCCCGTACCAGTTGCGCCGGGGCATAGAACCCCATCGGCTGACTGTTCAGCAGCGCGCAGGTAAACGCCGCCGGCTCATGGCACTTGAGCCAGGAGGAGATGTAGGCGAGCAGGGCGAAGCTGGCAGCGTGGGACTCGGGAAAGCCGTATTCACCGAAGCCCTTGATCTGCTCGATCACCTGGTCGGCAAACTCGGGCGGATAGCCACGCTCGGCCATCCCCGAACGCAGCTTCTCCTCAAAGGCGGCCAGCCCCCGCCCCTTTTTCCAGGCGGCGATGGCCCGGCGTAGCCGATCCGCCTCGCCGGCGGTGAAGCCCGCCGCCACCATCGCCAGCTTGATCACCTGCTCCTGGAAGATGGGGACCCCCAGGGTGCGCGCCAGCACCGCCTCGGCCTCCGGGCCGGGATAAGTGATCGGCTCCAGCCCCTGCCGGCGCTTCAGATAGGGATGAACCATGTTGCCCTGGATGGGACCGGGACGGATGATCGCCACCTCGATCACCAGGTCGTAAAAGGTCCTGGGGCGCAGGCGCGGCAACATCGCCATCTGTGCCCGCGACTCGATCTGGAACACGCCGACAGTGTCCGCCCGGCAGAGCATGGCGTAGACCTCCGGGTCCTCGGCGGGCACCGCGGCCAGCGTCAGCCGCCGGCCGCGGTGTTTCTCGACCAGGTCGAAGGCCTTGTGGATGGCCGAGAGCATGCCCAGCGCCAGGCAGTCGATCTTCAACAGCCCCAGGCTGTCCAGATCATCCTTGTCCCACTGAATCACCGTGCGCCCCTCCATGGCGGCGTTCTCGATGGGCACCAGGCGCGGCAGCGGGTCGCGGGTGATCACCATGCCGCCCACGTGCTGGGAGAGGTGGCGGGGAAAGTCGAGCAACTCCCACACCAGCACCAGCAGGCGTTTGATGATCGGACTCTCGGTATCGAAGCCCGCCTCACTCAGCCGTTCGGTCATTTCCGGGCTGCCCTTACCCCACAAATCACCCTTCAGAGCCATTGGGGCGTGGCAGGACAAGGCGTGGTGCGCAGGGGAAGGGTTGTTCTCCTTTCCAAGCACCACAACGCCGTCATGGCACGCCCCAGTGGCTCCCTCCGGGCGAGCCGCTGGCCGGCCATCTGCGGCGTTGCGCCCCCTTGAAAGGGCTACGGCCATTCCTGCGGGGGCGCGCTTTGCATCTGACCGGCCAGCGACTCGCTGATGGGCGATTTGTGGGGTAAGGGCAGCCCTTGGCCGCCCCCAGCGACCGAAGGCCCCGGCCAGCCGATCCACTTCATTGACGGAGAGCCCCAGGGCCTTGCCCACATCGCGCAGGGCGCTTCGCGTGCGGTAGGTGATCACTGTGGCGGTGAGGGCGGCCCGCTCCCGGCCATAGCGCTCATAGAGGTACTGCAGTACCTCCTCGCGCCGGGTGTGCTCGAAATCCACATCGATATCGGGCGGCTCATCCCGCTCTTTGGAGATGAAGCGCTCGAACAGCATCTCCGAGCGGCTGGGGTCCACCGCCGTGATCCCCAGGCAGTAACAGACCGCCGAGTTGGCCGCCGAGCCGCGCCCCTGGCAGAGAATCCCGCGCCCGCGGGCGAAGCGGACCAGGTCATAAACGGTGAGAAAGTAGGGCTCATACCCCAGCTCGCCGATGATGGTCAGCTCATGCTCCACCAGCCGACGCACCTTCTCCGGCTCACCCTGCGGCCAGAACTGCTTCAACCCCGTCTCGGTCAGCCGCCGCAGATAGCCGCCCGGGGTCTCGTCCGGCGGAGTGATCTCATCCGGGTAGTTGTATTTCAGCTCCTCCAGAGTGAAGCGGCAGCGCGCCGCGATGGCTGTGGTCTCCGCCAGCCATTCGGCGGGATAGATCTCCGCCAGGCGCTCCCTGGGCCGCAGGTGGCGCTCGCCATTGGCATAGAGCGCCGCGCCCGCCTCGGCCACCGTGGTGCACAGCCGGATGGCGGTCAGCAGATCCTGCAGCGCACGACGCCCGCGGCGGTGCATATGCACATCCCCCGCCGCCACCAGCGGCAGCCCCGATGCCTCCCCCAGCGCCTTGCACCGTGCTACCTTGCCGGCATCGTCCGCCCCGCAGTGCAACTCCACCGCAATCCAGGCCCGCCCCGGAAACGTCCCCGCCACCCATTCGGCCGCGTTCGCCTCCTCACCCCCGTAGGAGCGGCGGAAGCCGCGAAAATCCTGATTGCCCTCAGCCGCCACCGATTCGGAGGTCTCGTTCTCCCTCGCTCCTCGTCCCTCATCTCTCGTATCTGTGTCCGGCGGCAGCCAGAGCACCAAGCACCCCGGCACCCCATCCGCCAGATCCTCCCGACCCAGCCGATACGCCCCCTTTTCCGAACGCCGCCGCCCCAGTGTGATCAGCTCCGAAAGATTCCCATACCCCTCCCGATCAGAAGCCAGCAACACCAGCTTGATCCCATCCTCCAGCCGCACCTCGCTGCCGACGATAAGGTGTAGCCCCTGCTCCTTCGCCGCCCGATAGGCACGCACCACCCCCGCCAGAGAACACTCATCCGTCACCGCCAGCGCCGAATACCCCAACTCGGCCGCGCGCACCACCAACTCCTCCGCATGGGAAGCCCCCCGCAGAAAGGTGAAATTGGACAGACAATGGAGTTCGGCGTAGTCGCACATGGCCGGGAAAAGCGCAGCAAAAGTGAGGTGTATAAATATACACCACTTACATATTCTTCACATCAAAGCCCCTCTCCAGGGGAAACCGATAACAGCTCCTCCCCTGGAGAGGGGTTGGGAGGGGAAACCGACAAAAAGCCCCTCTCCGGAGGGAGAGGGTTTGGGGTGAGGGGAAACCCAAACAGGCCATGGCAAAAGCGAGCCGTCCGCCTTGCAAAAAGCCCCCTCTCCAGCAGGAGCCGACTGCACGGATGCAGGAGGTAGAGCAGCTCAGGAGATAGCTGCCGAGGAGTTGGGGGTGAGAAACTCCAAACAAGCCGCGACAGAAGTACCAACAACCGTCTCCTTGCGATTCTCCGGCCTAACCGATAATGTCATCCACGACATAGACGCCACCGGAACTGAAGGCGTCACAAAACGAATAGCACGGATATCGCCATGGAAGCAGTTCTTGGGTTCGACATCCCATCATCCCCCGCACCAGCCGGTCAACGCCGATCGGACTGGTGTTGTCGCGCCCCCAGCAAAGCGAAACCTTTCCTGTTCGTTCGCTCAATACACCGATTTCGCTTGTACACCCGCCAGTGCGTCTACAGGGCTGCGCACCGCAGTACTCCCCCGCTGAAGCACATGGGTGTAAATCTGCGTCGTCTTGACATCCTTGTGTCCCATCAATTCCTGGACCGTACGAATGTCGTAACCGGCTTCGAGCAGGTGTGTAGCAAAACAATGGCGCAGGGTATGGGGAGTGGCATGTTTTCGGATCCCCGCAGCGCGCACCGCCTGCCTGAAGGCCTTCTGCACAGGGCTCGGATCCATGTGGTGCCGTTTTTCAGTACCGGAGAACGGATCAATCGCACGGGTGAACGAGGGAAATACATACCACCAGCCGAGTTCGAGCGGAGCATTGGGGTATTTCCTGGCCAGTGCACCCGGCAAAGAAACCTCGCCAAAGCCATCCTGATAATCCGCGTCCCGAAGCCGTTTCGCTTCGTTAATCTGCTGCTGCAGAGAGTCTGCCAAAGAATCCGGCAATGGCACGAATCGATCCTTTCCACCTTTGTCATTGCGCACGAGCAGTTGCCGGTATCCGAAATCCAGATCCTGGATCCGCAATCGCAGGCACTCCATCACGCGAAGCCCTGTGCCATACATCAAACTGGCCATAAGCCAATATCGTTCTTTCATACGCGACAGCACCCTTTCTACCTCCCTGCGGGTCAGCACTACCGGAACCCGACTCGGCTTCTTGGCGCGGACCACGTTCTCGATCCAGTCGAGTTCCACTTCCAGTACATGGCGATAAAGAAAGAGCAGGCGCTAAGCGCCTGGTTCTGTGTCGAAGCCGATACGCCGCGTTCGGCCGCGAGATAGGTCAGAAATCGCTCGACTTCCGCTTTGCCCATTTCACGGGGGTGCCTCTTCCCGGAGAAGATGATGAAAAAACGAATCCAGTAGGCATAAGCCTGTTCTGTCCGGTAGCTGTAGTTGAGCCGACGTATACGCTCACGGACCTGTTGCAGGAGCCACGGCGGTTTACGCCCACTCGAAGGTTGGATCGGCATTGTGCAATCCCTCGCAATCATGCAGTACGTGTACATATATACACCTTTCGGCGTCAGGTATGCAAACGCGGCTCGTCACGTCCCGGCCATTGCAGGCCAAGTGCCGGATATTTGGAAGGTTTCAAAATCTGGCGCGGGGGTATATGCGGCCAATCAGTCGCATATACCGTTATACGGCTGACCGGCCGCTTATCACTCTCGGAGAGGACGAGAGGAAAACATCGCAGGCCAGTGATTTTGGGGAGAAAACAATTGCATGGGGACCTGTTCCAAGGGGTGTATTCGGTCAATGGGTCGTCGACATATAGTTAGGCAAATAAACCAAGAGTCGAGCACCTTTATTAATGAATAAAGTAATAGTGATAACTGGCGGTAGCCGTGGAATTGGTGCGGCAACAGCACGGCTTGCAGCTGCTCGCGGATATTATGTGTGCGTCAATTATCATAAAAACCAAACAGCCGCTCACGCAGTCGTTGATGAGATTGAAGCAAGCGGCGGAAAGGCCATTGCTGTTGCGGCAGATATTTCTTTGGAATCGGACATCAAAAATCTATTTAAAATCGTTGATGAGAAAATGGGGCCTATTGCAGCACTGGTCAATAATGCCGGAATTCTTGAAAGACAAATGAGGGTCGAGGATATTGATGTGGCCCGACTAAATAGAATTCTAGCGGCGAATGTGGTCGGTTCTTTTTTATGCGCGAGAGAGGCCGTGAGGCGCATGTCCATAAAACATGGAGGGCAAGGCGGAGCTATTGTTAATGTATCATCTGCCGCATCAAGACTTGGGTCAGCAGGCGAATATGTTGATTATGCAGCATCCAAGGGCGCTATCGACACGCTTACTATAGGTCTATCCCGCGAGGTGGCTGAAGAAGGCATTCGCGTTAACGCTGTGCGCCCTGCATTTATCTATACTGACATGCATGCTGACGGTGGCGAGGCAGGGCGTGTAGATCGCATAAAAGAGTCTTTGCCAATGAAACGAGGTGGCCACCCAATCGAAGTAGCAAATGCAATCATGTGGCTGCTATCTGATGAGGCATCATATACTACAGGCACATTCATTGAATTGGCAGGTGGAAGATAATGCCTAACAATCGCATGCACTCGGACAGCAAAAAACGGCGCTCCTCGTTCCTCGTCGCTCTGCTTTTAGCTGCCGGTGATGCGAAGCGTTATGCTTAAAAAGGAACCAACTATGGAAGCAGAAACAACAGAGAGCCAGCCGATGGAGAAAAAATCGGGGTTCATTGCAAGATTATTTCGCGGAGATGTATCGCTACCGATAACCTATTGGGTGTTTGGTGTTCTTATTGGGAATGTTGTATTCCAGATTATTCTAAAAATAATTGAATTCAACTACCTGGAAATCACATCCTCGCAGACAGGCGCATGGTCTGTAATGGCATTTTATTGGGTTGCCATTGGCTACAGCGTTTTTATGCTCATAGCAATTTGGCGAAGCGCAGGCAAATATCAAGGTAGGGCAATTTGGGCAGGCCTTGCCCGTGTTGCTGTTGTTTTGGGTACTTTGGCTCTAATAGTTAATTTCATTGTTGGGCTTCAACAAGGTAGTGATACAGACCTTGCTTTAAGTGAAGAAATAAAAATGATCAACAAGAGCCTCCCAAGCATGGTTGATAATGATACGAGGTTGGATCATGTGTCAATTCAAGACAAAGATGTTTACTACAACTATACGCTGGTAAATTGGCTCGTTGCTGATTTAGATGTTACACGGTTCACATCGGTAATGACACCAAACCTTAAAACAGCGGGATGTGCTAATGAAGAAACACGCCCCCTTCTGAATGAAGGAAGAAAGCTAGTTTATATGTATCGCGACAAATCAAGTAAGCCTGTTGCGAAAATAGTGGTTGAGAAATCCGATTGCTTATAAGGCATAACAGGCGCTGCACTCGGACAGCCAGAAGCTGCGCCGCTCGTTCCTCTCTATGCAGCTTCTGGCTGCCGGTGAGCTTGGTCGTTATCGCGCCGAGCAAAGCTCGGCGTATCTTGCGGGGTGAAAGTCCCTGTCGGGTAAGGGCTAGCCCTTACCCGTATCGAGTCTTGGACCTGTGGCGGAGTGCGGAGTCACGAACAAGACAGGTTAAGCGTAGACAGAGAATCCTGTAGGCCGTAGGGATGGTCGCGCACCCTGAAGTGCTGGTACAGCTTCGAAAAGCTCAATCCGGATGCCGAGGGTTTTAACGTGCACCGAAGGCAATACAGAAGCACCCGAGTTGGCGAGGGTGTGGAGATCCGGCGGAGTCCTCAGGCCGTGGCATGCAGGAAGAGATACGTCGTAGAACTCGGGAAGCCCCGATGGGCTCCTGGTATGGGAAGGCCATAGCCAGGTGGGTCACCGCGAGGTGGCTAGATGCCGTTGGGGTGTCTTATCAGGCATAGTACTCAGCGATGGGGAAAGCCCATTACATGGGGAAGGACCTGACGGAAGTACGTAGCCCGCAAAGGAAACTCATGCCGGACACAGTCGGACTGGAACAACACGAGCCAACCTCGACAACTGCTCCCTGCGTTGTTCTACCTCCTGCATCCATGCAGTCGTCACTGCGGGGAATAGCACTGCGGGCGCAGACCTGCAAAGACCACCGTTTTCGGGACCTCTACCGGAACCTGGATGCCAATCTTCTCCAACGCTGCTGGCGCGATCTGAACAAGCGAGCAGCCAGTGGCGTGGACGAGGTGACGGCGCAGGCGTACGAGCAGGACCTCACCGCCAACATCGAGGCGCTGGCGGAGCGACTGAAGACAAAACGCTATCGGACCAAATTGGTCCGACGCTGTTACATCCCCAAGGACAGCGGCGGCGAACGGCCGCTGGGGATCCCTGCTCTGGAAGACAAACTGGTGCAGCTCGCCTGCGCCAAGCTGTTGGGCGCCATCTACGAGCAGGATTTCCTGCCTGTCAGTTACGGCTACCGACCGGCGCGAGGGGCCAAGGACGCGGTCGGCGACCTCGGGTTCAACCTTCAGTACGGCAGGTTTGGTCACGTGGTGGAGGCCGATATCAAAGGCTTTTTCGACACCATCGATCATGACTGGCTGCTGGAGATGCTGAGCTTGCGGATTGACGACCGGGCTTTTCTCAACCTCATCCGTAAATGGCTGAAAGCGGGCATACTGGACACCGACGGGCAGGTACTGCACCCGGTGACCGGGACCCCGCAGGGCGGCATCGTCTCGCCGATACTGGCCAACGTCTACTTGCACTACGCCCTGGACCTGTGGTTTGAGCGCGTGGTCAAGCTGCGTTGCGGCGGCCAAGCCATTCTCATCCGTTATACGGATGATTTTGTCTGTGCCTTCCAGTATCAGCACGATGCCAAGCGGTTCTACCGAGTGCTGCCGAAACGCCTGCAGAAATTTGGGTTGCAGGTAGCCCCGGAGAAGACCCGCATCCTCCGTTTCAGCCGCTTCCATCCCGGACTTCCTCGCCGCTTCGCGTTCCTTGGCTTCGAGCTGTATTGGCGCCTGGACTGGAGAGGAGAGTTGAGGGTCATGAAGCGCACGGCGCGAAAGAAACTGCAAAGCGCCAAGCGGCGGATGAAAGAGTGGATCAGAGCCAACCGCCACCTACGCGGTCGCCAGTTCGTACTGGAACTAAACCGTAAGCTGGTGGGACACTACAACTATTCGGGCTGCGGAGCAACGAACAGTCGCTGAACAGCTTCTACCAGTGGACGATTCAATGTGCCTTTAAATGGCTCAATCGCCGGGGCGGGAAGCGAAGCAGCTTTAACTGGGCGCAGTTCAGCGCGGCGCTGAAGAAGTTGAAGGTGGCTTTACCCCGAACCACCGAGAAGCGGCGTCAGCATGTGGCCTTTGTATAACAACGCGCTCGCCGCGAAGGCGAGTACAACCGAGGAACCGGATGCGGGAAAACCGCACGTCCGGGTCTGTGCGGGGGGCGCCCGGTAACGGGCGTTCCTACCGCGAGAGGCATCAGATATGACAAAAGGAAATTACAAAATGTACAAGTTTCTTATTCTTCTATTCCTGCCTTTCAGTTTGCTTGGGTGTGCGTATAGCATTTCCGAAATTGATGTCAGTCACCTTGACTCAAGCTGTGTTCGTGAATGTTCAAAGAGTTATTCTTCCTGCGTATCGCAGGGAAATCAGGTTGGCTTTAAAACAGAAACGTTGAGGGCATGTAAAGAATTATATGTGGTGTGCACCAACACATGCCCGGCAAAGTAATGCCTAAACGAATAAGGATAGATCGAACGAATAAGGATAGATCAAACGAATAAGGATAGATCGCGCGTAGCCGCGATCTTATCCCGGTGTTGGACGAGC
>NZ_JAENYR010000006.1 GCF_016841685.1 Thiohalomonas denitrificans
ACTTCGTCGCCGGGGCTCCTCGTAATGACAGCGGGGGCAAGTTCATCAGGAGGAGACCCAGCGACGCGGCAATCTGGGGCTTTGGGAGCAGAAGATTACTTCGTCGCTTAGGCTCCTCGTAATGACAGCGAGGACAAGTTCATCAGGAGGAGCCTCAGCGACGCGGCAATCTCGGGGTTGGGAGTAGAGATTACTTCGTCGCCCGGGCTCCTCGTAATGACAGCGGGGGCAAGCTCTTCAGGAGGAATCTCGGCGACGTGGCAATCTCAGGGTTGGGAGTAGAAATTACCACGTCGCTCAGGCTCTTCATAATGGACCGGCAGGAGCGAGTTGTTCATCAACAGAAGAACGGGCCAGCACCCATTATTCCAGGTGGCGATCAGGGCAGCTTGCCTCGCTCGCTGAGATAGGCCGCCTCGGCTTCCGTGAGTTCCACCTCGTCATAGCCGTCCAACATGGGTCGCAAGTGGTGCCAGAAGGAGCCACCGATGGTAAGCAGGTAGGCGTGCACCACCACGAAGGCGAGTATGGCGTAGGCGGCGAGCAGGTGAATTGCTGCCACCCAGCCGAGGGCGTCGGCATTACTGGCCGGATCGGCCCAGAGGTTATAAGTGAGATAGGCAACCCCGGTGATCCAGACCGCGGGGAAGAGCACCAGCTTCAGGGCCAGGTAGGCGAGCGCCTGAAGCGGATTGTGTTTGCGCCAGAACGCCTTGCGGTAGGGGTGACGCTCGCCCTTGAAGATCCCGTAGGCATAAAAGCGAGCCACCGCCCACAGACCCTGTGTGGTGGGCAGGTAGTGGCGCCAGGCACCGGTCGTAAAATGCCAGAAGATGGCCAGCAGCCACAAGACAATGAGCGCGATGGCGGACCAGGAGTGTAAACCCGCCGCGGCTTCGAAGGTGATCGTGTGGTGGAGACCGTGGACGGCCAGTCCGGTGAACAACAGGGTCATGATCAGCAGCATCTGCGTCCAATGCCAGAAGCGCTCGAAGCGGCTAAAGACCATTACGCGGCGTCGGGTCATGTTGCCCTCCTCCGGGCAGCCGAAATGAGGCGCAGCAAAGTGTGCAGTAGAACAGCGGCCAGTGACCCTCCCACGAGCAACAGACCAATCCAGTCCGTCCAGCGCCCGTCACGGCCCGGCAGATAGAAGCCGCCCAGGTCGGCCAGGCGGCCGTTGTCACTGTGGCACGCGGCGCAAGCGAGGGCCTCCTCCTTCGGAGCCACCATGTGGGTTGTGGGCCAGTACGAATAGGTCTCGATAAAACCGTGCTCGCCGCTGTAGGGGATGTCGTTCTTTTCCATGCCGCGGGCGATGGCCCGGCCGAAATCGTAGTTACCCCAGAAGGCGTCCGGGTCATCTCCCCAGAGGTGCATGTAGACCAGCGTATTCTTGCCTTTGTCGTACGGCTGCACGCTGTGCATTCGTTTGAAGGGCCAGATGCGCGCCCCGGGGTCGTTGGCCGCACCCTCGAAGCGATTGATGGGAATGGGGGCGTCATCCGGGTCGAAGCGGGTATCGATGGTGGTATAGATCATGCGCCCATCGAACCAGGCGTAGCGGGGAACGATGTTTTCATCGTACTCGAAGCTCCCCTTGATGGTTTTGTAGGTGGCGCGGTGTTCGCCATTGCCCTGGGTATAGTTCTTCTCCTTGTAAGCCACCCCATCGCGGGTGCGACCGGCGGTGCGCCAGTCCCAGAAGGTCATGGTTGCGACCCCGCCACGGGCCATGGCGGGGATGTGACACGTCTGGCACGCCACCCGATCCACATGGTCGTTGAGCTTGAGCCCTGCGGCCTCGGTGTTGGCATGGGGCGCCGTGCCGTGGCACGACTCACAAGTAGCCACATCACGGCGCATACCGGGCTTGCCGGTCCCTCCGGTGTCACGTGCCACCACGTTATAGCGGCTACCGGCCCAGAGATGCTTTTCAGTCACATGGCATTGGGTGCAGGGGAAATTGAGCCCTTCGGCGTCCATGTGCACGTCCAGGGCGCGGGGCGGTGCGCCGAGGGAGGAGTCGAGGTCGCCATGCTTGACGCCATCACCACCACCACCGAAGAAGTGACAGACACCGCAATTCTCGCGCCCCGGCTGGCCCACGTCCTGTGCCACGCGAGCCCAGTCGAAAGGCTCCTTCCCTTCGAACATGATGGAGCAGGCCTCGTTGCCCTTGGTGGGCGGAGGCCGGTAGTAGCTGCCGGTGCGATCATGGCAGATGAGGCAATCGATGTTTTCGGCGCGGGTAAAGTCGAATTGGTTGTTCTCCCAGTTGTAACCGGTGTGACACTGGGCACACATCCCTTCATTGCCGCGTGCGTTGGTGCAGAAATTGTTCACCAGATGCCGCTTGCCCAGCAGCTGGTCGGTCTCGGGATGGCGGTACTCCCAGGTCCAGTGGATGGACTCCATGAACTGATCATCCGCCTCGGTATGGCATTCGAGACAGGCGCGGGTCACATCGGGACCGCTTGTGAACGGCCCCTGCAATTGCTCGAATTTGCTGTGGTCGGCCGTAGAACCGGCATCGGTGCGTCGGGAGGCGGAGAGTGAACCTTCGCTATGGAAGGTCATGTCAGAGTCGACACCACTTTCTTCATCGGTAGTAGCAGACAGCGGGAGCGGTAAAAATGCCAGTAGTAACACCGGCCACAGGGCAAGGCACGGCAACTTGCCTGGTGATTGCGAAGCAAAAAATGCTGAGAAATCTATCCGGAAAACCTGCACCGGTTGGGCCTCTCTTCCTGTAATTAATTACCTTAACTTGGAAATAGTTTTAACTGCACTCCATTGCTTCTATTATCGCACATCCGAACAGTCTGGGATCCACGTTGCGATACTCAGTGATTGCCAAGCAGGCGCTTTTCTGCAGAAACGGCCAGTTGGGCAAGCCGGGCGAGGATCCGCTGGCGGATAGCTTGTGTGCGGGAGAGGGCCATGCCGGCCACATCCAGCAACCCGTAGGGATCGGCCTCATCGAAATCACCGTTAATGGCGTGTTTTGCCATATTGTCCTCCACAACCGGCACACCGAAGGGCCAGGGGGCTTCCCTCAGGTTGAGCCGGATGGCCATCAAGAGCTGACTCACATCTCTGACACGTTCGTCGATGCGATCTTTGAGGGCATTATTACGTGATGAACCATAGCTGAGCAGCAGCTCGAGAATCGTTGAATGCATATGCAGTGACCGGAGCTTGGGCAGGACTTCGTCCGTGCGACGGAGTGCAACGCGCAGCCGGCCGACCTCCTCCTGGAACTGACCAGGCGTACTTATGCTCAGGTAAGCAAGACCGATTGCCAGTCTCTGTGAAGGTGCATGGACCGACTGCTGCAGCTTCCTGGCTGTCTTCTCCTCTTCACTCTCGAGTTCCCGGCACTCCCTGTGAATACTTTCGAGATCAACCTTTCCTTCAGGCAGGGGGATTTTCGCACTTACCAGAACCTCACGGGCATTGGCCTCGATCAGCTGTCGTTCGATCTCGAAGTAGTGCTGCAAGCTAACGCGATTGCCGACCTGCTCCTCTTTTGAGCGCACCGCTGCATCCCGGAGCTTCTCCCGCAGCATTGCTGCGCTTCCCTCGGGAAGGAGCTGGTGGAGCGGTACGGGTGCTCGATGAAGGTCCAGAAAGTAACTACGAAGCAGGCGTTCGGCGTTGGTCGGTTCGGCAACGATGGGCGTGAGCCGGTCAGGGGTTATCGGCGTAAGCAGCGTACTGCGATAATGCAAATAGCTGGTCCTCCGGCTCAGGCCTTCGAAGCCCGAGACGAGTTGGCGTGCTGGCCGTTCATCGGTGTAACGGGCCTTTTGAGGGTTCTTCTCGATCCGTTCGATCCGTTTGAGGTCAGTAGGGCGGGAACTGTCCACGCCGGCCGGTCCATCCTTTAACACCTTGCGAATTTTCGTCTGAAACTGCTCCGCCTGCTCACGGGCCAGTGACAGCGCGGCGACCGGCAAGCGTTCCGTCAGCTCTCGCTTGTCGATCCAGTTGCGCTCCTCTTGCTCCGCGGCCGCATCGAGGGCCATTTCCAACAGATGCTGCATGGATAGAGTGCTGCGGAACACTTCGCTGCCGCTAAGCCGCGCCTGAATCCTGTCCGAACGAAACTGCAGTAACTCGAGGGGACCGGAAGAGACGGCGGTGACTATTCTCAGAAGGCCGCGGTGGAGATCACGGGAGAGGGCGAGAAGCTTCCACCCGATATGACCAAGCAGGGCGGCAGGTCCCGAGTGCTTTTTCAGCTTTTCCATCAGATGGTCCAGCTCATCCTTGCCGAAGACCGCCTGTCGGAGGCGCTGATCGCTGGCGCGAACGAACTGGGTGCGCCGAGCCGCCTGATTCCGGCCCAGATATCCAAGCTCGCGCCCAAGCACCCCGGCTAATTGCCGGACGGTAAGTCCTCCGATGAGGGTGAGTCCCAACTGGAGCGTGGGTCGCCTTGCCGGGATCTCCGGAAGGGCCCCGAAGTTCAACGTAATTCTGGCACTGCAGTCGACGGCGATGTTTGGGGGTACAGGCGCGTCAATCTGCCTACAGACCTCACTCAAGAGTTCATCCAGATGAGGCGCTTGGCCCGGCTTCAGGGTTATCGCCGAGACCGTGCGGCCACCGGGCAGCAATGGCTTGATGAGTAGCGCAATGAACGCAGCGCCGATCAATCCCGGCAGTGTATGGAACAGCAGCCCCGCCAGGCCATACGTCCCGTAGAAATCGAGATTGAAAACCAGATGGTAAATCAGGGCAGCGGATAGCGACGCCAATACCAACAAATGGACCAGCCACAGAGTGCCCACCAACAGTGCCGCACCCGTGATGTTCATGCGATAGCGGAATCCGGCCGGTTTCGAAATCGCGCTGTCGGGCGCCTTTTGTTCTTTTTCCAACGTGGAGTTTCGAGGCCGGGATTCGAGCTTGGCAACGGCGCCTGTTGTGGCGATAGCCGCTAACAACCGTTGACCATCCTCGAGCCTCTCGACGGTCTTCAGCACACGAGGCTTCCCGGAAAACAGTGTCTCGATGTCCGTCGCGGAGCGGCGAAACAGCCGGGACAGGCGGATCTTTACCTCATCGGGATCCTTGCCGTCGCTGATTTGACCGTCGAACAGTACTCTGTAGCTTTCTGCCACCATGGCCCTTCGTCTGGTTGGCGTTCGCCGACCTGCAAACATATGACGCCCGGAAACCGGGGAAATGAAACTGGGTCACAGTTTCTCTATTTTTTACGATCTTTTTGTGAGGGGCCCAATTGGGTCCCTGCGGCATTGTAGGTGACATCAAATTCCGCCACTGCTGCTTCAAAATCGCCCTCGGCACCGATGCGGTCCCAAAAGTCCCGAAAATCCTGTTGGGCATTTTCAAGACGGAACCGCATCTTGTTGGCCTTGCCGGCAAGGAACAGCTCAATGTTGGCAGTGACGGTTTCCACATAGTCGAGCGCAACATCAAGGGCCCGGCTCTCGATGTCCTCGGGCAGGTAGAGATAAATGCCGTGGGCGTAGGCGGACATGATCAGGCCCGGATCGAGCCGCCCGGCGTAACTGCGGGCGACCGCACGCTGATCGCGCTGCAGGTGGACGTAAAAGACGTCGCGTGGGTAATCCCGCTCCAGGCGCCCCAGAAACCAGGCCAGCCGGTTGTCCGACTCGATGTGCCTGGGTGGGTAGTTCAGGCGTTCCGGGCCGAAACAGGCGACCCGGGTCTCATGGCCGCTGCTGTAATTCGTAATGTGCCGGCAGGCCCGCTCGAAGGTGGTCGAGCCGCAGCGGCCGGTACTGAGTACAAAGACGTTCACGTAGCCACCTCCTCGCCGCGATGTTCGGGGAACGACCCATGATGATGGTGACGCAGAAGCGATTCCCAGGCAGCCCGATCACGAACGTAGCTGACGATCTCCCTCTTAATGGCGTCCAGCCGTTGACGGCGGTGCTTCTTTGATGCAATCAATGCATGGCCGTCCGCACCCGGCCCGAAATTGTGTTCGATATTGTCAAAGAAGCGCCGGAACTGCCGTCTCGCCGCCGCCAGTTCACTCCTGCTGTGCCACCAGTTGCCCGCATCGTCGAACCGGGCCCGTGCCTCGGCAAGCCTCGCCTGGATAGCCCGGCGTTTGTCGGCATAAAACCGTTGCATGCGCTCCTCGACGGACGCGATCACCTCCCCTACTTTTCGGTCCGACAGAGGCGTTCCGGGATAGCCGAGTGCAATCAGCTCACTCACCGTAAAAAGCAAGACGTCACCAAAGAATTGCCTCTCGAACTCCCCGGACAGATCGACACAGCCCTGCCCCCGTTCGACCCCGGGCCGAAACTCCGACTGCTCATCGACGGTGCGGGTGTGCAAAAGGGGCAGATTGGTGGCCACAAACTGGTTACCAAGCTCGGCCTGGAGCAGCCGGCCCAGGGTAGGGCCTGCCATGCGCAGCTTGAGATCGGCAAACGGAATGAAATACCTGAGCGCTTCAGTGGTCAGCACGTAGTTACCGGTGTAGACGGTCCGGGCGGGTGCCGCCGTCGCCACGGCATCCGAATAGCCGAAGTCAGTCGAGCGCGTGGGGTGCTCACCATCGAAGAAACGATCCAGTCGACCGGCAAACTCGGCCAGGCCGGCGAGGTGATCATGGACTCCCTCGAGGGCACACCGATAGGCATAGGCGCCCTCCTCACCCTGAAAACCGAACAGCCCGGCCATGTCATGGTAGGCCGCGTCTCCGCCATTTTGCGCAGCCGCATGAAAACCACAGGACCGGTCGGGGTCTGCCGAGGCCATGCCGTTCAGAAAGGCGATGATGTCGACGAGAAAATTGCCGGCCATCACCGCCGGGGAGACCGGCGGGTCGCCGACCACCTTGCCGGTGGCAACCTGGATATCGCATTCCGTGAACAGGCGATCCAGGGCATGAAAGTAATTGAGAGCCGGGAGGTCCTCGTCTCCCCCCGGGCGCGTGACCCGTATCCTGAATTGTTCATCACTGTCCACGAAGAGGAACAGCGCCTGGTCGGGCCCGGACCTGCCGGCGGCAAACAGACAGGCCAGATTGCGCGTAACGGAGGCGCCCTTGTGGTGCATGCCGGTCCGGAAGGGCTCCCCCAGGATGGAGACGAGCCGGGTCCGCTCGGACACTGAAAGAGTGCCGAGGAGCCGTCGCTGCTCATCGGCACCGAAGTAGATTCCTTTGAGTCCCCGATGCGCGATTGCTTCTACGATTTCCCGGTTGCGGTCGATGATGGATGCATCTTTGGAGTCATCAGCCACCACTGCGACGATCTTCTTGAAGCGTCCGTCAAAGCCTCCGTAGCCGAACGCCCGGCACTGGGACAACAGGCTTTCGAGCACATTGTGAAGGTGCCGGGGCCGGTCAGCGACCGGGATGATCACGAAAAACCGATGCCGGCGGTCGACTCCGCGCTGCTCGATCAGTCTCTCCAGTTCGCGAAAGGCGTGTTGATAGTTTCCCAGCGTTTCGTGGTCCGGTCCGTCGGACCAGATCGCTCGCTCGATCAAAGGCAGACTGGATTCGTACAGTGTGATGAGGGCCCCGGGATCCGGCCAGCCTTCCGTCTCGGCGTGCAACCGCTGCCACCGCTCCCCCAGCTTCCGAATAGCGGGGTCGCTAACGAACTGATCAAGCAGAGTGCCAAGTGCCCGAGGAGTCCGCATCAGCCATCAACGCCTCGAGCTGTAGGCGGGAAAGGCGTCCCGATCAATGATGATTTCAATGAGATTGATCCCTGCATCGAAGTCCAGGGCGCCGAACGCCTCATCGATATCCGCCTCGCGGCGAATGCACTGATAGGCTACGCCGAAAGCCGCCGCCAGTTGCGCGTAGTCGGGATTGGTGAAATCGCAGTCGATGAAGCGATCTTCATACCGCTGGTGCTGGTTCTTGCGGATCAAGCCGAGGGTGCCGTTATTAAACAAGATCACGGTCAGCGGGATACGGTAGTTGACCGCCGTCATCAGCTCCATGCAACACATCTGGAAACCCCCATCTCCGAGGATGGCGAAGGTCTGCCGTTGTGAGGCAAGCCGGGCGCCGATCGCGGCGGGGATGGCGTGGCCGAGCGACGAAATCCCGGAATTGGGGTGATAGCTGGTGGTACGGGAGGCATCCAGCAGGTTCTGAGCAAAGATGATGTTGTCGTCGAAGATCTGGTTTTCGTCCGTGAAGCGTTCGTTAAAGCGGCTGAAAAACTGTTCCACCAGGGGGAATTGGTCACCGAAAAGAGTGGACATCGCATTGCTGTGAATCTCATTTGGCCGCCGACCCGGTGCCGATAAGGCCGGGGACGTGCGGCCCCGCAGCCGGGCCAGGATACCCTCGAGCGAGTCCCCGATATCCCCGACCACCGCGACATCGGCCCGAAACACCTTCTCAATCTGCTCGGGATTGCGGTCGACCTGAACGATCTTCCGGTTGTCCAGCAACTGTCCATCCCAGAGATAACTGGTGCGTTCGTTGAAGGTGGCACCGAGCACCAGAAGCAGGTCGGCGTGCTCGACGATGTACTCGTAGGCCCGGCCGCTGGAGGTGACGCCGAGCGTACCGAGCGACCATTCGGAATGTTCATCGATAATGCCCTTGCCCTTGAGCGTGGTCGCCACCGGGATAGAGAGCGCCTGACTGAGTTGCGCAACGGCCTCATGCGAACCGGCCTGAATGCAGCCGTAGCCGGCTACGACCACCGGATTGCGGGCAGCAAGCAGCCGCTGGACCACATCATCCAGCAGTGGATCATCGCGACGCCTGGGCGAGGTGTGCCTTGTGGTCCGTATGGTGTCCAGCAGTTCCAGGTCGATAAACTCCTGCTGCACATTGAACGGGAAACTCAGAAGGACCGGTCCAGGACAGTCGGAGAGCAAGGCGTTGCTCGCCTGATTGAGGACACTGGGCAGATAATCGACCCGCTCCACCAGCCGGTGGTATCGGGTAATACCGCGGAACAGCGTCCCCTGATCGATGGCCCCGCCCTCGCCGGAACTCTCCTGGAGCCCCCCCTTGCCGAAGACCTCGGTAGAGGACTCGCCGGTAATGATCAACACCGGCTGGCGGTCGGCATAGGCATTGGCGATCCCGGTCACCAGATTGGTGGCGCCCGGGCCTGCTGTGGTGATACAGGCACCCATGCCGCCGGAGACGCGGGCATAGCCACCGGCCATGAAGGCGGCACCCTGCTCGTGTTTGGCAAGGATGCTCTTGATGGAGGAGTCGTACAGGCAGTCGTAGACCGGCAGAATATGGGCGCCCGGCATGCCGAAGACGCATTCGATGCCGAGCCGTTCCATGTACCGTACGATGAATTCGCTGACCTGAACTTTCATAGGAAAAAGGAGACGTTGGTATATCCGGAGGAGATACAGAAGGTTTCTGAGGTTTGGGGCCCCTTTTTGCCATTGCACGCCCAAAACTACAAGCGAAAACGACACCACAACGTCGGGGTTCCTAGAAAAACCATGCACTCGGGGTGGTTCTTTACCGGTCCTGACGGACGCGATTCACGGAACTACAGCCGGATGGCTTGGTCCAACAAGCTGCCGCGGCCATTACGACCTGTCAAGCATTCTGTTCGGCGCCTCTTCTGACCTTCATACCGGACAGGACACTGAATGCTTTCCGTGAGTATCGGCCCCTTCGCTACCTCCTTCGATCGTCTCCTGCCCGTGGTAGCCGTGCTCGTCGCTTTGACGGTCGGTGCTCTGCTGGGCCGTCGCCGCGGTGTCGCGACTGGCGGTACGCTGCTCAACCTGGTGTGGATCGGGATAGTGGTGGCGCGGATTGGTTTCGTGTTGCGCTACATGGATGAATACCGCGACGATTGGCTGGGCGCACTGGATATCCGTGACGGCGGCTTCGACGTCGCCAGCGGCCTGGTCGCGGCACTTGCTGCTGCCGCATGGATCCTCTGGCGGACACCGGCTGTTCGGAAACCGCTCGGGGCCGCATTGCTGGCCGGCGGGCTGAGCTGGGGCTCCATCGCAGGCGTGGTAACGCTGATCGAGACCCAGTCGCGCGCGATGCCGCAGGTGACACTGCAGACCCTGGGCGGTGCGCGCACTGATCTGCAGGCGCTCTCCGCAAACTCTGGTCAGCCCATGGTGGTTAATCTATGGGCAACCTGGTGCCCCCCCTGCCGGCGTGAGATGCCGGTTCTGGAGGCTGCGCAACAAGAACACCCCGACATCAACTTCGTGTTCGCCAACCAGGGTGAAGGAGCGGCACAGATCCAGCAGTTCATCGACGAGTCCTCACTGACGCTCGACAACGTCGTGCTCGATCGAGGGGGCGCTCTGGGCCAGACCGTCGGCTCGATGGCATTGCCGACGACCCTCTTCTACGATGCCGACGGGCGGCTCGTCAACAGCCATACCGGCGAACTGTCGCGAGCGACCCTGGCCAGAGGCCTCCGGCGATTCGACAACCAATGAGCGAACTATTTTGCTAAATGGCGCGATGCCACCGGACCCACTCGGGTATGTCGCGGGTACCCGCTGATATCTATGCCTTGATGTAGTGCCAGCCATTCTGCAGCCGGTCCACAATGTGATCCACCGCAGAAGAAGCGCGCACTATCCCCTCTATCAGTTGGACCCGCTCTCCCTGCCGCTCAATACGGGCAATGGTATTACCGCAAGCAAACAGTCGCAGATCGGGATGCGCACTGATGAGTTCGCGCACACGGCCGGCATCAGCGGAGCGGTCGGAGCGCAGTAGGTCCAGGGCCTCGGAGTGGGCCACCAGCTCCACCCGGTGATAGCCCTCCGCCAGCAGGTTTTCCACCCGGTCCAGCGCAGCTCGCTGACGCGCCGGATCGGCATCCATGATATGAACAATGACCTGGTCAGATTGGCCCTGGCTGGTTTCGGCAGAGGACGGAACACCCACCACCGTTTCAGGGCCCATGACTCGACCGGCAAAAAAACCCACCATCAGCAGAATCATGGCCGCGGCTACTGCGAATCGGCGACGTCGCCTTTGGGGCGGGTACTTCTCCCTGTAGGGTGGCTCGGCGTCATCCCAGGCGTGGGCGACCAGGTCGCGGGTGATCGCCAGACGCGAGTGCGCGCCACGCAACTCGGGCTCGTTTGCCAACCGTTCCAGCAGGATGGCGCGCTCATCACCGTCCAACTCCCCGTCCAGCAGGGCATTGATGCTGATCTCGTCGAGTTCGCTCAGGCTCTTCATTTCACACTCCGTAGACGGGCGGATTCCGTCGTCTCCTGGTGCAGGTTTAAAAGTCGGGACTGCAGGGCGCGACGGGCACGACAGAGTCGACTCATCACCGTTCCCACCGGGACAGACAGCACACCGGCCACTTCCGCATAGCTCAGTCCTTCCAGGTCCACCAGCGACACGACCTGGCGCTGACCGTCAGGAAGATCAGCTACGGCCGCACGCACCAGCGCGCTGATCTGGCCGCTGTTACGCAACTGCGCAGGACCCGGATCTCCCGCAGGAAGTCGGTGCTTCTCCTCTTCATCCAGCTGCTCCGGTCGCCGGCGGCGCAAGTGTTCGCGCCAGCAGCTGTGCAGCACGGCAAACAGCCACCCGTTGAAGCGCTCCGGATCCCGGACCTGATGCGCCTTCTGCAACGCCCGGGTCAGGGTTTCCTGGGCCAGGTCATCGGCGAGCGCGGGGTCCCCGGTCCAGGCCAGCGCCATGCGATAAAGCCGCTGCCGGCTCTCCGCCAGCTGTTGCTGCGCCTGCCTGGCCCCGCAGAACCAGTCGAACACACTCATCTTGCTGTTTCTCCTCCTTTGCGGACGCCTGGGACGCCTCGTCACAGCCCCGTTTGGCAGGGGCTTGCGGGAAAGATGCACGAACGAGGGAATAAATTCCATGGCGGTGGCATCTCCCTGCCTGAGGCCGTCACCAGGACGGCCCGCCAACCAAAGGAGCAATACCCATGAAAATCCTGAGCACGGTACTTATCGCCGCCGCCCTCATCACCCTTGCCGGCCCCGCCGCCGCCGAACGCTATGGTGAGCAAAAAGTGGTCTATCACGTCAACGACTTCGCCAGAGCCAACGCCGCCCTGCGTAATATCGGCAATCATCTGGATGCCACCGGCGATGACCGCACCGATATTGTCGTAGTCACCCACAGCGGGGGTATCAATTTCCTCCTGGACAATGCCCAGGACAAGAAAGGAAACACCTTCGAAATGGATGTTCTCAATTTGTCCAAACGTGGTGTCGAATTCCGCGTTTGTGCCAACACCCTGAGCGCCCGCAATCTGGACGAGGGCGACTACTCGATGCTCGAAGAGGTCATCGAGGTGGTTCCCTCCGGTGTTGCCGAAGTGGCACATCTTCAGCAACAGGGCTATGTCCTTCTAAAACCATAGCTCGGCCAACTGGGCCACCTTCCAACGGAGACGTCGAAGTACCTGGCCTCGGGCACCTGTCGGCCGAGCCATTTCGGCCGATAAGCTGAATGGCTCGGCTGCCGACATCTACGGCTTGCTGACAGGATCGCCCAGCAGCGGATTGTAACGTGTGTCGAAGGTCCCGCCCTGACTGATGTGGCCGTCGACGTTTTCCGGTTGCGCCACGGCATCGACCGGCTCGCCCTCTTCATTGACCAACTCACCATCGCGATTCACGCTTGCAATGCCCGTTGGCGTGATCCCGACGCCATCCAGTCCCCAGGGGCGACTCTGAATGATCTCTCCTACGGGGATCGGGTCGCCATTGGCGTCTTTCACCCGCCCGTCGGAGCGGAATGTGAAGGGGGCCGCGTCCGGCCCGATACCGAACGTATTCTTGCCAAGGTTAAAGCTCTGATCGAGCACGATACGTCGGTAGGCGGCGATGTTGTCGTGCATGGTCTCCGGCATCGGGTACCAGATGCTTCCCTTGATATAGTCTTCGCCCGATTCGGCATCGCGATAGAGGTAGGCCCGGCGATCGGCATAATGGCGCATGATGCGCGTCCGGTCAGCCAGGATCGCCCGGCGCTCGCTGGCTGCGATCTCCTTGAGGCGTTCATCATCGAAGATAAGGTCCAGAGGTGATCCCAGGGCAAGCTCCTTCTCCAGCTTTTCGTTGCGGGCATAAGCGAGAAGCTCCTTCTTGATCTCCGCCGGCATGACGCCAAACAGATCGGCACCGACTACCGACCAGTAGAAATACTCCAGCTCACCCTTGTCGAGGTTGATGTTGCGATAGTCGCGCAGCCGCGTGCGCTCCGGGTGGGCGGATGCATAATCGCCGTAATCCATCTCGCCCCAACCCTCGGCGCCGGGCAGCTTGCGCTGGAAAGACCAGACGCTGTCAATCGTATTGCCGACGGCCGAGTGGCAGCCGAGACACTGCAGGAGCTCTTCGGTGCTTTGCGGGCGCAGCTCGCCCTCACGATCTTCAATATAGGCGGCCAGAATCCAGCCCGACTTGTTGTCGATCCAGCCTTGCCACTGTTGTCCCAGGATGCGACCGGCCGATTCCTCCTTGGGGCCGATATCATCCAGGCCCACTTCCTTCCATTTGTAAAGGTAACGAACCTCCTTGACCCGCTTGGAACGGGTACCGGGAAATTCGTAGTCCACCTTCGATGTCCGTACCCCGTCAAGACGGTCACCCACTTCACCATCAGCGGCCAGATCGACGTAGTGCAGGGGGTGGGCGAACTCGGTCTCCACGGGATAGAAGCCACGCCGGATCGGCACTGCCGAGGCATCGCCGAGATATCGCTCGCGCTTGAGTTCCCGGTTTTTGATGTTGCGCTCCAGCAGATCCAGGTTGCGGCGCAGGACTTCGATATCGACCTTTTCACCCCTGGTCATGAAGATGCGCGGCAACCGGATATAGATGCCGCTAACGGAGCCGCCCAGGGGCGTAAAGATGGCATAGGGAAAGAAATCGACGGCGCGCCAGCCTGTATAGCCGTGTTTCTCATCACGCACAAAGCCTTCGGCATCGATATAGCCGTGGCGGCCCTCTTCGCTCGGGTCATCACCCCGGGCCGGATAGAGGTGGTCCGGATTCAGTGCGGGCAACAGGCGCAGCGGGCTATCCGGATTGCTGCGATTGTTCCAACTGTCATCACCGTTCGGGCGCGCCGCACGGTAACCCGCCCGCCAGTTATCGGAGCGCACATAGCGCAGGTTATCGCCAGCGCCCGATCGCGGAATCGAAATCTCGTCGTCCCGCAAACGCGCAACCAGACGATCGGGAAAAATCACATTATCCCACAGGACCTTATTGAGATTGGGCGAAGGAAAGCTGTAGAGCACCTGTGTCTCGATACTCTCGCCCAGCGGCCAGGCATTTCCGTGGTTGCGCCGTGCCAAGTCGGTGGTGTGGCAGTATTTGCAGGCGTTCTGTGTGCCGTAACTCGTTTCGATCCAGCATTGCGGGGGAATCGACGGCTCTTCGTTATGGCTCGGCTTGTAACGGGTTCCGGTAAATCTCTCGAAACCGGCCGGCGACTTTCCCTCTTTCAGCGCGGTCTCGTACTCGATCACCTGCGGTATCAACCCGGTGGTCTTCCGCAGGCGATCAAATCCATCATCCGCAACGGCTACTGCAGACACAACCAAGCCAACGACTCCGATCACTACCGCCCATCGCCAGTACATCCGGATCCCTCCCATCATCTCCCCGTCACCACCTACTATAGCCTCCGCAGAACACCGCATCGGCCGGGAGGCCGGGAGGCCGGCCTAGAGGCGGGCAGCGAACGAGGTGTTTGGGGCCGGGCTATTAACGGCTATCCGGATGCAAAAACGGCGGGATAACCCGCCGTTTTCGTAGTCTTTTGCTCTGAGTGTGGATCAGCTCAGAAGCGGAAGCCCAGCTTCGCACCGTAGGTGGTAGCGTCACCGGTCTTGTCTCCCTCGACCACGAAGTTCATCAGGCCAAGGTTGAAATTCATTCCGACGAAAACCTTACTCTCGCTGAAATCCTCTTTCCCGAGCTCGAGTCCTTCAACACCGATGATGTCGTTCGGGGTGCTGGTTACCCAAACCTGACCGATACCCGCATAGGGAGTCGCCATCGTGAAGCCCTTGGAGACGGTCAGTTCCAGTCCCTTGGTCTCCAGATCGAGCTGGTCGACGCCAACCAGGCTGGAGTAGGTACCACGCACGGCCACTGCCGGGGTGGCAATACCGCCCTCAAGGAGGGCGTAGCGAACTTCGGCGCCCAACAGTTTGATATTGGTACTCGGCACCGCTGCATAAGAGGCGCCCACATCGATACCGAAGGGGAGCCCCTTGTGGGCATGCAATTTGGCAATCGGCAGCGTGTCGAAGTCATCGTTACCGCTCATCGCCGACTCAAATACTTCCGGATTTTCCAGCTTGGTCGCGGTCACTTCCATGCCGACATCGAAACCGGTGGTGCCGGTGGATTCAGCAGGGGTCAGCGCTTTGTAACTCAGCGCCGCGCCCAGGTCTTCCGACATTTTCCGGAAATCGTCCTGGGCTAGCTCCTGTAACTGGTCGAGATCGTCAGCGCCTGCCGAGCCAGCCACAGCCAGCAGGGACACGGCAAACAGTGTCGCTTTGTTCATTTCAAGATTCCTCCAAAAAACCCCAAGCCCCGCGGCTTCGCGGGAATACAGCGGATTGTCGGCGCAGGGTGGAAAATGGCACTTCGCAGAGAAGCAGGCGTGCAAGCCTTTCATCTTCCCACAAGATGAAAGGCTTGCGCCGATATTATCCCCGGTCGCATACGACACTAACAAGAAAAATGAGAAAACTGAGAACCAGTATACAGTTCTCAGGGAAAGGGCGGTTGTCAATCACCTGAAAACTCACTGCGAAGCAGCCTGGAACAGCGCAACTCCCTGGCTAACAGTTTCCCGCCGTAGACAAACTTCATTGCTTGGTAACCCGACTGTCAGCTCAGCGTAACACTAACTCGAAATACTGCGTGCGGCTTTCGATAAGCGCTTATCAGCGTTTTAACCAGGAGAAAAAACCATGCAGAAGTCTTTACACAACGGCCTGATCGCCGCCGCCGTCGCCTTTGGTCTCAGCGGGACCGCTGCTGCCGAAATGACCGTCTACGGGAAAATCCATGTCTCTGCCGGCGCCATCTCGGAAGATGACGGCATCAGCGACAGCGATTCCACTGCGGTTACCTCCCACGCCTCGCGTCTCGGTGTCAAAGCGAGCAAACCGCTGGACAACGGCATGACCATGAAGGGCCAGATGGAGTTCCAGGTGGATACCGTCGGTGACAGTGCCAAATCCTCCGAGGACCTGATCAAGGCACGCAACACCTACGTCGGCCTGCAGGGCGGCTTCGGCGAGGTGCGTGTCGGCTATCACGACACTCCACACAAGATGGCCACCAGCAAGTTGGACCCGCTCGGCGACACCTACGCCGACTACAACAACGTAGTTGAAACCGATACCCGGGCTAAGAACAGCATTCTGTATCTCAACAGCTTCAACGGCTTCTCTGTCGGCCTGGCCTATGCCGGCGGTGACGATGCTGTGGAGGAAGAGAACGAGAATGACCGCGTCTCCGCCATGCTCAGCTACAAGGGCGGTCCCCTCTATCTGACTGCGGCCGTGGAGGATATCAACGACGTGGACGTCGTAACCGACCCCGACGCTACGGAGACTTCTACCAAGTTCGGCGCCGGCTTCACCTTCGGTGCAGCCAAGCTGGGGCTGGTCTACGACCTTGAAGAGCGCGCAGGCGGCGATGAGGACAGCGCCATGTTTGTCAGCGGCCAGTTGAAGGTGAACGAAAAAGGGAGCATCAAGGCCTCCTACGGCATTCTCGACTACGAGGATAACGCCAAAGAGGACCCCACCTTCTACGCCGTGGCCTACGACCACAAGATGGACAAGGCCGCCAGTCTTTATCTGCTCTTGACCAGCGGCGATGATGGTGGCTTGGCCAAAAAGGGCAAGCTGGAAGGCGACGGCAGCGCTGCCGTGATCGGCGCAGTCTACAAATTCTAGACCGCGCCCGTCTCACCTGAGGAGCATGCACCCCGTCCCGGGGGGCATACGGCACGGCGGCAGGGAAGCTGCTTCCGCTTTATGCTTTTTCCCGCATCGAACGAATCGTCCAATAATCAGAAGCGGCCACGGTAACCGGCATAGACATACCGTACACCGGGGTCCGACGTCGCGCCATGGGACACCATGTTGTCGGGCACATCACGATCCAGAATATTATCGACACCCATGAAGAGGGTGTGCGATGCCGCAAGCCGATAATCAAGTCGCAGGTCCACAGTCGCAAAATCACTGTAGTAGGGTTCATCGGCGTTATCGCCACTGTGCAGGTAGTCATCGATGTACTTGCCACGCAGCCGCCATATGGCCGCGCCGGTGCGCAGGTTGCCGGTCACTTTCACCGTCCGCTCGGCGCGGCCGGTGAGTGACTCGTGGGTATCGGCATCCTCGGCATCCACATATTCCATGGAACCATCCATCCACCAGAAGGTCGCGGGCCGCACATTCCAGGTCAGTTCCGCGCCGCGGATGCGGGCACTATTAATGTTGGTATAGGACTCGATCCACTCGTCGACCACTTCTCCCCTCGGAGTCGTCGTATAGGTCTTCAACACATCATAACTCTGGATCAGGTCATCGGCATCGGTCTGGTAGAGCGCCAGCTCCACATTGCCTCGCCGGAAACTGCGGGCCACCGCCATCTCGACACTCCGGGAGGTCTCCGCATCCAGGTCCGGATTACCCACCCGGGTCTTTTTCTGCAGCAGCAAATCCGCATAGAGTTCCATCATGGTCGGGGCGCGGAATGCTTCGCCGTAACCGGCACGCAGGGTCCACGGACCGGGACGCCAGGCGAGCGTAACATTGGGGCTGGTAGCGCTGCCGAAGTCGCTATAGTCATCCTGGCGGGCACCCATCGTCAGCCCCACCTCATTGGTCAGCATCCACTGGTCCTGCAGGAAGACACTGTGCACATCCCGCGTCTCTTCGCCGCCGATAGCGGTGGAGTCGAAACTTTCCCCAAGGAAGCCGTAACCCACATTGAAGGTGTGCGCGGCGTGCGGCCAGAAGGTGTACTGGGCCTGCGCTTCATCCTTGGTCGAGGTGGTATCGTCCCAATCGGTTGCGCTCTTTTGCGAGGTGGAATCGGCCACGCCATGGCCCACGTTCAGTGCGGCAATCCCGCTGCCCACCAGCCCATCGTAGCCGGCGGTGAGATGATAGCGCTCCTCGGTCTCTATGCGGGCCAATTCGATGTCTTGCTTGGCGTCATAACCGACCCCCTCGTCATCCTGTTCTGCGTACTCCGCGCCCCAGGTGAGCTCATCGGCATCATTGAGGGCGTAACGGCCGCGATAAGCGAGGTTATTGCGCTCCTCCTCCCGCATATCAGTCTCGATGCTCTCCGGGTCGGTGCGGAAGTCGCCGCGGGAACGACTCTCGAAACTGACGCGGTGCCCGGTGGTGTCGCCACCCCAATTAATGAAACCGCCGGCGATGCCGGTTTCGCGTTGCCCGTCGTCGGTCTGTCCCACGGTGAGATCCATACCCGAGCGGGTACCCTCCTGCGGCTTGGCAGTGATGATGTTGATCACACCCCCCATGGCTTCGGAGCCGTAGAGGGCCGACATTGGCCCGCGTACGATCTCGATACGCTCGATATCCTCCACCTGGATGTTGGTGATCACGCTACCGCTCGCCTTGTCGGTGCGCCGCAGCCCATCCACCAGGATCAGGGTTTGGCCAGAGCTCATGCCCCGCACCGAGATCTGCGTCTCGTTGCCGCGCTCCATCACTTCCACGCCAGTGGCGTATTTCAAAACCTCGGTGACACTGTTGCCGGAATAGGACTCGATCTCCTCACGGTCGATCACCTCTACCGAGGCGTTGACGTCCTCGATGGGTTGCTCGGTGCGGGTCGCTGTTACGACGATACGCGGCACATCCTCGTCAGCCGCAACGGGTGAACCGTAACCGGTCACCAGTAATACCGGTGAAATAAGCAACAGATGCCGACATTTCATGCTCTTCCTCTCCCTTTTTATTTTTCATATTGGTATCCAGGGCATCGCCCGGCCTGCATTTCACCGGACCTTGAAAGGCGCGTCAATTTGTGGCATCTCACCTGTTTCGACCGGTTATTTCGCATAGATCCCGGAAGGAAACACACGTCATCCAAATCTCATCATTTCGGGAAGAAGAAAGGACGGCAGGCTGCCTTGTTGAGCCAAAAGTAAGGGTTCAAACCCTCATGAACCAATGGTGCACCTTCTGACTGTCAGCCATCCACACACCATCTGCTGTGGCAAATGCCTCTCCGGCCCGGCTTGCACAGGTGATGCAATACATCCCGTTCATGCAGGCCCGCAGGTTACGATGAGCACCCGCGCCCGCTTCCGTCCCAGGGAGCACAGACGGTGCGGGATTTCCGCCCTGTACCATGCCGCGTCACCTGCCGACAGGTCGTCGACCCGGTCCGCCATCCACAGGCGGACCCGACCGGAGAGGACATAGAGCAGTTCATCGCCACTGTGTGTCGCCGTCGGTGGCTCATCCCCGTCTACTCCCGAGAGCAGTGGCGGGTGGGTGACGAAAGCCGACAGGCCGGTGCGGCTCCCCTCCGGGCTTCCGGTAAGGAACTCAACGACCGCGGCATCAGTCGCCGAAGAGAGAGGTTGGCTTGAGCCGGCCCGGACAATGCGAAGACCGCTGTCCGATACCGTATCGCCCAGCAGTTCCCCGATTCCCATCCCGAACGCTGCCGCCAGACGCGAGGCGCTGGAGATAGAGGGCTCGCAAAGGCCGCGCTCCAGCTTTGAAAGGTAGCTCTTGGTCAGGCCCGAGAGCTCGGCCAACCGGTCGAGGCTCATCCCGGACGCGCCCCTCAGACCCGCCAGTCGGGCAGCGAGCTGCCCTGCCTCGGGAGTGCTATGGACAAGGTGTTTTGTCTTTGGCTTCATATCCAATCCAGGGCAACCGCCTACTTTGAAGCGAGCGGTGTAAGTCTTTGACAGCAGGTCGTCGGCAGCACGCCGCCAGGGATGGCGGTGTTAGACAGTGCCGGAGCACACTTGTCGAGGGATGCTGCCGTCGAGCGCAGTGTATGACACAACGTGTCCTATAGGATATCATTCTTACATTCCCCACTCGACATGGAGCACGCCGGGATGAACGCATCTTCTGGACCGCCGCAGGTGGCGGTCGTCCGCCACATGGCCTTCGAGGATCCGGGTCTCTTTGCGGAGGTCTTGGCCGCCCGCGGGTTTGCCTCTTTCACCATGGATGCGGGAGTCGACGATCTGGCCGCACTGGAAGAGGCCGATCTCGCCGTGGTGTTGGGCGGCCCCATCGGGGTCAATGAAACCGAACGCTATCCTTTTTTGAAACAGGAGCTGCAGCTGTTAAAGAAGCGCCTGGCCGCGGGGCGTCCGACGCTCGGGGTCTGCCTCGGTGCACAGCTCATCGTCCGTGCACTGGGAGCGCGGGTATATCCCGGCGGCAGCAAGGAGATCGGCTGGGGGAGTGTGCAACTGACGGAAGCGGGAAAGGACTCCTGCCTGGCGGTACTCGAGACACAACCGGTGCTGCACTGGCATGGCGATACCTTTGACTGCCCGGCCGGCGCGCAGCTACTGGCAGGCACCGACACCTATCCCAACCAGGCATTTTCCTATGGCCGCAATGTCCTGGCCCTGCAGTTCCACGCAGAGGCCGACAGCCGCCGCATCGAACAGTGGCTGATCGGGCACACCAACGAGCTCTCCGCAGCCGGCATCGATATCCCGGCGTTACGGGAGGCGAGCCGAACACACGGCGAGGGGCTGCGCAAGACCGGGCGCAGGATGCTCTCGGACTGGCTGGATCAGATCGAATGGTAAACGAAAGTTCCGTACTGCCGTCCGTACGCCTGCTCGGCCTGCGTATCGGCCGCACCGAATCCTTTGGCCCACGGGGTGAGCCAAGCGCCATCCGCAAGCAGCCCGTCCGTGCCCGTATACCGGTCACCCGGCTCGGGCTGGCGGGTGACGAACAGGGGGACCGGCGCCATCACGGTGGACTCGACAAGGCCGTGCATCACTACCCCGCCGAGCACTATGCCACCTGGCAGATGGAGCTTCCCGAGCTGGCTCCGCGCATGGAAACGGGTGGATTTGGCGAGAATCTTTCCACTTCGGGACTGGACGAGCAGAACATCTGTGTGGGTGATATCTTCCGCCTGGGCCATGCCACGCTTCAGGTCTCGCAGGCCAGGCAACCCTGCTGGAAGCTCAACGTCCGCTTCGGCCTGTCAGACATGGCGCGGCGGGTGCAGGATAGCGGGCGCACCGGCTGGTACTACCGGGTACTCGAGAAAGGAGAGGCAGGACCGGACGACAGCCTGGTCCTCATCGAGCGGCTGCACCCCGATTGGACACTCGCGCGGATACTGCGAACGCTTCACCATGACGGTCTCGACCGGGAGGCCCTCGCCTCGCTGGTCGGGCTTGAAGCCCTCGCGCCCGGCTGGCGGGCCCTGGCGAAAAAGCGCCTGAACACCGGCGCGGTCGAAGACGGGTCGCGACGGCTGAATACGCCCACCTGAGCCGTCAGCCGGCGGTGCCAATCAGCGACGACTACTCCTTCAACTCGATCCGCAACTCCCCCTCTTCCACCTCGATCTCCTCCACCCCATCGGCAAAGGCCTGCCAGAATCCGCGCTCCGTGCCGAATTCCTGCACCAGGTCGATGTTCTTCATGTTACCGAGCCAGGCGTTGGGTACGGGCACGCCCCAGACACTGACGCCCTTCAGGATAATCACCGGGCGGTCCCGGGCATAGCGCATCTCCATACCGGCCGTAACCTTGAGGGTTCTCCCGCCAAGAAGGGGGAATTCGGGGTCGAGCGGCACCAGCAACTCGGCGGTGGCGAGGTCGTCGGCCAGATCGATGGCGAGGCGATGGGCAAGATCGGTGTTTCTGGCCAGCAAGCCATTGAGTTCCTTTTCCGTCAGGACAATCTCGCGGCTGGCACCCTCCTCCGAATAGGGTTCGGGGGGGAGCGGGGCCTGGCTGTCGCGGGTGGTGTTCGTGGCGGGGTCGAGGCGTTGAAGCTTCTGCTCCAGGACCCGCTCCTCTTCCTGGTCAAGGGTGACCGGCTGGAATTCGCTGGGGAAGAGTACGGCAACGACCAGCCACAGGGTGATGCCCACCGAGAGCAGCACGGTAAGGAGAACCAGGCCCACAATCCTCCATGTCGAAGTCGTTTTGACCCGGGTGGGTTCCTGGTTGTCGGTGGCCATGATTTTTTCCTCTGGATTCCTCGGTGATTCCATATTGACGACCAACGCGGTTCATCCATGTTCCGGAACACCGAAGGCGCGACCCCTATGGCCGACGCTCAACAAACTGGTCCCCTTTACTGTACCCATCAGCACTGTAATCCGTCCACGGTTTCCGTTCAGCTGCCGTTCAGGCTCCCTCGCATAACCTGAACGTCAACCTGGAAAGAACGACAAGCGTGAGTGCTTTTGTTCTGACAGGGCAACCGGGGCAAACACCCCATAGCCTGAGAAGGAGACTGACCATGAACAACAAGACCTGGATTTCCGCCCTTGCTATCGGCGTCGTTCTCAGTACCTCCCTGGTCCTGCCCGCCACCGCTTCGGCGCGCGAGATGGGCAAAGAGACATCAGCGAAGGTCGTCAAGATCGCCGGGCGCCATGGTGATATGGACCGCGGCCAAGTAGAGCGCCGCAAGGTGGACAGCCGCTGGGCTCCACTGCGCCACACGTCCAAGCATCGTTCCAAACACAACAAACGCGATAACGATTACAGGAGTCACCACCGCAAACACCGCCAGGAGGGCCGGGACCACCGCCAGGTGAAACAACACCGCGGTTACGGTCACACGAAGGGGCACCACAAACATCGTTACGAGCGCCGCGATTACCGTCCGGTGAAACAGCACCGCGATTACCGCCACCGCCGTGACGATGGCGTACGAGTGCATATCGATTACGACTTCCGGTTATAAGTCGTACGGCGCCGGGAGCCTGACTCCCGGCCCATTCGCATCCGCTGGATAAGGCCCGGCCACTACCGTATTCTCATTTCCTGTGTTAAACCCGGTAAACCTTGCGATGAAACGACTCACTGCCGCACTGCTTCTGTTCCTTGCCCTCGGCGCCCATACCTCGCTGGCGGCGCCCAGCGGGTATAACCAGAGCAACCTCACCATGGCCCAGGCCTCGGGCATGGCGCTCGACCAGGCAGCGGCACAGGTGCGCAGGGAGACCGGGGGGCGCATCCTCTCCGCCGAAACGGTGCGCGAGAAGGGCCGCAAGGTCCACCGCATCAAGGTGCTGACCCCGGACCGCAAAGTGCGCATCGTCCGTATCGAGGCCAACGGAAGATAAAACTGCCATGCGCATCCTGGTAATCGAGGACGAGATGACGCTGCTGGAGCAAATCCGTCAGCGGCTGGAGGCAGCTGGCCATGCCGTGGACACCAGCAGCGATGGCAAGGAGGGACTGTTCCTTGCCAGCGAGTACCCGGTGGATCTCGCAGTAGTAGACCTGGGCCTGCCCGGCATGCCGGGGCTGGAGATCATCCGCGCCCTGCGCGCCCGCGGCTACGACCTGCCCATCCTCATTCTCACCGCCCGCGCAAAATGGGAGGAGAAGGTCACCGGCCTGGAGGCCGGGGCCGATGACTACCTCGTCAAACCCTTTCACATGGAAGAGCTGCTGGCACGCGTCAAGGCGCTGCTGCGCCGCGCCACCGGCTCCGGTCGGGACGAACTGGCCTTCGGTCCGCTGCGGCTGGACACCAGCGGCCAGAGTGTCAGCCTCGGTACTGCACCGTTGGAGCTGACCGCCTACGAATACCGCCTGCTGGAGTACCTGGCACGGCACTACGGCAAGGTGATCCCCAAGGCGGAACTGGCCGACTACCTTTACCCCCACGACGATGACCGCGACAGCAATGTGATTGAGGTATTGATCGGCCGGCTGCGACGCAAGATCGACCCGGATAGCCGCACAAAGCCCATTGAAACCCTGCGTGGGCGCGGTTACCGCTTCAACCTGGAACCGGCGTGATCTCCCTCTCGAACCGCGTAAGCCTGAGTGCCGCCGTTGTGCTGGCAGTCTTTATCGCCGCCACCGCCGTGGCGCTGGAGCGCGCCTTCGAGGACAGCGCCCGCTCGGCGACGCGTGAACGGCTTTTGGCACGGCTTTATCTGATCATGGCCGCCACCGAGGTAGACAACGAAGGGAAGTTGCAAATGCCCGAGCGGCTGGGTGAACCGCGCCTCAACCTGCCCGGTTCCGGCCTCTATGCCCGGATCGACCGGACTGAGGGAGAGGTATTGTGGCACTCCGTTTCCGCCCTGGGACTGGAGCTGCCCGCCCCGCCCGCCACAGTGAAGGGCGCCGACCAGTTCTCCCATCGGTCTCGCAATGGTGAAGAGTATTTCCTCGCTACGCTGAATATCGAATGGGAGGCCAAGGTCGGCAGCATACCGTTGACTTTCAGCGTGCTGGAGGACCCTGACGCCTTTAACCAGCAGATGACTCGCTATCGCCACAGCCTTTGGGGCTGGTTGGGGGCAATGGCGTTTCTGCTGTTGCTGGCACTGGCCGGTGCGCTGGTCTGGGGGTTGCGGCCACTGCGTACCGTCGCCGGCGAGGTGCGGGCTATCGAATCGGGGAAACAGCGGAGCCTGCAGCGGGATTACCCAAAGGAGATCCGTCGTCTCACCGACAACATCAACGCCCTGCTCCACCACGAACGGGCGCAGCAATCACGCCACAAAAACGCCTTGGCTGACCTCGCCCACAGCCTCAAGACCCCGCTCGCGGTACTACGCGGCCTGGGCGGAAATGAGCGTTCACCGGTGATCGACGAGCAGATCGCGAGCATGGACAACATCGTCCAGTATCAGCTGCAGCGCGCTGCCACCGCCGGCCGTTCGGCACTGGCGACACCCGTTGCCGTGGCGCCGCTGGCCGAACGGCTGCTGGCCAGTCTCCAGAAGGTCTATCGCGACAAGGCTATCGAGGTGGAAAAACAACTCGATAGCGAGTGTCGCTTTCGCGGTGACGAGGGCGATCTGATGGAGCTGCTGGGAAACCTGCTGGATAACGCCTGGAAGTGGGCCCGGCGAGGGATCTGGCTACGGGTGGATGGAGGTAGCGAGCACGATTCGCTGCTCACCATGACCGTGGAGGATGACGGCCCCGGCATCGACGTAAACCGTGCCGAACAGGTGCTGGCTCGCGGCATGCGCCTGGACGAGGCCACGCCCGGGCATGGCATCGGCCTGCCGATGGTGTGGGATATCGTCGAGGCCTATGAGGGAACACTGGCCATTGAACGCTCCAGCCACGGCGGAGCACGCATCGTGGTCCGGCTGCCGCAGTAGGCAGACTTAGCGTTCCGCTTCCCCTTTCTGCCGCGCCGCGGCGAGCTCCTTGAAAGTCACCGGCCGGGCGTCATTATCCCACGCGGTGCGTGTGTAGTTGATCAAATCGAGCAATTCGCTGTCATTGACACGCCCTATATAGCCGATGGGCGGCATTCTGCCCGAATACACCTGGCGGTCGACTATCAGACCACCGTGATAGCCGAAGATGACCCGACTTAGATAGACCTGTACCTTCTCCGGGTCATCACTATTGACAAGCGGGTGGCCCGCCACAGGTGGAATGATCCCCGGAATGCCCTTGCCATCAGGCTGGTGACATACCGCGCAATGCTCAAAATAGAGCGCTTCGCCCGACTCGTTGGCGGCCATCGCTGCCGTCACCCCCAACAGGAGCCCTAACCCGACCAACCAGGCATGAGCCAATCGTGCCATTTAACATCCCTCGCAAACCTGATTCAGCAGCCATTCTGCATCTACATACTAGCAGAACCAAAGAGAACACCACCCTTGCGCACAGGAGTTGGCGTCACCCGCCATTTAGCGTTGGACTGATCATCTCAAGGTACTGAGTACAAGCCGCAAAGGTGGATGGGAAGGAGATTCTTGAACGGATAGCGCGGTACAAAAATGATAACGGCTCTCGATAGCGAATGTCGCTTTCGCGGTGACGAGGGCCAGGGCAACCGCATACTTTGAAGCGAGCGGTGTAAGTCCTTGATAGCAGGTCGTCGGCAGCAGGGATGCTGCCGTCGAGCGTACACGGATGTATTTACAGCGTACCTGCTATCAAGGACTTATATCGCTCGCCGACATCAAAAGTGAGTATGCGTTTACCCTGTGACGAGGGCGATCTGATGGAGTCACTTTTCATGTTAGTCTTTCCGACTTTGTCGCCAACATGCAAACCATAATGCCAAATCACAGGCGATCTGTTCAGATTATTCTCTTCTGTTTTGCCCTGGCTGCTCTGCTGCTCGGCAACGGCTGTGCCATGGCTCCTGGCCGCGATGACACCGTAACGGCTAATGGCCCGCCCAACCAGTCCAACCCTTTCTTGCGCGCCGCAAAATCGGCCTTTTACGATTACGGCACTTGGCCGCTGCTGCTCGGTGCGGCCCTTTTCGGTGTCAGCGATTACGATACCGAGGTTGCCGACTACGCAATGGAACACAGGCCGCTATTCTCGACCAATGACAGTGCGGAACGAACCACCGACACGTTGAGGCGTCTTAGTTACGTCTTCACCTACGGTACCGCACTGGCCGTCGACGAGGGATGGAGAAATAAGGGCGAAAGGGTGTTGACGGAGAGTACGGCGCTTTTCACAACACGCCTTGTCACGAAGCAAATGAACCTGCAGGTCGACCGCGAATATCCAAATGGAAGCGGCAATGATTCCTTTGGCTCTCACCATGCTGCAAGCCCCTTCGCCGCCGCAGCACTTACGCGCAGGAACATCACCAATATCGATATGCCACGCTGGTCGGCAATCAGCATTAACGCCAGCGCCTATACCGCTGCCACCGTCAGTGCCTGGGGGCGTATCGAGATGGGACTCCACTATCCATCCGATCAGCTGGCCAGCGCAGCCGTCGGCAATTTCGTCGCCATCTTCTTCCACGATGCCTTTCTCTCGCAGAAGACAATGGTCGATCTCTCATTGCTGCCCGGTGGGGGTTATCTCGCTCTGCACGTCCCCTTTTAGCCTGCTGAGCAAGTTTGTTGGTACAGACAAAAAGATCATGCCGACAGGTTCATTCTCACCAGTAATCCATGTCAGTCAGGCCGTTATTGCCGCCGCATCCATGTCCGCCGCTTCCGTGCATGTACCGGACTTTGAAGATATTGGCGCCGGTAGAGGACTGCACCTCCAAATCATCCCGCCATCACCGCAGCAACCGGAACAGCGCCAGTTACGGCACTACGCCTGGTGCACAAAGAAAAAACGGGATTAATGTCGGCCATTTTTTGGCGTACTACGGTCTGGCGGGTCTCTTCGCCAAAGATTCGATGTAACTGCTCGCCCGGGTGATCGCGCACGGCCCAGGAAGTCCGTCATCCCCTGTCACCTCCGCGTAGGCGGGGGTGACAGGGAATGACGGAGGGGGTGAGTAGCTACGATTCAATTCGCCTGCTCGCCTACGCGAGAGGCACAAACAGTGCGCCGCCTTGAACTCCGATAATCGGCCATCGAGATGTCTGCTAACGATTCCAGGCGGATCGCTTCAATAGGTAGGGAGGTAGAGCGGGTAGAGGGTTGCCTCCTCCCGTTCGATCCGATCCACCAGCACCTTGCCGATTGCCTCGAAGTCTCGGATGAAAGCCGTGGCAATGTCGATATCGACACCGATGGTCTCGTACTTTTTGAGAAAGTTCATTACGTCTTTTCCGATGCCGTCCATTTCCCGGCGGAAACCATGGATCAGGTCGGAATTGGTGTCATCACCGGCGAGTTGGCGGTCGAGGTAGATATAGAGCCGGACGTTTTCAGTCAATAGATGGCCCTGCAATACGGCGCGAAACTCGTTCAGGCGCGCCGATACGGTCTCATAATCGCCAGCATCAAACGCCTCCTTGATCGCAGTGTAGATCCTCAACAGTTTCTGATGGTCCTGCTCGAGACTGTTTACCAGCGCCGGATCGTAACGGATCTGGGTTCCGGGTGCCGGTGCATACTCCTGCCTACCAGCTAAGGTGGTGTCATTGTCTTTCGCTTTTCCTTTAAACAGGCCAAACATCGGACCTTCTCCTTATATTTTCCCTTCGAGAGATAAATGTTATACACCCTTATTAATCAACGATGCAAAATCCCTCGCGATGGTTCCCATCGGCGAAGGTATGGCAGGACACGCCGGCAGATACATTCTTGGCCTTCAAGATATAACAATAGCGTGACGAATCCTGCAGGCTCTTAGCGGATCAGCCCAATCAGCCCGACGGCAATCAGGTAGGCTGCGACGACGAATCTGAACAGGCGCGGGACAACCAGACTGAGGATGCCAGCGACAAGCGCCAAAACGGGAAGAAGCTGAAGGTGAATGGTCATGAAGCATTTTCCTTGTTATCAGTGTGCCGAACCATATGCCCGCTGAGGTCGACCTCGGCGGCAGCGCATTACAGTACACCACGTATCCCTCCACGTTTGCCGTGAAGATCCTCTCGAAATTGCGCTCCTGAATGTAGTTAGGAGGCGCAACACTCCCTCATGGACACCCATTTCATGAGCACCAGGCGGCTCGGGCCTCGGCCGCGCAAGCACGTCAGAAAAAGAATTGCATGCCGATGTGGGAATGACTGTCCAGCTCATAGTCGAACGAGTTTTCGAGACGAATTTCGACATGTCGGTATCCGGCGTAGACAAACGCGTGGGGGAGCAGCTGGTAATCGACACGAAGCGCGTACTCGTGCATCCGTTCACCATCCATGAAGGTGGTGATATCCGGTGCGTACCAGATGTCGGCGCCGAGCCCGACACGCGTGAGGGGCGAGAAGCGCATCCTGCCACCGAATGCGAATGCCCCCGCCTCGTGGGAATCCATGTCGGCCAGGATCAGCCGGGAGCCCAGTCCGATACGAAAAGTCTGATGGCCATTCCGGCTCTGACCGGAGACCAGAAAGCCTGCATGCGCGAGGAGGTCGGAGTTCTCCGAGTTCTCTGTATAGAGAACGCCGAGTTCCCCATCCATTCCCCGAGCCTCGTCTCCAATAGGCGAGCCATAGACCACTCGAACAGCATCGTCATGGAAGTTGAGATCTAGCGAGTCGGCGTATGTCGCTGTACCTGCCAACAGTAGCAGCATGGCGGTGAGGGCTATTTTTATCATGATTGCATTTGTTTCTGGTTAAAAAATGTGAGCGGAAATAGTACCGGTAAACTGCGAAAATTTCCCGGACTCACTGCCTGTATGTGGTCATTTTTTGACAGGCGCCTTCCAAATTCTGCACTCTTGCAGGGGAGCTTCGAAGCGCGCTTCCCTCCTCCCATCCCCATGGCGGGTCGGCATAGCCTTCCGCGATTAGCCTTCGTTGCCTGGATCAGCTAGCGGCAAGTGCCAATCACCCCTCATGATCAATGGGTTGCCGCGTCAGGATAAGTAACTCACAAGAACGCTTTCCGTACCGTACAGATTGTTGGCGCCTTTATTGCTTCCAGATTGATCCAGGAGCCTGTCCGAGAATAGCGGCCGTCACAGGGCGAGACGGATTGAGTTAGATTTCGGTCATTTGAGGCGAATACGACTGCATGGATGCAGTCGTCAGAGCGACGCATGCCGCCATGGATGGCGGTAGTAGAGAAGGTCTGGAACCTATTCTCGAGGATGCCCAAGCCGACGAGTGCAGGGAAGCACTCGGTAGAGCGAAGCAGGATGCCCGAGCCGAGTAGGTCGGCCTATTCGCGGACAGGCTCCTAGGCCAAGCCTGAAACAAACGAAAGTTGAACACACCGCCCACGCGAGAGGCAGCGCATGGTCTCATGCTCGGATCCCAGGTATCGAGCCAATTCATTGGAGGGGGCAGAGTGAGTAATATGAAACAGCGGATCCTGGTGATTGACGATAACATCGAACTGATCTATGCCCTGCGGCGTACTCTGGAGCAGGAGGGCTATCTTGTCAGCACCATCACCGAGCCCACAGCCAGCATTGAACCGGAAGTAGAGGCCACCGACCTGCTGATTGTGGATATCAACCTGGGAAAGGCCTCAGGGCTGGACATGCTAATCTCCCTGCGAGAGCAGGGCTATGAACAACCCGTCATCATCATCACTGCACATGCCACGCCCCACAACGTTATTACCGCCACCCGCCACGGTGCCATCGATGTACTGCAGAAGCCGTTCGAAGTGGAACAGCTGGTCGATGCGGTGAAACGTTCCTTTCCGTCCAGCGAAGGCAACAGCCTCAATCTGGCGGTGGATGGTCAGCCGGTAATCGGTACCTCAGCCAGCATGCTGAAAGTGTGCAAGACCGCCGGACTGGCCTCGTCGAACAACCTGAATGTTCTGTTAACCGGTGAAACCGGCGTCGGCAAAGAAGTGATCGCCAAGGCCATCCACCAGTATTCGGACCGGGCCAAGCAGCGCATGGTGGCCATCAACTGCAGCGCTATCCCCGAGTCCCTGCTGGAGGCAGAGCTTTTCGGGTATGCCCGTGGTGCCTTCACCGGCGCGGCGCGGGAGACACCGGGCAAGATCGAGGCGGCAGAAGGAGGCACCCTGTTTCTCGACGAAATCGGCGACATTCCGCCACCCTTTCAGGCTAAACTGCTGCGCTTTCTCGAGGACCAAACCTTCTACCGCCTCGGTGAGACACGCCTGAAGCAGGCCGATGTGCGGGTGGTCTGCGCGACCAATCGCAACCTGGACGAAATGGTGTTGAATGGCAGTTTCCGCGATGATCTCTATTTTCGCCTGTCGCAACTGACCATCGCTATTCCGCCGGTACGTGAGCGAAAAGAAGATATCAAACCGCTGATCGAGCTCTTCATCCACCAGGCCAATAGCGAACTGGGCTGCCGCGTACATCGCATCGATGCTGAAGTGCTCAAAGCCGCACAGGTTCACCACTGGCCGGGCAACATCCGGGAGTTGAAGAACGTCGTATTTCGCGCTGCCCTCAGCGCCAGCAACGGCGTATTGAGCACCCTGCCCTACAACAGTGCCCAGCAGGCCAGTGCCAATGCCGGCATCAAGGAGTGCGTAGACCGCTATCTGGAAAAAGAGGGCACCGGGTCGGCAACGGAACTCGCACGGATCTTTGAAGCTGCCCTGCTGAGTGCCCTGGCCAGAGATCTCAACGGCAACAAGACCTACATGTGCGAAGCGCTCAACATCTCCCGCAATACCCTCAAGGTGCGCCTCAAGGAGCATGGTCTGGATTTCTGACAGCCAGGAACAATCTCCAGCAGAGCCTGCACTATTCACTACAAGACGTTAACCACAGAGGGCACCGGGAAGACAAAGTAAAAAACCTTTCGTTTTCTCTGTCCCTCCGTGTCCCTGTGGCTATTGGGTATATCCATCACATCACTGCACGGCACGCCCCATCTCCAACCGACAGTAACACGCAGCTGTAGGTCGGCCTTCAGCCATCCAGAATCAGCCACTGAAAGCACAACGATTACCGGGATAGAGGGGCACGACTTACGCAATCCTCCCTCAGTGTTCTCTGTGTCCCTCTGTGGTGGTCTTTTGTCTGTTGCATAAAAAAACCCGCCAGAGCGGCGGGTCAAAAATGGTACAGGGAGGATAATGAAATAATGATTGTAAGCTGCCGGAAGAGGGAGGGGACACCCTCCCTCTCACGCAGCCTTTAGTTTAGCTTGGCCTCGATATCGGCCCCGCTGCCTTCCATGCCCAGAGTGACGGGGAAGGTCACGTGGTGCCAGCGATGGACGGTGTTTTCCTGATGGGCGGCGAATGCGAAGCTGTAGCTCTCTGCACCAGGATTCAAAACATGATCATCAGGGTTGCCAGTGTCGCGGGCACGTTCGAAGATCACGGTCCAGGTGCCGTCCTCCCATGCACTATAGGCATTGACGTCGGTTCGGCTGTTGTCTTGCGGCGTCAGTATGCGGCGCGGGATGATGTCGCCTTCGTTGACCTCTGCGGCATCGAACGCCACGGCATTCGCGTTGGGACCTTCGAGGACCAGTGTCGGGGCGTTTTGCTCCAGGGCCTCCCACAGATCGTCGGAGATGGCACTGACGTTCGTTTCACCCTCATAGTCCGGGGCGTGCTCCGCAATGAAGTCGGCCATCCAGGCAGGATCGTACATCCACTCCAGTTCGCCTGTAACTTCATCAGGGTCTTGCGTAGCGTAAAAATTGCTCCCGTCGTCGTTGGCTCGACTATCCATGACGTAACCATCGGTGACCGTGTTGATGATCGCCGAGCGGGCGCCGCGGAAGTGCCACATATCCGGGAAGCTGGCCGTAGTGCCGGCCAGTACATCAGCATTGCTCTCGCTGGAGGTGTCGTAGGTACCATTGGCGGACGTGCCACTCAGCAAGTACTTTGCGGTAGCCGGCTCATCCACAGGCCATTCGGGCATGTCGTCCATGTCTTCATGGCAAGTGGCGAAGCAGCCGGCTTCATGGAACGAGGCGCCCACGGAAACATCCTGGGACGCGGGCATGAACATGGCGGCAAAACGGTCCTCGGCACTGAAACGTTCGCCGGCCGCCTCATCGGGCTCATTTCCCGGCTCGTTGTAGACCGAGACCTTATTCCAGGCTGCGCCGTCGTACCTCCAGATGTCATGGGTGATACCGGGGCGCTCCGTCTCCCAGGAGGCCTTGAGATAGAAGTTATCCGCATCGTAGGCCGCCTGCACCGTAATGGGGACCGTTTCCTTCGACGGGGTCAGCTCCTCCTCGTCACGCTCGGCACCCACCTGCGAGGGGTTGTTGGCATTGGTATCATGACAATCACCACATGAACCAAATCCTGCAAATGCGCCGGCCCCTGTGTGGGTGTCGGAATCAGCCAGGTACTCGTAGCTCGCCTGCGCGGGACGAAAGGCGGTGATGGTTTCGACCTCACCCCAGGTCACGGTGGGGGCGCCCGCCATGAAGTCGACCTTGAAGCTGCTCTCGACAACCGGATCGTCAACCGGGTCGTCAACCGGATCCGCAATCGTGTCATCGGAACTCCCGGATGACAGACAGCCTGCGGTGAGGAATGTAGACGCGATCAGTGCGGCCAGCAGCGGCAGCCGCCGCTGAAAGTTGAAGGTTTCGGTTTCAGGCCCCTGTTCGTAGTCGGGTTTTTTATTGACCATCATGTTGTCCTCTCTCTCCTCTGGATTCGTATGGCATCGGCGAAGAATCGCCTGTACCACTTCACTGCCCCTGGTCGTCAGAAACGATACGCAAGGGAAAGTCCGATCGACTGCGCCTGGTATTCGGTATCGTCCTGTCCCAGGGTGATGATGTTGCCTCCTGCGGTGACAATGTTTCCTGTGGTCGACCAGTCGTCCGAGTCGTAGTCCTCGAACCGGTAGCGCAAGCGCAGACCAAGCTCCCGGTTGACCTGGTAGCCGGCGTAAAGGTCGATACGCTTGACACGGGTGGTGACGTCCGGAAGGCGTCCGTCGCTGTCCACATCCAACTCCGCCAGTGATTCGACCCAGCTGAAGTCACCGCCCAGTTCAAGCTGCTCGTTCATCCTCTGCGTCTTGCCCCCCACTCCCACGGCCAGCACCTGTTCACGACGGTCGCCGACCCAGGTCTCTCCGGCCTGTGTGCTGTCCGACTCTTCATAACTGACGAAACCGTGCAGACTGCTCAAGGCACTGATCGCCAGATAGCTGTCGAGGGAGGTGATGTGACGATCGGCCTCGGTCAGTCCCAGGTCGGATTCATCGTATCGATCGCGCAGCAGATCACTGGTCAGGCTCAGGCTCAGGATCTCGGTAGGAAAGTACTGGGCGAATACACCCCCACGAGTACGGTCCCGGTCTGCCCAGGCGTAGTTGCGCAATTCGTCAGGCCCCGTCTCCCGCGTGTAGGTGGAGCCGCGGCGGTTCTCCTGCCCCAGACTCAGACCACCCGACAGCCGTGGTCCGATACCGGTACGAAGGCGCGCCCGCACGCTGTTTTCCTCGGAGCTCTCACTGTGGGCGGGATCACGCTCGGTGTCGGTATACCGGTAATCCAGATTGAGCCGGGTGGCTGAAGCCAGGCGGTAGTTGCCCCCCAGGTCGAAGCGGTGGCGGGTGTAGTTGTAGGAAGGGTCGATCACCAGGGTGTTATCGCGCACCACCTGGCCGGTATCGTTGTCGCGCCGATCCATCTGGTAGCCCGACGTCAGGCGCAGTTTGGCGGTTGGCCTGCCGGTAATCTGGAGCCCCAGGCTGGAGGTGTCCACTGCCGCATCGAGGGAATCGCGCGACATTGCGGCAACGCCGACGAACCGCGCATCCTGCAGACTGCGTCCGACACTGGCACTGGCCGACAGATGGGTCTGTTCGCCGAGACGGTGGTTACCCGAGGCGTACACCTCGTGATGCTCGTTGTCTGGCGCCCGGGCTTTCTCCTCCCCCTCACCTGCCCAGTCGACATCATGGGCATTATCCCAGCGCAGGACGTCGTACTCATTGTTGAACTGGACAGTACGGTAGCCGAACGCCAGGTGGCTGTCCTCGCCTCGCCAGGCTGCGGCGATGTCGTAGCGTTTGGTGGTCTCATCGACCGGCAACGGAGCGATAATCGACTCTCCCACCGCCCAGTGACTGCCCAGGCCGATGGTCCCGGTCCCTTCACGGGTTGTCTGGGAGAAGGAGCTTCGCAGGCTCCAGCTGGACGACAGATGAACCTCGCCCCCCAGTTCCGCCTGCTGCCGGTCCAGACCGATCTCCACCGGACGCAGATGCTCCTCGATGGTTGCCTGGCTACCCTCCTCCGGAAGGCGCAGATTACCGCCCGTCTCCCGAAACGGGGTCAGGGTATCATCGGCCTTGCGGGTGGGAATCTCCGTATAATCGAAGAAGATCCGGTAGCGGCCCTGCTCGCCATACTCGGTTTCCAGCTGACGGGAACGCAACCCGAGGTTGCGGGCTCGCAGTGACCAGTGGCGTGCGCGATCACTATCGTGAGGATCACGATGCCGCAGGTCGGCATCCAGGATGAGGTAGGCGCCGCTGTCGTCCAGGCCCGTGAAGTGACCAAAGCGGTAGGCATTGCCGTCCATCTCATCGACATAGCCAAGACCGACCTCAACCTCACTGCTGATTTCAGTCAGCTCGGCCCACTTTTCCTCGTCCCGCTCGACTGTCTCGCCGAGGTCCATATCAAATGCATGGGCCGTACCGGCACACAGGCCAGTGGCAATCATCGCCGCCATGAGTTTGTTGTATCGCATATCACGCCTCCATCGTTCGCGCAGGTCAGCGCGTCAGTCTCTGGCCCTGTGGATGATTGCTGCCATGTACCTGCACGTGGCAGTTCAGACAGTTCTTGCCGGCCATGAAGGGGGTATCGAGACTGTCACCCCCAAAGGCGGCACTGGAATGAGTGCCGAGGTGGCACTGCTGGCAGAGCTGCGGTCCGCGTACTTTCAGCATGGGCTGATGGATCGAACCGTGTGGCTGATGGCAGGTGGTGCACTCCTCTGTCACCGGGGCGTGCTCCCACAGTACCGGGCCCCGTTTTTCCGCGTGACAGTCGTAGCAGGTCTCATTGACGTTGCTGCGACGCAGCAGCGATTCATTCAATGTGCCATGGGGATTGTGACAATCACTGCACGACATGGCCCCATCCTGCACAGGGTGTGCCGATGGCCGAAGGGCCTCACTCTTCTGACGCGCATGGCAGCTGGTGCACACCTCGGTCTGCTTCCGCTCGTCGAGGATCGGGTCGCGAGGAACATGCACCGTGTGACAGGAGACGCAGGCCAACTCTTCGAAGTTATGCATACTCCCGCGCCAGTGCATCCGCGCCCCACTGTCATGACAGCCAAGGCAGGTCTCGTTCTGCTTCGCCACACTGGTGTGTTCCTCACCAAAGGTTACCGGCGGAGGTGTCCTTTCCTCGTCGTCGGCAGGCGCCTTCATGTGCTCGCCACCATCACCATGACACCCCTCACAGGCATTGGGCGCGAAAGGGGTACGCTCGTCGGCCATGACGGCATGCGGCGTTTGCAGGATGTTCAGTACCGGAGACTCCCACGTCTCATCGTGACAACGGGTGCAGCTCTCCATGTCGCGCGCCAGCACGCCGCCTGCGGAGATCAGCAGGAGCAGTAAGGCCACGAGGAAAGCACTGCAAAGGGATCGCTGTCTGGTGGCGTTCATGATTGGTCTACCTCTTGCTGGCCTGCAGATCAGCGTCGCCGCCATTCAGTGATACGCTGTGGTCCAGTGAGACGTAGTGAGCGCGGCCCGTTGCATGGCCATCGTGCAGGGCGAAACCCACCATCAGCTTTTTGGCCTCGCTGAGGGTTTTGTAACCGTCACCGGGTGCCGTCAGGTCACGGCTCAGTACAACTACCCAGCGATCCTCCTCCCGGCTGACGTCGACATCGACTTTGCTGTCAAACGTCTCGTGGCGTTCATCGAGGATGTAGCCATGCACGGATTTGGCTTCGCCATCGACACCCACACGGGCCTGCCAGTACTCCATGAAGTGATTGCCGGCCAGCAGCTTGGCGATTTCGTCATCGGTCTTGACGTTGTCACCGCCGCCGCTTCGCGACATCTTGTTGCGTGAGGCAGAAAGATACTTGACACGCTCTTCACCGTTGGCGCTCGCCATGCGGTTGGCGTCATCGTGACAGGTACCCCAACAGCCGGCTCTGGTGGCCTCCCCGACACCACCGTTATCGAGCATCATGGTGACGCGCAGGGCATTGTCCTTGTCCATTGGCTCAACAGGCTTGTAACCGGTGTCCGGCCACGCGAGGCGCACATGGAGGCGTTCGCCGTCGTTGACCATCTTCACGTCCAGTTTCACACTGCCCGGCTTGCCATCAATCGGCGTCGGTTCAAGTTTCTCCCCGGCTACGATGAGCTTGCCGATATCCCCCTCTTCGCCTTTATGACAGTAGGAACAATTACGTCCCTGGCGGAAACGCTCGTTACCGCTGTGATCGCTTTGTGTCAGTGCCCACTCCCAGGAGGCCTGCCCGGGGTAGAACAGTGTGACCTCGTTTCCTTCCACACCGTCCCAGTCAACGGCTTCGGCACTGACATACACCGGCGCCACGAGCAGGGCAGCGGCGAGCATTGCCGGCCGAAGCGTCAAAGGTGAATGCAAGGTTTCTTTCTTTGTAACTCGATTTTTCAGCATGGGTCTTCTCCTGCCAGTCGCTGGTATTTGGAACTAGAATGCCAAGTCGAAATCTGCGTTTTCTGTTTCGTCAGACTCGGGCACAGGTTCTGTGTGCGTAATGCCCTTGTGGCAATCGATGCACGTCTCACCTTGTTCCTGCGCCTCCTGGTGCTGCCGGCGCGCGCGCAAGGCCTGAACCTCGTAATTCATCGAACCCCAGGCATGGCAACTCCGACAGGTGGCGGAGTCAGACTGCTTCATGCTGTGCCATACCCGCTCCGCCATTTGCAGTCGTCTCTCTTTGAACTTTTCCTCGCTGTCTATCGTCCCCAGCATCTCGTGCCAAACGTCCTTGGCCGCCATAACCTTGGCGCGCATCTTTGGCCAGAAGGACTTGGGCACATGACAGTCCGGGCAACCTGCAGAGACACCACTGCGATTCTTGAGGTGACCGCTCGCGGTATATTCCTGATAGGGGACATCCTTCATGCTGTGACAGGAGATACAGAATTCCGTGGTGTTGGTTGAGTCCACGGCGACGGTAAAGGCAGAAGTAGCCAGTACGCCTGCCACCAGGCCCACCGCCACCAGCGTGCCAACGGCGAAGCGGCGGCTGGGTCTGCCAAGTTTTGAGATGAATGCCTTGATAAAGCCCACGTCTCGAATCCTCACGATAATTGGTTAGCGTCGCTAACAGAGACCATCGCAAGTTCCGGGCCATGTTCTTTTAAACCGCCAAGTCAAGGAATTTGTTGGGTATTTGATAAAAAAGAGAGACTAAAAGCGGTCAAGGCCTATCAAGAGTTGATTGCAAGGGGTCGGTTTTTGACCGTTTGCCGCGGTTTCAGATCGGTGTATAACCGTTGATGGAGAAAGGGGGGAAGTATGCGAATACTCATACGCTGCCTTGGCGCATGGCTCTTCTTGGTACTATCAACCACAGCGCCAGCCTTGCATCTATCGGACAACAGCGTACGTTTTGGTTTTACCGCGGTAGTATCGCGCTCGGACATCGACACTATCACTCAACTGCTGGGTTACATTTCCCAACGCCTGGACAGGGATATCTGGCCGGTGTTCACCAGCTCGCAGGATGAAATGAATCGCCTGGTCCTCAGTGGCGCAGTGGATTTGGCCTGGATTGACCCGGCGGGGTTTGCCACTGAAAGACCGATGCCGATTGTGGCGGTGCCCAGTCGAAAGGAAGGTCCGTTCTACTATTCCTATATTATCGTGCGCAGCGATCGTGACTTCACGGGGCTGGCTGACCTGCAAGGCAGGCCTTTTGCATTTTCAAACCTGCAATCATTTTCCGGCGCACTGGCACCCTCCTATGAAATGGCACTCAACGGGCAGTTGGCAAACCGTTTTTTTCGCCCACTCATCTACACGGATGATCATGACAATACCATCAAGGCGGTGACCGGTGGTTTCGTCGACGGAGGCAGCATCAGCAGTCTGGTATTCCATCAACTGGAGTCCAGGGCCAGCGGTCTATTGGAGAGACTTCGCGTCTTGAAACGGTTCGGTCCCTATCCTGCCCCACCCATTGTCGCCTCTCCCGGTCTTCAGAAAGATGTCCTCAGCGCGATGCGGCTTATCCTGCTATCGATGCACGATGACGACGAAGGGCGCGCCATTCTGAATCGGCTCGCCATACGTCATTTCGAATCGGTCGATCGGGATCATTACACCTCGATAAAAGATATCCTTGATACGTCAGCAGCCCATGAAAATAAAGCCAGGTAGCTCCCGGTCCCTGCGGCTCGGGCATAAACTTATTCTCGTTATCGTGTTTGTCGTTGCCTTGTCATCCATGGCGACCACGGTGCTTTTTTTCATGTATGGCCAGGACGTTGTCAGAGAAAGCATCTGGACGGACATGAAGAAATTGCTGCTTAACAAGGATGAGCAACTCCTCTCCCATGTCACTCGCCGGGACTACTGGTCGCTTTTTCGAATTGTGCAAGGTTTATCATCAAGTCACATTGTTGACTCGGCCTGGATCATGGACAAGGACGGATACATGCTGGCGCACTCGGATCCCGGCACCTACCCCGTGCTGAGCAAATCCACGGAAGCGTTGCACGCGGATATCTCACACCAGATAAGTGGCGTTTCCGGCTCCCTTGGAACCCTGTATATGGAAGTCAACGGTGCAGCCATCGCTTCGAGTTTGGCACCACTGAAAAAACTCGTTTACCTGGGCAATTTTCTCGTACTGACTATCAGCGTCGGGTTCGCCTGTTTTTTTTCACGCCATATCACCCGACGCTTTAATCGCATTTTTCATGAAGTTCAGAAGGCGGCACGTGGTCACCCCGGGGACGTGGATGAAGTGCGATTTTCGGAAAAAGACGAGATACAAACGCTGGCCAGTGAACTGAGACATGCCTTCCATGGCCTGGCCGACTCATTGGAAAACACGCGCTTTGCACAGGAGTTCTATAATTCCGTGTTGAGCACGGTACCGGATATCGTCCTGGTCGTGGAAGCCGATGGCACGATCATCTACGCCAATGCACAGCACGAGCAACTGGGCTATCAACTTCATCAGTTGCTGGGTATCCGCTGGCAAAGCCTTTTCAAGCAGACACCAACGCTGCAGCCCCATGGGGACACCTCATCGGGATGGTTGACGGGTGAGGGCGTCATATTGGTGAATGGGAGAAAGTTTCCCGCCCTTATTACCCTCTCCACCCTATCCAGCTACGACATCGTTGCGATCCAGAACATCGAGACGGTAAAGGCGCTGGAGCGACAGATACACTACGCCAACACCTTCTCTGCGCTAGGGAAACTCAGTGCCAACTTCGCGCATGAGATCAAGAACACCATTTCACCGATACGACTGCTCTATCGCATCAATCATCACACTGAACAGGACATCGCCATCATGGAACAATCCATCAAACAGGTTGATGCGTTGGTCACCAAATATCTCAACTTTGCACGTACCGATGCGGCCATATCGGACTTTTCAGTACGCATGGATCGCATCGCCATGGAGCTTCTCGCCCTGCACGACTGTCAGGTACAGGAAAAACAACTCACCATCAAGACACAACTCGAACCCGCCCCTCTGTACTACAACGAAGAGGCACTGCGCAGCATCATCAAGAACCTGCTGCTCAACGCGATCGATGCCTCACCACATGGCGCCTGTATCTGGCTGACACTGCATACGAGGGATGAGCAGGTAGTACTTACCATGGCCGATATGGGAGAGGGGATCTCCGATGATGACAAAGAGCGGATCTTCGAGCCTTTTTTTACCACGAAGCCCAGCGGTTCGGGAATCGGACTGGCCACCGTCAATCATCATGTCCAATCCATGTCCGGGCACATGATCGTTCGGAACCGTCCCGATGGCGGTGCATTCTTTACCGTGATTTTGCCCAAAAATCGACAGCACACATTCAACACGGAAAAACTGCAACCACTCCCCGAAAGCTGAAATTCCAGCCCCCGTTCCCGGTCATTGCTTAGCCGATGTGTAATGGATGCGCACGCGCGCTATCTCCGACGAGCGGCTCTGCAAGGGCAGGCGGAAGGTAAGTCGTTGGCGGTTGGGACTGTGGTGAAGAATGCGGCGTGGCGTGTAGATTGCCTCATGGCGCTCCAGTACTGCTCCACCAGCATCAAGGATATCGATGTGAACCGGCACGCGGGCGTTGGCATAGGCCGGATGGTGGTGGATCCATTCAGCGCGCAATTCGAATCCTTCGTCACGCTCGACCAGCTGGACGCAACTGACACCGATAGGGGGACGGCCCTGCTCTTCAAGAACCAGCGCTGCCGCCGGAGCGATGCCGGTCAACCAGAAACCGATCGCGATCAGTCTGCCCCTCATTGAAGCGCGCATCCTGTTCCTCCTGCCAGGGTAAACGCATACTCACATTTTTGATGCCTGCAAGCGATATAAGTCCTTGATAGCAGGTACGCTGTGAATACATCCGTGTACGCTCGACGGCAGCATCCCTGCTGCCGACGACCTGCTATCAAGGACTTACACCGCTCGCTTTGAAGTATGCGGTTGCCCTGTTCCTCCTGCCCGATCCCTTCAGTCACAGGATAGATCGTGCCAGGGGGCTCCGTTGCCGAATAAGAAGCCCATACGGCAGCCCTTTCCCATCACCCCTAAACAGGGGCAGGCAGTCGGGTATTACCGGTTTCCCGGGATCGCAGGCGCGATTCAGCCCTTTTTAGCAGCCGCGGTGGTTCGGCGCCTGGCCGGCGCCTTCCTGGCAGCCGTCGGTGCAGCCGGGGCGCCGGCTTTGTCAGCGCTAATGTGTACCGTCCGCTGCGGGAAAGGAATCGTGAAGCCGTTGACCTCCAGTGCCTTCTTTCCCTCTCGGTGGAGGAAGAAGAATACCGCCCAGTAATCATCCTTATCGACCCAGCAGCGCATATTGACGTTGACCGAGCTGTCGGCCAGCGCATTGATCATGGTTTCGGCCGGCGCGTCGGTCAGGATCCGCGGGTCGCTCTTCAGTAGATCGAGCAAAACAGCCATCGCTTTTTCCAGGTCATCTTCATAGGCGATGCCAATAGCCACATCGATGCGCCGGGTCGGGTTGCGCGAGTAGTTGAGAATGGAGCGATTCCAGATATTGGAATTCGGTACCGATCGATAAACCCCGTCAAAGGTCTTCAACTCGGTGGTGAACAGGCCGATCTCCAGGACGGTGCCCGCAAGTCCCTCGGCATCGATATACTCGCCCACCCTGATAGGCCGTAGGATCAACAACATCATTCCGGCGGCGATGTTCGACAATGTGCCCTGCAAGGCCAGACCGATGGCCAGGCCAGCGGCACCCAAAACGGCAATCAGCGAGGCCGTTTGGATCCCGAATTGCGCCAGCACCATGATGCCGAGGAAAACATACAGGGTATAACCGATCGCGGCGGCGAATACCGGACGCAAGGTGTCATCCATCCACTCAAACCGCATCAAGGCTCCCGGCAGCATTTTGGACACCCATTTAATGAGCACGACCCCGACCACCAACAGAATAATGGCACCGGCGAAACTCACCACATAAGGCCACACACTGCCCCCGACCGCAGCCGTGCCAGTACCGAAATCTTCCATTGCGCCTCTCCTTTAGTACGGATTGAGATGAAACCAGTATACGGAAAATAGACGGCCGGTTCTTTCACATCCGGTCACTGCCCAAGGTAAATGCATATTCCCATTTTTGATGCCGGCGAGCAAACTAAGTCCTTGATAGCAGGTACGCTGTGAATACGACCTACAGGGATGTAGGAAGTGAAGATTTGCCGACGACCCGCTATCAAGGAGTGACACCGCTCGCTTCAAAGTAGCCGGTTGCCCTCCCGGTGCCACCGGTCAGGCTGGGGACTACGCCCGTTCCGAGACGGTCGATCCGGAATCTTCTCCCTCGCCTCCTCCATCCGCCAAGGTACGGACCACGTGGGCGTAGAGCGTTTCGACGGTTTGCAGATCACGCTCCTGGTGACCGGCCCGTCGGGTCTGTTCCGCAATCCATCCGGCATGATGGGCCAAGGCCGCGCCGTCCTCCGGGCGACGGACGCGTCGGCCGTTGGTTTCGATACTCTCCAGCAGACGCAGCATGACCGACAGATGCCCGGCACCCAGTTGCCGGATCTGGTTGAAGGCGACGTCAGCCAGTTCGGCAAAGCTCAGGGCGGGGGCGATAACCCTTAGCCTGCCTGTTTGATCGAGGCGAAAGGGAGAAGGGATTTTCCTTTCGGCCAACCGCCCCAGGCCGTTTCCAATCCAATCGATGCAGGTAACCGCCGTCAACGGGTCGTTGATGCCCGGCGAAAGCGCCCGCACGGCGATAGACACCAGCTGTTGCATCGGATACTTCACGTCCTGGGTCGGTGTGCGCTGCCGTCCGATGATGAACATCGCGGCGATCGCCTCGGCCACCTCCTCGCTACAGCGTTCGGCCGGCCAGGCGGCCAGCAGCACAGTGCCGTCCCTGGCGAAGTCCCCCGGTGTACAGTGCACACAGAGGATGAGATCGTATCGTTCGGCGGTCGCCATCAGATTTTCATTTTCGATCGCCTGCAGATAGCCGCTATGCCTTGTTACTACCGCCTTCAGCTCATCGCCAGCAGCCTCCGGGACCGAAAATTCGCTATGCGTGTCCGGTTCAAGAGCTGTTCCCAGTCTCTCGGGGAACAGGTTATCGATCCCCTCGGCAAGCTCGGTGGCTATACCGGAGGCGAGGTTTTCCACTTGCAGTGACATCGATACGTGGTGGATGAAGTAGATGAGAACAGCGAGACTTGCGACGGCAAGGGCAACCGCCACGGTCACCGAGAAGTGCGGAATAAAGACCGTGTCGTTGGCTCCACCAACCGCGCGAAGCACCAGCAGGCAGTAAAGGAAAGTGGCGATGAAGGTGCCGAGAACGACCTGATTGCCCGGGTCACGCATGAAATTACGTAACAGCCGCGGCCCGAACTGGTTGGCCGCCAGCGTAAGTGCAACCACGGTAATCGAGAACACCATCCCTGCGACCGTAATCATGGAGGCGGCAATGGTGGTGAGCATGTCACGTGCGCCCTGGGGCTCCCCCGACCAGAACCAGCTGGTTTCCTGTGGCAACAAGCCGGGCGCTGCATCGAGCGTCAGGGTCACCAACGAGAGCAAGGCGGCAAGCAGCGCCATCAGTACCGGCACGAACCAGAAGCTGGCCCGAAGCTCCTGCCAAGCGTTGGCTATACGGCTTTTCACGTAGCTCCCGGCATCGAGCGCTGATAAATGGAATTACTAGCAAATATAGGGGACTTATCTATTAATCCAACATGGATTCTGTTGGGTTCAGGGCCATTTTGAAGGATGGTCCCTGGCACTGGCTCCGTTCATCCTCCGGAAAACTACCAGAGGAAAATCCCTTCGAGTTTTCTAGTCTCATGGCAGGAAGTTCACGAAAAGGAGCACCGCTATGGGCATGCAACTTTATGCGATTCGCCGCCGAAACGTCTCTTCGGACCCGAACGAGATGAAGCAGGTGGGAAAGCGTTCATCGGAAGTCGGAGAGGAGATGACGGGCCGTATCCGCTGGATACGGTCCTACGTGGTCAAAGAAGAAAACGGCAGATTGGGCACCATCTGTATCTATCAAGCCGTGGATGAGGAAGCGATTCGGGAACATGCCAGTCGGGCGGGAATGCCGGCGGATGAGATCAATCCGGTGCTCGATACGCTGGTGATGCGTGACGACCCGAAGTCGGCGAGCGAAGCGGCTTCATAAGGACAACAACCGCCAAGCGCAGCCCCCGAGCTCTTGATCGATCAGAGGGTGCGGTACTCAAGACTCATCCGCATTAATCCCGTGACGCTTGATCTTGCGCCACAGGGAAACCCTATCGATTCCGAGGATCCGGGCGGCCTGGGTCCGATTGCCAACGGTTTTTTCAAGCACCAGTCGGATGTACTGTGCTTCCCGCTCCTCCAGGGTCAGAGGGGGAGCCGAAGGCGTCCGGAAAAAAGCGGCATGGGTTTCCCGCAGGTTCCCCGGCAGGTGGTCCGCCCTCAGTTCGTCGCCGTTGGTCATGGCAACGCCAAATTCGATCGCATTTTCAAGCTCCCGAATGTTACCGGGATAGCCGTAACCGGTCAGTAAGGTCATCGCCTCCGGCGTAATGTCTCGCACGGATTTTTCGGCGATCGCGGCATGTTTTTTGAGAAAGTGGTAAGCCAACAGCGGCACATCACCGGAACGATGCGCCAGCGCCGGCAACTGCAACCGGACCACATTCAACCGGTAATACAGATCCTGGCGAAAGCTGCCTTCTGCCACGGCCGCCTCCAGATCGCGGTTGGTGGCCGCAATGTAACGAACATCGGTCTTGATCGGGCGAACCCCACCCAGGCGAAGCAGTTCCCGCTCCTGGATCACCCGCAACAGCTTCACCTGCATCGAGGGGGTCATCTCGGCAATTTCATCCAGCAACAGGGTACCGCCCTCGGCCGTCTCGATCAGACCCCGCTTGACCGTGTCCGCTCCGGTAAACGCCCCCTTCTCGTGACCGAACAGTTCGTTCGCCAGCAACTCCTCCTGAAAAGCGCCGCAGTTGACCGCCACAAACGGTGCTTCGACACGGGGACTGTGGGCGTGCAAGTAGCGCGCCAGCAATTCCTTGCCGGTCCCGCTTTCGCCGGTAACCAGGACGCTGCAGCCGCTGTCTGCGATCTGGTGGGCGGTCTCAAGCACCCTTAGCACCGCCTGGTCCTGGGTAATGAATTTGACCTGGCCCTGGTAGCTGTCCACCTGCCGCCGCAAGTTCCTGTTCTCATGCCGCAGACGCACCATTTCGACAGCGCCCCGGACCACTTCCCGGACCTCGTCCAGGCGGAAGGGCTTGGCGATGTAATGAAAGGCGCCCTCACGCAGCGCAGTGACCGCAGAGCTGAGCGTGGCATATCCGGTGATGACGATCACCGCGCTGTCGGGGTGGAGTTCCCTGCAGCGGTGCAGAATCTCCATTCCATCCACCTCCTCCATTCGCAGATCCGTCAACACGATGTCAAAGGGCCGTTCCTCTATCGCCCGAAGTCCACCCGGTCCGCTCTGCCGGGTGGTAATCGCGTAGCCCGCCTTCTTGAAGACGTGGGCGAGATTCTTCACCGCAATCGGTTCGTCGTCGATAATCAACAGAGAGATATCGGACTGATTCATCGGTTGGATTCCACTGCCGGTAATCGGATACTGAAGGTGCAACCCACTCCTTCTCGGCTACGTATCGCTATGCAGCCGTCGTGTTCACGGATAATTTCCTCGACGATGTAAAGCCCGAGCCCCATGCCGTGGCCCGTCTCCCGGGTGGTAAAGAAGGGGTCAAAGACCTTCGGAAGAATCGCCGCCTCGATACCGGGTCCATCGTCCTCGACCCGGATGATTGCCACCTTTTCGTCACCGCCGGGGCAGAGATCATTGCCGAAGACATACGCATCCTCTGCCGGAGCCGCCTCCCGCCCGGTGCGATACTCGGCACGGACACGCACCCGGGTGCCGGGACCTCCGGCGTCGGTGGCGTTCTTGATCAGGTTAATGAAGACCTGCTGCATGCGCTGCGAATCGACCCGAATCAGGAACTCTGGCGGGACGTCCGTATCCACCACCACATTCTTCAACTCCTTATGCAGCAGCAGCAGGACCTTCTCCAGTAGCGGCGACAGCAGCACCGGCTCCGTCGCAAACGGGCGATTTCGGGAGAAATCGAGCAGCGCGAGCACTATGCCGCGCGCCCGTTGTGTCTGCTCGTCGATCTGCTCCAGCCACTCCTGCATCAGCTCCCGGTCGCCGTCCTTTTGCTCTTCCAGCAACAACTGGCAGGAAGAGGAGATATTCGAGAGCGGGTTGTTCAGTTCATGCGCCACCCCCGAGACCAATACCCCCAACGAGGCGAGCTTCTCGGAGTGCAACAGTTGACGCCGTCGCGCCTCCAGTTCTCCCAGCATGCGGTTGAAGGCCCGGGTAAAAGAGACGATCTCGCGATCATCCGAGTGGGCGGTGAGGGCCCGGAAACGGCCCCGGGCGATCGGCTCCAGATTCGACTCCAACTGGCGTAGCGACCGGACTACCGCCTGCGACAGCAGCCGTCCGATCAGGACCCCGACCGCCCCCACCACCAGAACCGAGATCACCACAGCGATGCGTGAGTTGCGCAGGTATTGCAGCACCGTCGCACGTTCGCGCTCCGAGATGACGTCGGCGGCAATGGAAATGTCCCGCCCCACCTCACGAATGGGCGGTACCGGCTGACCATCCCGATTGTCGGAATAGATCTCGAGCAGGGCCCGGTAGCGTTCCAGGCGACGATCCAGCGTCACCAGCTCCTCCTGCGGTGCGAGCCCGGCAAACAGCTCGTCGTGGGTCACCAGGATCTCGCCGGCAGCCCCGTTGTGCTCGAACGCGGCCGAAAGGTCATCATTGCTGTGGTAGAGCAGATAGTTTTTCTCGAAACGCCGCATCTCCAATACGTGTTCGCTGAAGCGCGACACGGCTACCCCACTCTCCACCTGGTCTTCAAGGAAACGCAGGTCGAGATAGACCACGGCGGAGAGCGCCGCTACTACCGTAGCGAGGGCATAGGAACCCAGACGAATCTTGCCTTGCAGGCTGGCCATATACGTTTCAGTGTGAAACAGGGTGTTGCTATTTGTAACACCCACCATTTATCCAAGGCAAGTGGGGCGTGATGCAGCCAATGCTTCCTACAGCTGTTGCGAATCGCAACACAAACGCCATTCCCGGCTCCGCACCTTTCAAACAACTCAACGACTTAGAACAGGAAGCAGGTTGGCACGAGGAGTGCACTACACAGGGCTTACTCCACGACTTTCACGCTATGAAACGGATTACGGAAGACCTTCGGCGCGCATTGGAGGCAATGGCCTGCTCCGACGCGGGGGAATTCCTCTCGCCTCGACAGAAGAGAAAAGTGCTCGATTCGCGCAAGCGTTCACCGGCCGCTGCGACCGTTGACCGGTCGCACGTGGGCGGGCGTCGGCTTGCCCTGGCCACTGGCGCAACCGGATCCCGCCGCGCCTTCGATTATGCGCTGCAGTGCTGTTGTCAGCTGGAGGCGGCCCTCGACGTCATCTCGCTCAAAGGTTTCATCTATGAGATGGACCCGGGCCGGAGCGCAGAGCTGCAGGCGCATGGGATCCGCTGGCGCAGCCTGGCACTCGAAGGAGAGCCTCTCACCGCCCTGGCGGGATATCTGCGAACCAATACCCAGCCGCTTTTTCTGGTCGCCGACGAAACCGGATTCCCGGCAACGGAGCTGTTGACCGGAACAGTGAAAAAGGCCCTTTGGCCATCTCACATACCGCTGGTCGTCATCGCCGCCGGAGCACCGAATCCGTAACAACCCGGTTTAACAGAACAAAAAGGAGAACAGCACTACCATGTCCACCATTCCATCCCATGCAGACCCGGCCGAGCAGGAAGACACTGTCGAACCGGAGTCTAAGACATCGAAGAAAAAAGCAATTGCCGCAGCGGTGTTCGCCGCCGTCGCATTCGGCCTCAGCAGCATCGTCCCCAGCGTGGAAATCGCCTGGGTAACGGCCATTCTGCTGCTGACCATCTATCTGTTTGCCTTCGAGGTGGTGGAGGTGGACGTGGCCGCCATCACCATCATGGTCCTGCTTGGCGTAACCTCGCTGCTGGCACCGCTGATGGGCATCGAACAGGGGCTGGTGTCGACGCAGCAGCTTTTTGACGGCTTCTCGAGCAACGCGGTGATATCCATCATCGCCGTGATGATCATTGGGGCCGGACTGGACAAGACGGGACTGATGACCCGCGTGGCGGGCGTGATTCTCAAGGTCGGCGGTTCCACCGAGACCCGCATCATCCCCATCATCTCCGGAACCGCCGGCATCATCTCGAGCTTCATGCAAAATGTCGGCGCCGCCGCCCTGTTCCTGCCGGTGGTCAGCCGTATCTCGGCGCGGACCGGACTTCCCATGTCCCGCCTGCTGATGCCCATGGGCTTTTGCGCTATTCTCGGTGGCACGGTGACGATGGTCGGCTCCAGCCCACTGATCCTGCTGAATGACCTGATCCTGACCTCCAACCAGGCGCTACCTGAAACCCAACAGATGGGGACCTTCGGCCTGTTTGACGTCACCCCGATCGGGCTTGTCCTGATGGCCGCAGGTATCGTTTACTTCATCATTGCCGGTCGTTTCGTGCTGCCCGTCAACAAGTCCGAGGGGATCAGTGCCACCAGCACCATGGACTTCTTCCGCCAGACCTACGGCATCGACTACGAACTTTGGGAAGTGGTGGTGCCGCAAGGTAGCCCGCTGGTAGGCAAACTGCTCGATGATGTCGAGCACCGGTTTCGCATCCGCGTCATCGCAGCGCAGCGCGGCAACGATGTCCGGATAGGCCCCGGCGGACTGGCGCGCGATGTAGGCATCGAGGCGGGGAGTGTACTGGGGGTACTGGCCTCGCCCGAACATCTGCACGGGTTTACCTCGCATTTCCAGCTGGAGGAACGCGACGACCTGGAGACCTTTACCGACGCCCTGGCTTCGAACAGGGCCGGAATCGCCGAGTTGGTCATCCCACCGGGCTCCAACCTGGTGGGCAAGAGCGCCCGTGACGTCTGGATGCGCAAGACCTACGGCCTCTCCATGGTGGCGTTGAACCGGGGCGGCGAGACCTTGCGGGAAGGGGACGGCATCCGCGACAAGCCGCTGCAGCCGGGCGATACCCTGGTAGTGCACACCCCCTGGGACGCTTTGGCCCGTCTGGAGAAGGACCACAATTTCGTCGTAGTCACCTCCGAATACCCGCGCGAAGAGATGCGCCCCCAGAAGGTGGGCTTTGCCCTTTTGTTCTTCGGCATCGCCCTTGCGCTGGTGCTGTTCTCGGACCTGCGCCTGTCCGTCGCGCTACTGACCGGCGCACTCGGCATGATCCTCTCCGGCGTGCTCAATATCGACGAGGCCTACGAGGCGGTGAGCTGGAAGACCGTGTTCCTGCTGGCCAGCCTCATACCGCTCGGACTCGCCGTCGAGACCTCGGGCACGGCGAAGTGGATTGCCGAGCAGACCCTGGTACTGATGGGCGATGCCCCCATCTGGGTCATCCAGGCTGCCATCGCCGTGCTCGCCACCTTCTTCACCCTGGTGATGTCCAATGTCGGCGCCACGGTTCTCCTGGTCCCGCTGGCGGTAAACATAGCGCTTGGTGTCGGCGCCAATCCCGCTGTGTTTGCCCTAACTGTGGCCATTGCCACCTCGAACTCCTTCCTAATCCCGACCCACCAGGTCAACGCACTGATCATGGGACCGGGCGGCTACCGCGTGCCGGACTACATTCGGGCAGGCGGCGTCATGACCGTACTGTTCCTGGTCGTAATGCTGCTGATGATGAACCTGATTTTCTGAGAGAAATGCGCAATATGAAAGCGATTTTGAGATTGGCCGGGGGCGTCCTGCTCCCGGCCCTGCTGGCCCCCGGGCTGGCGTTTGCTGAAAACGGTGCCGATCGACTGGACCTCACCCAGCACTGGGTGGGCTTCACAGCTCTCGGGATATTCGCCGTCGCCTATCTGTTCGTAATGGCCGAGGAGTTTACCCACCTCCGCAAGTCCAAGCCGGTAATCCTGGCAGCGGGCATCATCTGGGGCCTGATCGCCGCGGTCTACGTCGCAAAGGGCGGCGTGAGTCACGATGTGGAGCAGGCGGTCCGTCACAACCTGCTGGAATATGCGGAACTGATGCTGTTCCTGCTGGTGGCGATGACCTACATCAATGCCATGGACGAGCGACTGGTATTCGACGCCCTGCGCTCCTGGTTGATCCGGAAGGGTTTCAGCCTCCGTCAGCTATTCTGGCTCACCGGTATTCTCGCCTTCTTCATCTCGCCGGTGGCAGACAACCTGACCACGGCGCTGCTAATGTGCGCGGTGGTCCTGGCCGTCGGCGGCGACAACGGCCGTTTCGTCTCCATCGCCTGCGTCAACATTGTGGTTGCGGCAAACGCCGGCGGTGCCTTCAGTCCGTTCGGCGACATCACTACGCTGATGGTCTGGCAGAAGGGAATCGTGGAGTTCTGGTCGTTTTTCGGACTGTTCATTCCGGCAGCGGTGAACTTTCTGGTTCCGGCGGCACTGATGCACTTCGCCATTCCTGACGAACAGCCCACCGTTTCGGATGAGCGGGTCGACACCAAGCGGGGGGCCAAGCGGATCATCGTCCTGTTCCTGCTCACCATCACCACCGCAGTCGGTTTCCACAACTTCCTGCACCTGCCGCCGGTGGTGGGCATGCTGACCGGCCTCGCCTACCTCCAGCTGTTCGGCTTCTTCCTGAAAAAGACCGCGCATCTGGATGCCGAGCGTGAAGGACAGATCGGCGACGTGGTGCCGTTCGATATCTTCAGCAGAGTCGCCCGTGCCGAGTGGGACACCCTGTTCTTCTTCTATGGGGTGGTGCTGTGCGTGGGCGGACTCGGCTTCATCGGCTATCTCGCCCTGACTTCCGAGGTGATGTACCTGCAATGGGGTGCAACATCGGCCAACGTCACGGTCGGCGTGCTATCCGCCATCGTCGACAACATCCCGGTAATGTTCGCCGTGCTGAGCATGGAACCCGACATGTCCCTCGGCCAGTGGCTGCTGGTCACACTGACCGCCGGCGTCGGCGGCAGTCTGCTGTCCATCGGCTCGGCCGCCGGAGTTGCGCTGATGGGACAGGCGCGCGGCTACTACACCTTCTTCTCTCATCTCAAATGGACGCCGGCCATCGCCGCCGGTTACGGCGCCAGCATCCTGGTCCATTTCTGGATCAACGCGAGGCTTTTCTGATGAGCCAGCACAGATTCCTGACGCGGGCCCGATCGATCCTGGCGCGCATGGGCAAAGGTCTCGAGCATGCCCATTACGGCGAACTCCGGCCGCACCACGAAAAGCTGGAACAGCTCTATGGCTATCGCGGCGAGTCGCGGGTGGTGGTCGCTCTGGACGCGTCGCCCCGGCGCGAAGCGCTCGAGTACGCCGTCGACCTGGCGCGCCGCGAGGGGATGCTGTTGGATGTGCTCCACGTCAGCGCCTCGGCAGGGCTTGAGTTACCCCCAAAGGGATTGATCCCGGCCCTGCTCGCCGCCGGCATCGACTTCCGGCTAACCCGTCGGGAGGGAGAACTCGCCAGCGTCCTGCTGGACTACTCCCGGTTCCGCCCCGATATCTTCTGTATCGTCTCCGCAACCCGCACCGAGTTTGTCGGCAGACTGCAGCGGCAGGGAATACCACAAGTGGTCACCGTCAACGATCACCTCAAGGCCTGAGCGCTGAGGTTCATCTATCCGGGATTCGATCTATCGGGAATGGCAACAGTCGGGGTGTGGGAGTGGCGATTGCAATGAATCGAAATCCCCTTGTCCCTGCGTTTTATTTCTTTGGTGTGGTGTAGAAAATCCCGGGCAGAATCCGCTTCATGATCACGGTCTCATTTAGCTCCCCCTGGGCGTTTTTGAAGAACCGGAAGAAGGTCCGGCCGATCCGGATCGTGTCACCTTCCACCAGGAGGTGCGCACTGACGCGTTCACCATTGACGAAGGTGCCGTTGGTGCTGGAGCAATCCCTCAGGACGTATTCCGTGCTCCCGCTCTGTTCGCCGGTAACCTTTTCGACAATGGCATGTTCACGGCTTGCCAGGTCGTCATCGAGGCTTAGCTCATTCATGTCCCCGCGGCCGATACAAAACGGCATCGGGTCCATGTTGATCTTCACGCTCGGGCTGTTGTTCTTGTAGTGAACTAAAATGCCCATTTCTGTGATCTCCGTTGCCTTTTCAGGCTAACGTAAAATATACGGAAAATTCCCACTCGGCGCGCCAAACCGGGAACTCCGTCACAGAACCTCCCCGAATCCCGCAGAAAAAACCCAAGTCCGACCTGATGGCAGCCTACCTCGGTGCCGGGGCTGGAGCGATTTGAGGGATGGCATTTGTCGCCGGGCCTTTTCAATCACTTCACGGCCCTGCGGATCCAGGCGACCCGCTGATCGGTCAAGGGATGGGTAGAGAGATAACCCTGCCACTCGGCGGCCTCGCAGGTGCTGCCGGTCTCCCGACAGGCACCCTGCTCCAGACGGTTCAGGATGGCGACGAAGTATTCGTGGGAGACGCCCTCGCGCTCGAGGGAGCGAATGGCGTAGGCGTCGGCCTCGCGTTCGAACGATCGGGAGTAGCCGAGCTCGGTCAGTACCAGCGGCAGGGAACCAACCAGCGACGACACCGCCGAGATATCCCCCAGGATCGACACCGCCATTAGTGTGAGCCCCGAGACCTGAAGCCCGCGGCGCAGGCCGTGCCGGCGCACCACGTGTCCCAGTTCATGGACGAAGATGCCAATCAGTTGTTCATCGTTGTCGGCCAACTCCACCAATTGGTCAGTGAAAATGATGGTGCCCGATGGCAGCGCGAGCGCATTGGGACCGATCGAGTGCTCTGCATCCCGGAAAACAATACGCACGGGTGTCTCGGGGGCCAGCCGGGTGGCACTGAGCTGGAAGCGCACCTTCAACCGCTCTCGGACCTCTGCCCCCAAACGACTCGGGTGGAAAAACTGCTCGTCCAGGACCGTCCATACTCCGCGGTCGATCTCCCGACTAACCGAGGACGGCAGCGCAAAGGCCACCTCCTCTGCCAGTGCCGGAATGCCGTAGCGAACCACACCAAAAACCATGGTGACCACCATCACCAGAGAGAGAGCGATGGCCCGCCAGTGGCTCTCGAGCCCATGGAGAAGAGCTACGGCTGCATTGGGTAACAGCGCGTCGATGGCGGCGTTTTCGTCGGTTTCGAATTTGGCCCCGGAGGGGAAGGTGAGGAACCGAGGCGTATTGCCGAGCCGATCGGAGACTTGCACGCGGGCGGCAGGGAGCAGCGGCTCCCGCTGCTCCCCACTGGTCCGGACCGAAACGGCCCCACCTGCGCCGTGCAGCTCGGCCGGCTCCCGCCGCGAACTGCCGGCGGGGTAATACCAGCCGCTAACGACGGTCACAGGCCGAGTTCGACGTCGAACAGGTCACCCACCTCCTGTCCGATGGCGCTCACCTGTTCGCTCTGCTGATCCACGAAACCGTCCAGGTCACCAACGCCGACCAACTCCGTGTGCTCCGCGGCGTATCGGGCCGTGCGCACCTTGGCCCAGGGATAGAACAGCCCCAGGGTCAAGACCATGCCGAGCGTGTTCAGCGCTACCAGTTTCATGTAGGAGCCGAGCGCATAGCTGGCGGCGAAACCGTGGTCGTCGAGCCGCGTGTTGTTGTATTTCAGATTAACACTCCTGACCGTAAACCAGGCGAACAGTACCAGGTATACGGGTAGCAACAGCAGGGCGGGCAGAATGGGAGACACCGAGCCCATGGGGACAGAGACGACCATTGCGGCCACGACGACCCCGACCAGGGTCACAAACAGCATGTAATAAGGCCGCGGCCCGAGCTCCAGCCGGAAGGCGGTCGCCCCGAAGCGGTGATGGTCGACGATGAATCGCTGCTGCTTGAAAAACGCCAACGGCATCAGCAGCCCCAAGGTAATCCCCCCCAGCATTGGCCAGCCCACGAATGCGGCCAGTGCCCCTTTCACACTGCCGTCGAAGCCGAAACGGACATTGCGCCACGCACTGTTTCGTGCCCGAAAACGCAGCGACTGCACCACGATCCACGGCATCAAAACGAACAGCAGCAGAGTACCGATCACCCCGACAACGGGCGCGACTTCACCCCCCACTGCAATGAGCGCGAACAGCGCCAGGCCGATCAGCCGGCCCTTGAGGATCTGCAGCGGTTCGGCCAGGTATTCAAAGCTGCTGCCGTGCAGGCGGGTGTTGCCGTAGAAATAGCGCTGCGTCCGCACCTTCGCCCAAGCGGAATAGATGCCGATGGTGACAATCGTCAGGGCGATGTTGACGATCCAGATGCGGAAGAATTCGGCGCCGGTACCGGCGAAGGTGAAAGGTTCATTAGACGATTCCCGGTCGACCACGACATCTCGCTCCGGCGAGACGGGCTCAGCTGGCACAGCCCCGACGGACGAGGCAGCGGGCGCCGGCGCCGAACGCCGCACGTTCGTCTTGAGGCCAGCATTCTCGAGCAGCACCCGGTACTCCTCTGCCTTGTCGGCGTTGAGGTTGCGGCGAAGAACGACCTGGGGATGGGAGAACAGGGCTTCAAGCTTTTCGCCCGTGAGATCAAATATTGCGGCGATCCGCTCCTTGACGCTTTGCGCCTCGAAGCCATCCAGAATCTCACCGCTGAAGACGATTTCGTAGTTCTGTGCGTCAGTCATAATTTAAAATCCCTTAGTTGATGCGAGGCTCCCCCCGCAAGTTCCGTCAATCATCACGGACCTAACATTACGGGAGCCTTCACCAGGCTGCAAGAACGGGTGCGGAAGATGAAAACAGAGGAAAAGGCCGGTCCGTTTCCGGCTGGACCGCATCTGCTTGAGTAGGCAGGCGGGTGCAGATCCCAAAGGAGAAGCTCGCAGACCGCAGTTTGCCGATGCCGGAGTGCGCTTGACGCTATGCGCTGCTCCAGGAATATCGCCGCGTGATCAGGGTTCTTCCACAGCCGGGTCGGATGTACCCGGTTCATGGGTGCCCGCCGGGTATTCGGCAAGGGGTGCCCGCCCCGCCTCCCAGGCGCGGATAATCGGCTCGACGATGCGCCAGGCCTCTTCCGCTTCGTCGCCGCGGATGGCAAGGGTGCAGTCCCCTTGCAGGGCATCGAGCAGCAGCCGACTGTAGGCGTCCGATGCCGGTGCGTTGAGCGGACTGTCCAGCACAGTCTCGCGCAGCTCGAATCGTTCGCCAGGGCCGGTGATATTGAGCGCCAGTGCAATCCGTTCCGGTTCGAAATTCAGACGCAAAACGTTCGGGACAGCGGCGTTCTCCTCGAAGGCGAGGTGCGGGACCGGCCGGAAGTGGATGGCGATCTCACAGCGGTCGCGGGCCAGGGCCTTGCCGCTACGCAGGACGAACGGTACCCCGGCCCAGCGCCAGTTATCGACGAACAGCGTCACCTCCGCAAAGGTCTCCGTGCCGCGTTGTGGGTCCACTCCGGGCTCGTGGGTGTAGGCCCCTACGGGACGTCCCCCTATTTCCCCGGCCCCGTAGCGGGCACGCCGGGTGTAGTAGTCCACTTCATTGGGTCCGAATCGGCGTACCGCCCGCAGCACATCCACTTTGCGGTCGCGCAAGTCCCGCGCGTTCAGGCTCTGAGGCGGCTCCATGGCTACCAGGCCGAGCAACTGCAGCAGATGATTCTGTATCATGTCGAGTAGCGCGCCGGTGGCGTCGTAATAGCCGGCACGTCCTTCCAGGGCGAGGGTCTCGTCCCAGACGATCTCGACCCGCTCCACGTGGACCGCATTCCACAACGTTTCGAACACCCGGTTGGCGAAGCGCAGGCCGAGTATGTTCTGTACCGTCTGCATTCCCAGAAAATGATCGATACGGAACACCGTCTGCTCGCCAAGGCGCTCGGCAATCAAATGGTTGAGAGCTTGGGCGGATTCGAGGTCCCGGCCGAAAGGCTTCTCGATCACCAGTCGGCTGCCCGGGGCGAGCCCCGCATCGCATAGTGCCTCGATGGTCGGTGCATAAATGGCGGGAGGCAGGGCCAGGTAGGCCAGCAGGGATTCATCCGCCGATCGCAGCAGCCGCGCCATCTGCTTCGCATCGGTCACATCGGCTTGACCATAGACCAGGCGCGCCACGAGCTGATTTCGGGTCGATGGACTCACATCCGGGGCATGGCGGACGAGCCGTTCAGTCATCCGGGTGCGGAAATCCTCATTACCAGCCGGTTCGCGGCCGACCCCAAGAACCGAAAAGCCGGGTGGCAGACGTTCTGCTTCAAGCAGGCGGGCAAGCGCCGGCAACAGATAGCGCGCCGTCAGGTCGCCCCCGGCACCCAGTATCACCAGCTTCTCAATCATCTCTGTTCCCCTGGAGAGCCCGCGCCAGATTGCGGCCGCTGGCGATGAGGCCCACATGACTGAAGGCCTGGGGAAAATTGCCCAGGAAGGCACCGGTCGCCGGGTCGATCTGCTCCGGCAGCAGACCCAGATCATTCGTGCGATTGCACAGGGCATCGTAAAGGGCTGTCGCCTCGTCCAGGCGACCCTGGCCGGTGAGGTTGTTGAGCAGCCAGAAACTGCACAGAAGGAACGCCCCCTCATGACCGGGCAGTCCGTCCGGCGATTCCTCGGGAATGTAACGGTAGAGCAGGCCGTCCCCGGCCCCGAGTCGCTGCCGAACCGCTTCCACGGTGGCTATCATCCGGGGGTGATCGAACGGCACCACCCGCCTCAGCGGCAGGGTCAACAGGCTCGCGTCGAGCCAGCCGCCGCCCAGATGCTCCGTCAGGGTGTTTCGCTTCGAATTCCAGGCCTCGTTCAGAATGGTTTCCCGAATAACCGCGGCGTCTGCACGCCAGCCCCTGATATCGCCGGGAAGGCCCAGTCGCTCGGCGATGCGGGCGCCGCGATCCAGGGCCACTTGGCACAGCGCGGCGGAATAGGTGAACGGGTGGCCAGAGGTGCGCACTTCCCAGATACCGTGATCGGGTTTCCGCCATTCCACGCGGGCCTGCTCGACAAATGTGTGCAGACATGACCAGAGGTGAGGGGTTACCCGACCGCCCCGATTGGCCCACTGATAGGCACTGTCAAGTATTTCACCGAAGACATCGTGCTGACGCTGTTCCACTGCGGCGTTACCCCACCGCACCGGCGCTGAACCGCGATATCCCTCCAGCTCCCCATCTTCCCACTCCTGCGGCGGCACACCTCCGTCCAGGTCATAGAGAACCCGCGGGCGGCCGGGGTTTTCTACGTCGTCCAGCACCCAGGCGAGGAACGCCTGCGCTTCTACGGTGAGACTGACCCCGCGGAGGGCGTACACGGAGAAGGCGGCATCGCGCACCCAGGTGTAGCGATAATCCCAGTTGCGCGGACCACCAACGGCCTCGGGCAACGACGATGTGGGAGCAGCGATGATGGCTCCGTTTTCAAAGTGGTCCAGCAGCTTGAGGGTAATGGCGGAGCGTCGCACCAACGCCGCTTGAGGACCTCCGTATTCGAAGCCGCTGATCCAGCGCCGCCACGAGGCGATAGTGGCCTCCAGGACCTCTTGGTGGGCGATGGGATCATAGCGGTAGGAGCCGGACGCCCAGCGCAGTACGAGGTGGAAACACTCACCCGCACGCGCGTAATAGATGCTGCGCAGTCCCTGCAGTGCGATGGTGGCGTTGTAACGCAGCTCCAGCCCGTCCCGGGTGCGAATCCGCCAGCCGTCACCATGAGGCTCGGCATCCACCGTACCCCGGAGTGCCATATCGATACGCAGCGGCACATCTCCCTCGAGGACTTCGACCTGCCTCAGCAACTCGCCCCGGGCCGCTCGCACCCCCTCGTTCAGATTGGCGCCGGTGCGAAAGGTGAGCGCATCGGTGATCCGCACGACCCCGTCGGGCCCGCGCAGTTCGGTCGCCAGGACACCGGTGTCCGGCAGATAGTAGTGGCGGGACTCATCCAGTCGCTCCGGGGCGATGGTGAAGGCACCTCCACGTTGCGCATCCAGCAGACCGCAAAATAGCGGTGGCGAATCGAAGCGGGGCGCGCACAGCCACGGGATTGCTCCGTCGCGACCTACCAGGGCGGCACCGGCACCGTCGCCGATGAGCCCGTATTCCTCGATGGCGAGGTAGCCTTCCGACGTGTAGTGCAGCGGTCCAAAACGCGCCTGCCGACTGTTCGTGTACGCATCCATTCACGAGCATCCTTGTTACCAGGCCGGGCCCGGTAGTGCTCAGCCCCTCGAGGACCATGCGATCAGTAAAGTAGACCAGCAGCCCGGCGGCATCCACGGTCCCATCGACTCGGGAATATCGATTGGCTCAGGCGGATTGGGCCTGCTCCCCTCGATATAGAACAGTGAGAAGTGCGCCGAGGCCGAACAGTGTGACCGCCAAGCCGATGAGGAAGCCCAGTACAGGAATAAGCTGCAGCAGGCAAAGCACCAGGATTGCCAAAACCAGGGCGACCACATGCAACACCTTAGGGGCCCCCTCACGCTTGCCCAACCCCAGAAGACCCAACTCACCCACGAAAAAACTGCCCACGATCCACGCCACCGGCACCGCGGCCAAATACAGGGCCACAAGGATCAGCGCCAGCAGAGAGCCTACAGTCGTGATGAATAGGAACACGATAGCAACCGGGGTCAGGACAAGGCCCAGGAACCCCAGGCCGAACGAGCTGGCAGGATTGCCTTTCGCCACGTCCACCGCCCGGCCGAAAAGGCCGGGAGCAAGCAGATAGAGCACAACGCCTGCAGCGATAAGGCTGGCGGCGAGGAACAGTTGAAAAGCAGCAGCGGGAGCCTCGGGTCTCACCAGCATGGGCAGCTCCACCACACGCCCGCCAATCTGAGCCTCTCCACTGATCTCGGGAGGCGTTTCGCTGCGCCAGATAAGGTCCCCCTGAATTCTCGCCCCGGGACGGATCTCTATCGCTTCGGCAGTGATTTCCGCATCTTCGCCTACGGTGCCGCTGATGATGACCCGTTGGCCAACCGCTTTCAGCTCCTGACCCACATTGCCCTCAAGGCGCAGGGTTGACCCGGCAAGCCAGGCGAAGCCGCCCAGTTCGACGCCCGGGTCGATAGTGACGGTCTCACCCGCAGCCACCATATGGTCGCCGATATCTGCCGCGATACGCACCCGCCGGCCTGCCACTCGTATATCATCTTGAACAGGCCCCCGGAGCAGAATGCGTTCACCCGCCGCATTGACATCGCCCTGAATGGCCTCCTCCACGATAACCTCCCTGCCGGCTACCGTGAGGTCTCCCGCCACCGGGGCCCATACCTCCACGAGGCCTCCCGCAGCGTAAAGGTCCTGAGCTACCGGATCACGGATGATCACCGATTCACCCAGGCGTTGGGCCAAAACCGAATCAGTCAGCAGCATCCCGATAATCAGGAAAACGAGCGTCCCGGCGGCAATTGATCGGCTCATTAGCGCTCCTACCAGTCCGTGGCGATGGCATATCCTGTCGGACCGACTCCATTACACCTGAACCATAGCAACTCTCTTCGTTACCAAGAAGTCTACGCACATTTGGGCCATCGCCACCGCGAATCGCACACATGGGCATCGATAAAATCCGCGAACAAGCCGCTTGGGGTCGGATTGGGTTTTTGGCGACCGGGTCTGGTCAGGAGTGCGCCGACCCTTCCGATTCCGGGAACAGCGGCGCAATCGCGCCGATCCAGGGTTCGTGACGTCGGCCGAAGTGTAGCGTCACCTGATAGCGGGGTGGATGAATACCACTGCTGTTACCCCCGGCAGCAACGGCCTCCAGTTCCTGATGAAAGCGGATGGGCACGTGAACCGAACGGGGAAACAGGCTGCGGATATATCCCTGGACGCCGTCATCATTGCGCCGCATACCGACCCGACCAGCGACGATGATATGAGTCTCGGTGTCAGGATAACGGCTGCGCAATCGAACAGCATCGCGATCGGCATCCACGGGTACCAGACGCGAGTCGGCGGTTTGCATCTGTTCCAGACGCTGGCGGGCCTGTTCCTGCTCCCTTACCGATCTTTCATCAGCTTGGGGCTCCGATTCGAGCTTGGCCAGCTCACCTTCGCTTTCGGCCAACGCCTGCGCCCAGGTGCGGCCGTCATACTCCAGCACCACGTAAGCGCGACGGGTCTGCGGCCGTTTGTAACTTTTCTCACCCCAGGCCTGGAATTCGCGGGATTCAAACCCGAGTGTCTGCAGCTTTTCCTTGTCGAACCACTCCAACAGCCTTGCGTTTCGATTGTGCCGCAACCGCAATGCCATACCGCTGTTTTCTTCCGACGCCGATGACCGGGAATAGGGAAGCACCAGCTCCCGCTCCGTCAGTACTACGCTTGTCCCGGGCTCACCGCTACGGTTCCAGGCCACACCCGCCAGTATTACACTATTGACGACAACCACGAGGCCCAGTACCGCCAACAGTACATATTCTCTTTTCATGCCGTTACCTCCCCGCGATGCATCTTATGCAGCCGCCGCATTACCAGCAGCAACACGACGGCAATCAGGCCCACCAACAGGAAGAACAGGTACTTGGGCAGCCAATCCCACCACCAGTCAAAAAACTTGGTGTAGAGATAGATAACAAAAAACGTGCTGCCGGTGTTCACCACTCCTGGCCAGTGGCGCCGGATCCCGAACCAGATGGTCAGCCCGGCGAGCACGAAGCCCGCCGTCTGGTACAGGTATTCGATAGTGACATTGGCAAGCGGCAGGTAACTGACACTTCCCTGATTGGAGAGAACAAGGATGGTGATGAACAGCACCAGCAGTCCGTATACCCGGTAAATATCGGCGAACTCCCGCTGCATTGGCAGGCGCGCGGCGCCTACCATGCACATCAAGACACCGGCGAGCAGAAAGTTCTCCGGTCGTTCACCAAAAGAGAGCCAATAGGCCCCACTCCAGGTACCGACCGTCGCTGACAGATAACCGACCAAAAACGTCAGCGCCGCGACCAGCATCAGCCGCAGCCCATAACCATAGGCGAGCAACAGGGTGAACACTCCCCAGACAAGAAAGGCGTTGGGAGTCGGGACGATGTTGAAGATTTGGCCGAGCATGGAGAGATTCAGCACGAACGCGGCCACCGCAACAAGCGCGATCAGAGAGGCGAAATAGAAGGTACGCTCCCGCCGAGCGGCAAACTCCACGCCCAGCGTCGCCAGCAAAGGTGCCGCGACAAGGATGACCACCTGTCCCAGGGTCGTCAGGGAACCCCAGAAACGATAGAAAAAGAAGAACACGGCCGCGGAGAGGGCCAATGCCCCGAGGAAGGAGGCGATGCGCATCCCCCAGGACAACTGCTTCTGACTGCTGCTGGTGTCCACGTCGAAGTCGGCGGCCATCCGCCGCTGCAGTGTGGAGTGGTATATTTCCACCTCCCGGCGCTGCGAGACCGGCAACGCCAGGACACCCTCGCGCTCAAGCTCAATCAGTTCGGCCGTAAAGGCATCGATGCGGTCGACCCGCCGTTGGGCCTGCTCCCTGTTCATTGTTGTCATTCCCTATCATAGGTACCGTTCTATTCTGCCACGGCCCTAACCATTAATAAAAGAGAACCAAAGACCAGCGCGCCTATGCCTCGACGTTGAAGGGCAACTCGATTTGAACGACTCGCACTGGAGTCAAGCCATTGTTCAGCGGTCTCTAAACGCTCTCGGGCAAGCTGCCGGACGTGGCAAATGGGGGCCCCCATGTTCCCAAGGCTTCCTCGATACCGTGTCCGAAAATGATGGTTTACCAGTTAGCCAGGTAATCGCCCAATGGGCTCTGATTTTTTCGTCTTTTTCAAAAAAGGCACGTAACTGCTCGCCCGGTGATCGCACACGGCCCAGGAAATCCGTCATCCCCGCGTAGGCGGGGATCCATTCGAGCCATGCTTCTGTTCTCTGGATTCTCGCCTACGCGGGGGTGACAGGGAATGACGGGAGGGGGTGAATAGTCACAAAGACACAATCTAAATTCAGGACGCCAACTTCCGGGTTTGACGTCTCCATTCAAGAGGAAGAACACAAAGTTTTTGCCGTTCCGCACCAGGAAGCGCCTGGTCGTGAGAACGGCTCCGGCACGCCGGGCACTCCTGGCACTCCTGGCAGGGTAAACGCATACTCCCATTTTTGATGCCGGCGAGCGAACCAAGTCCTTGATAGCCGATACGCTGTGAATACGACCTACAGGGATGTAGGAAGTGAAGATGATGCAGGAGCAATCATCTTTCATCCGTGTACGCTCGACGGCAGCATCCCTCGACAAGTGTGCTCCTGCATGGTCTAACACCGCTCGCTTCAAAGTAGGCGGTTGCCCTGGCACTCCTGGCTATTGTCTCAAGGGAGAGGGTATATGTGTGTTAAGGTGCTCTCTTCCCCATCGCTTATGAGGGGGCCTCTTGTTGATATCTGGCTAAATCAGATTGGCGCGATTGTATTGTCCCCTCTGAGCCGGGCAAAACCAGAGGCTTCACCATGTCTAATCCTTCCGGCTCGACGCCACTATCCCTCTATTCGCCGCAAGGTCCGCCCGCGGCAGCGGATCTCCCCCCTGTCTGCGCTTCAGTCCCTCCCTCTGCTTCTGCAGTATCCACCACTACCGCATCACCGACGCCTTTCTCCAAGCCTCCCAATTCCGTTGTCACCCCTGCTGACACTAGCGCCAACAACGGCTTGGCCGGACAGTTACAGGCACGTCCTGATGGTGAATCCGAACGGATTGCGACAGCCATCGTCTATTGTGAGGCAAACTTTGCCGGCATCGATGGCAAGACTGCCAACGGGCTCGTCCGGCATTCGGAAAAGTACAAAATCCTTTCGGTCATCGATAGTGAAAAGGCCGGCCTTGATACCGGCATGGTGCTGGACGATAAACCCAACGGTATCCCCATTCATGCCACTCTGGCCGATTCACTGCTGAAAGCGGGCGCGATACCGGACTACTTTATCTTCGGAATGGCACCTTCAACGGGCATGCTGTCCGCTAGCGAGCGCGGCATCGTACTCCAGGCTATAGGGCTGGGGATGAGCGTCGTCAATGGCCTCCATGAGTTCCTCAATGACGATCCGGAATTTGTCGCCGCAAGCATAACCAACGATGTCAAAATCATCGATGTGCGCAGGCCTCGCCCCACCAAAGCGCTGCGGATGTTCAGCGGCCGCATCAGCGACGTGACCTGTCCGCGTATTGCCGTTCTGGGTACCGATTGCGCCATTGGCAAGCGCACCACGGCCACAGCACTGGTCGGCGCACTGACCGACATCGGCTTGAAAGCGGTGATGATCGGCACGGGCCAGACTGGATTAATCCAGGGTGCCCGCTACGGCATCGCACTCGATGCGGTCCCCTCGCAATTCTGTGCCGGCGAGCTGGAAGCCACCATTATCGAGGCCTTTGAGACCGAACAACCGGACGTCATCGTCATCGAAGGCCAGGGTGCGCTGAGTCACCCTGCGTTTTCGACCTCATCATTCATCCTGCGCGGAAGCTGCCCCGACGCAGTGGTCTTGCAGCATGCGCCCGGCCGTGTCTTTCGTTGCGACTTCGACGGGATGGCGATGCCCTCTCCGGCAACCGAGATCAATCTCATCGAGACCTTCGCCGACACCAAGGTAATCGGGCTTACCCTTAACCACGAGCAGATGAATTTCAGCGAAGTGAGTTCGGCAATCGCATCCTATGAGGGGGAACTGGGTATTCCCACCACCGATGTGTTGACCCGGCCCGCTGAACACCTGGTGCAAATGATACTCACCGCATTTCCCTCACTGGAGCCCCCGCACCGTGCGGAACGGCAATGACCGCACCGCGATTGGAGATCGATCTCGACAAGATCTATCACAACGCGAACACTCTGGTAGCAAGGCTGGCAACCCGTGGCATATCGGTCACCGGGGTGACCAAAGCCAGCCTCGGTTCAGCCGATATCGCCAACGCGCTGCTGCGTGCCGGGGTAACCAACCTGGGCGACTCCCGAATCGACAATATCGAGGCCATGCGGGGTGATCACATTACCGCGCCGGTGATGCTGATTCGCTCGCCGATGCTCAGCCAGGTGGCACGGGTGGTACGGCACACGGAGGTGAGCTTCAATACTGAACTAACGGTAATCCGTGCGCTTTCTGCCGCCGCCGGGGATGCCGGACGCACCCATGGCGTGGTGCTTATGGTCGAGCTTGGCGACCTTCGCGAAGGTATCCTGCCAGCCGACCTTGAGCATACCGCACGCGAAGTGGTGCGCCTGCCACACCTGCGCCTGTGCGGGATCGGCACCAACCTGGCCTGCCAAAGCGGCGTCATACCGGATTCCGGCAATATGGACGAACTATCCGGCCTTGCCGACGCCATCGAGGCTGCTCTGGGTGTCAGCCTCGCCATCGTATCCGGCGGCAACTCAGCCAACCTTGATTGGGCACTCGGTCCATCTGTCACTGGCAGGATCAACAACCTCCGTCTGGGGGAATCCATCCTACTCGGCTGCGAGCCGCTCCACCGCGTCCCGATCGATGGCCTGTATACCGATGCAATCACCTTCGTTGCCGAAGTCATCGAGCTGAAACTCAAACCGTCTCAAGCCCGGGGCCGCATCGCTCAAACGGCCTTCGGGGACAGCACGATCTTCGGCAATCGCGGCAGCATTGTCCGGGCGATTCTGGCGACGGGACATCAGGATGTCGATCCGAGCGGCCTATCGGCACCGGCCGGCATGGCGATACTGGGGGCCAGCAGTGACCATGTTGTAATGGAGTCCGGCGATAATGCCCTGTCGGTGGGTACCGAGGTCCGGTTCGGAGTCAACTACAGCGCACTGCTGCGTTCGATGACCTCACGCTTTGTAATCAAGGCGGCGGGCAGCGGAGGAAAAAGGGACGGAGGGATTAAGTTTTAACCAGTAAGGTAACTACTCACCCCCTCCGTCATCCCCGCGTCATTCCCGGGCCGTGCGTGATCACCCGGGCGAGCAGTTACCCAGTAAGACGTGACTCGCAACTCCTTCGCGCTCCTCGAATACTCGTTCCTTACTACAGCAAGGGGAGTGCGCTAATCAAACTCCCGGCCGCTTCGCCCCGAAGGCCGGATTGTTAACATTTAATCCCTCCGTCCCCATTATCGCTCTGTCACAGAGGCTTCTGTGGGCCGGATCACGTTTCCCCGACTTCATGCGTCCGAACGGAGCAAGCTCAGCTAACATTGAAGTCGAATGAAGAATCCCATGTCCAAGTTCATGCGACGAACCGTAACGTGGTTGGTCTTGCTTCCGGTGCTGCTGGCTGCGGGCCTTTATTGGTTTGCGCTGCCGACAGCAAAGCTCTGGCTAACGACGGCCGGCGGCTATGCATCCGGCGTCGACCTCAGCATCGACCACATCGAGCTGGAATACCGTCCCTGGCCGCTCCTCGCCTCGGCTCCAGCCGTGCTTTACCTCTCCGGTGTCGACATCGCCAACCCACCCGGCTTCGAAGCCCCCAAGTTCATGGCGATCCGCCGCATCGACGTGCATTTCACCCCTGCCTCCCTGGGGGACGACCCGATCGTACTCTCCGAGGTCACGCTGCATGGCGTCTCTCTCAACCTTGAACGCCGGGAACTGGTCAGCAACGCCGGCATTATTTTCACCCGCCTGGACGAGTTCGAAGCCCGAAATACCCTATTCGGCTTCGGCAGGCAGTTCGTCATCGAAAGCCTGGTGCTACAGGACGGAGCGGCGCAGATAACCCATACACGGACCCTGGGCTCCCGCGGACAACTTGCCGTCAATTTCCGTGACCGGCCCCATTACCGCATCGCCGCAGCCGAAAATGGCGTTGGGCCAACCAGACTGCTGTACGAAGTCATCGACCGGGTGGTGAGCGATGCACTGGTGCGAGTGGCGCGCGAGGGAGAGGCCCGAAGAGAACTGGAGGCGGGTCTTTCGGATTGACACGGCCGCAAGGATTGAGCCGGGGGGTCGAGCTTTACCTGATGGCGAACATCCCTGCCTGAATCTGTTTGGAGCGACACCCTATTCAGGGGGTAGCCCTCAGCCTTCGTCCCCTTTGTGCTCCCGTGACAAAGTCACAATCCTTGCAGTGATGTACATCGTTAATACCACCGCCGCTGCGAAAGAATACAACCCGAACCGCACTTCCACATTCGCTATCGCACCGAACTTCACGCTAACCACCAATACAGCTACTACGAAGACATCCAGCATCGACCATTTACCGTACAGATGCATCAAATGCAGGTAGGTTCGCAGTCGTTCTTCACTGTTCTCTTTTCTACGGAGCAGCCTATACAGCACATTTATTTTCATCAGTGGCAGCAAAACGCTGAACCCCGTAATGACCAGGAACAGGAAGAGTTTTCCTTCGCTCAACAGCTCTACGACGCCACCGATAACGGAAAAAGTGTTTTCAATCAACATGAACTTGTTCAAGGTAATAATCGGCGCGCCTAAACCCACTCCCAACAAAAATACCGTGACCAACAGAAAAACTCGTAACCGTTTGGCCTCAGCCGGATAAGTCTTCGCTATGTTCACAGAAATGTTTCTTCCTTCCTCTAAGCTCCCCCGGAAATCCCAAAAAGGCTTGCGTAACGTGTGCCCTCTGAAACAGGAATGACAGCGCGTCCCTCCACAAGATGAAAGACGTGTCTCCGCACCCTGGTAACTCACTATTTCCCACCCCGGAAAGTATCGAATAGTTGTAACTGCTCGCCCGGGTGATCGCGCACGGCCCAGGAAATCCGTGATCCCCGCGTAGGCGGGGGTGATAGGGAATGACGGAGGGGGTGAGTAGTTACAATAGTTAACGAATCGGAAGCGATTGGCTTCAGGTCCATCGTTTAATCCTTGTCATCCTCCGTCCTGGGCTGCTGATAATCCATCGCCGCCAGCTGTTCGTAGTGGCGGTAGCGGGCCACGGCCTCAACCTGCGACTCGTGCAGGAACCGCTCGGCATTATCCGGGTGGCTATGCCAGAGCATACTGAAGCGGGTCTCATTGGAGACGAAGTCACGATACCCGATGGAGGGTTTCTTCGAATCGAGCTGCAGCGGGTTTTGGCCCTGGTCGATGCGCCGCGGGTCGTAACGCAACAAGGGCCAGTGGCCGCTGCGCACGGCCAGGTCCTGCATCTCATGGTTGTGGACCATGTCATTTCCCCAGGCGATGCAGGGGGCGTAGGCGATGATAATCGACGGGCCGTCATAGGACTCGGCCTCGAGAAAGGCACGCAGGGTCTGGGTATCCTTGCCGGCGTAGGCGACCTGGGCGACATAGACGTTCTCGTAGCTCATGGCCACCATCGCCAGATCCTTCTTCGCCCCCGGTTTACCCCCGGCGGAAAACTTGGCCACGGCACCGCGCGGGGTCGCCTTGGAGGTCTGTCCACCGGTGTTGGAGTAGACCTCGGTGTCCAGCACCAGGATGTTGACGTTGCGCCCGGAGGCAAGCACGTGATCCAGGCCGCCGAAACCGATGTCGTAGGCCCAGCCGTCGCCGCCAACGATCCAGACGCTCTTTTTTACCAGATAGCCAGCAATGCTTTCGAGCCGCCGGGCCTCCGGCTTATCGATGCCATTGAGTATCTCCAGCAGTTCGGTGACCCGTTCACGCTGGTCATGAATGCCGCTTTCACTGCTCTGGTCCGAGTCGAGCAGTGCCTCGACTCGCTCCTCGCCGATATCAGCTTTTAGCGACTCGAGCAGCTCACAGGCGAACTCCGCCTGCTTGTCGACTGCCACGCGCATACCCAGACCGAATTCGGCATTATCCTCGAACAGCGAGTTGTTCCAGGCGGGACCGCGGCCCTCGGGATTCTTTGCCCACGGAGTGGTAGGCAGATTGCCACCGTAGATGGATGAGCAGCCGGTGGCGTTGGCCACCATCATGCGATCACCGAACAGCTGACTGGCGAGCTTGAGATAGGGAGTCTCGCCGCAGCCCGAGCAGGCGCCGGAAAACTCGAACAGCGGCTGCGTCAGCATCGCATCCTTGATGACATTGCGACGCAGCTTGCGCCGGTCGTATTCGGGCAGGCTGAGGAAAAAATTCCAATTCTCCCGCTCCTGCTCCCGCCGTGGCGGTTGCGGCACCATATTGAGGGCGCGGCGCCCCGGAATTTTCTTGTCCTTGACCGGACAGATGTCGACACAGAGGCCGCAACCTGTGCAATCCTCGGGCGCTACCTGATAACTGATGTGCCAGCCCTCGGGAAACTCCTTGCCCTTGATCGGTACGTGTTTGAAGGTTTTCGGTGCCTCCCTTGCCAGCTCCGGGTCGAACACCTTGCTGCGAATGACGCCGTGCGGACAGACGAAGGGGCACTTGCCGCAATGGATGCAGAGCTCTTCGTCCCACTCCGGGATCTCCAGCGCGATATTGCGTTTTTCCCACCTGGCGGTGCCGGTGGGATAGGTGCCGTCGTCGGGCAGAAGGCCCACCGGCAGGGCATCGCCACGCCCGGCGATAATCTCGGCTGTGACCTTCTGCACGAACTCCGGCGCCGTGGCCGGGACCACCGGCGGCCTTTCAAAGTCGCTGCTGACCGTGCCCGGAATGGTGACCTGATGGAAGTTGACAAGGGCTTCGTCGATGGCGCGAAAATTAATCTCCACCAACTTTCTACCCTTTTTGCCGTAGCTCCTCTCCACCGCATCCTTGATAGACTGGATCGCCTGCTGCCGCGGCAGAATGTCGGAGATGGCGAAAAAGCAGGTCTGCATAATCGTATTGATGCGCCGGCCCATGCCGCTATTTTCGGCAACCCGGTAGGCATCGATGACATAAAACTTCAGTTGTTTCTCAATAATCTGCTGCTGCATCCGACGCGGCAGGATATCCCAGGCCTGATTCGCGGGCGCCGTGGTGTTGAGCAGGAAAACGCCCTCTTCGGCTGCCTTGTCGAGCATGTCGTAGCGTTCGAGAAAGACGCTCTGATGACAGCCGACAAAATGCGCCTGGTCATCGTCGATAAGGTAGGTCGAGTGGATCGGCTCGGGGCCAAAGCGAAGGTGCGAGACGGTAACGGCGCCGGACTTTTTCGAGTCGTAGACAAAATAGCCCTGGGCGTGCAGCTCGGTGCACTCACCGATGATCTTGATCGAATTCTTGTTGGCGCTGACGGTGCCGTCGGAGCCCAAACCGTAAAAGAGGGCGCTGACGGCTTTTGTCGAGGCATCGGTGCGGAAGGAGGCGTCCCACTCCAGACTGCTGTCACTCAGATCATCGTGGATGCCGATGGTGAAGCTGTTTTTCGGGTGCTCGGTCCCGAGTTCGTCAAATACCGCCTTGACCATCCCCGGCGTGAACTCCTTGGAGGAGAGGCCATAGCGGCCGCCGATAATGCGGGGCATGGATTTAAACGATGCAGCACCATTGGCTACCCCCTGCGCCAAGGCACCGAGTACATCCTTGTAGAGCGGCTCGCCGTCGCTACCCGGCTCCTTGGTGCGGTCCAGCACGGCCACGGAACCGACCGAGGCAGGCAACGCCGCGATAAAGTCCGCGGCATCGAAGGGACGGTATAGGCGCACCTTCAGCAATCCAACTTTCTCACCGCGGGCATTGAGGTGCCCAACCGTCTCCTCGACGGTTTCGGCTCCAGAGCCCATGAGGACTATCACCCGTTCGGCATCTTCAGCGCCGCGGTAGTCATAGAGGCGATACTGTCGCCCGGTTAGCCCAGCGAATCGGTCCATGCAGGCCTGGACGATAGCAGGCATCTTTTCGTAGTAGGGAGTGACACTCTCCCGCGCCTGGAAATAGACGTCGGGATTCTGGGAGGTGCCGCGTATCACCGGATGCTCCGGGTTGAGGGCGCGCCGGCGGTGGGCAGCGACCAGCTCATCATCGATCATGGCACGCACAGTCGCCTCATCCACCTCTTCAATCTTGCCGATCTCGTGGGAGGTGCGAAAGCCATCGAAAAAGTGGAGGATGGGGATGCGACTCTCCAGCGTCGCTGCCTGGGCAATGAGTGCCATATCCATGACCTCCTGCACCGAGTTGGAGGCGAGCATGGCAAATCCGGTACCGCGGGCCGCCATCACATCGCTGTGATCACCGAAGATCGAGAGCGCCTGGACAGCCAGCGAGCGGGCGGCGATGTGAAAGACCGTGGGACTTAACTCACCGGCGATTTTGTACATATTGGGCAGCATCAGCAGCAGCCCCTGGGACGCAGTGAAGGTGGTGGTCATGGCGCCGCTTTGCAGCGCGCCATGAATCGCCCCGGCGGCGCCCCCCTCGCTCTGCATCTCCACGATGTGTGGCACCGAACCCCAGAGATTTTTTCTGCCCCGCGCGGACCAGGCATCGGCATGCTCGCCCATGGGCGAGGCGGGGGTTATAGGGTAGATGGCGACCACTTCGTTGGTCAGGTAGGCAACATGGGCGGCTGCTTCATTGCCGTCCAAGGTAATCATGCGACGAGTCATGCGGTCTCCCGTGATGCTGGATTACTGGGCTTCCAACCACAAACAGCAGCATAACGCGATGTGCCAATAGTGCCGCTAGTGGAACCTGGAATCATCTACAATGCAGATGGGAGAGCGGTCCATTTCCTCCGATTTTTCATTACGCAGACCCTATTATACTCTTCGAAATCGCGAAAAAAACCGGATCTCTCTCCCACATGCCCGCGGAAACCCCGGTCAGACAGGCCGCTCCGACGAATTACACCCGCGCCCGAGCAGAGCAAAAGTGAACGAGTCGTATCAAGCGGGCCAAATGAAAAACGGCGCCCGCCCCCGGAAGCGCCGTTCGTTTCTCCCGCGCCCATTCCATGCCGGAGCTATTGGGGCCTGGATGGGGGCGGGTGGCCCAGGCCGGTTGCCCAGCCCGGGCTCCCACAGATCCGTACGTGCGCGCATAGCGCATACAGCTCCTCGGATAAATGCTTCGCTACGCTCGGCATACCGAGTGGATTGCTGTGGCCGGTCGGATTGGATAGCGCTCCAGCATTCGCTTCAAGCGCGCCCAGGTCATCACCCGCTTGCGATTACGCCGCGATAGCCAATAGCGCCACACGCAGTGCAACCGATGGCGCAGCGCGTTGAGGCTGCGGCTATTTCCCGTAATGCCGAAATAACCGCAGTGACCTTACAGTTTGCGGTTCAGTGCCTGGTGGGCACTGCGCCCGACGCGAAAGCCGTAGGAGTCGTCCGAGAAGTCCTGCTCGTAAATCCCCTCCAACAGCATGGCCACGGCGCGCTGCAGTACTTTGTCCTCCAGGGTGGGGATCCACAGGGGGGGGCGCGTTTCCCCCGGCCTGCCGGCTTGGGAATATGCTTGCGGCGCACCGCTGGCGCCCGGTAACGCTGGGTCTTCAGGCGCTCCAGCAATGAGCACAGGTTGACCTCCAGGTATTGCCCGTATTCCGCCCAGGTCTGGCCATCCACCCCGGGTGCGACGTCCTTGCGTGTGCGTAGGCTTCGCACAGCCAGTCCCGATCCAGGTGGTGGATCAATGAGGTGAACTCCATCTCGGAGGATTTGCGATGTAAATTTCGAAGTTCAATAGCACGGCTTCGCCGTGAGGGTTGCCCCGACCCGACGCAAGACTCGCTTATGGCTGCTGGTTAGCTCTGCCATGCGGGATTCGCACCCGCTGGGTTGCTAAAGAAGGTTTCCGCTGATGAAGTCGTTTCGTTCGCTTCCTCCTTCTACACGCTTGCTTGGCGCAAACCCCATTAAATTCCTTGCGGTATCCTCAATTTTCGGAATCAAAAAAAAGAGCGGGGCTCACGACCCGCTCTTTTTTGAAAGCTCTAGCCAGGCTTACGGCGTAGGCGCCGTAAACTTGAACCAGTCCACGTCACCGTCGGTCAGATAACGCTCAACCGGAGCATTAACAGTCAGACTGGTTGCGCTGGTTGCGTCACCATCCGGTTCGCCTGCATCCTCTGCCGCATCACCGAAGCCATCCAGGCTGGCTGCGGCATCGGTCACCTGAACCGTGTAAAACCCGGGTTCATAGCGTTCGACCACTCTCAGGTAGTAGTCCTCTCCGGCAACCAAATCCCAAATCAAAGATCGGCTGCCGCCTGTGGAATACTTTGAAGCAAGCGAGTAACCGTCAGGATCACTATACAGGTAGAAGATGAAGCTGCTGGACGACTCTGCGTACGCCTCGAACGTGTGGGTATAGACCGGATCCGTTACGGAGAGAGTGAACTCCGCACCGTTCTCGGTACCGGATCCGTCGATGTAAACATTGATAATCCCGTCCGACGGCGTGGTGAACTGGCAGGACTCCGGTTCCTTGGCTCCGGTGTTTGCACTCGAGCACAACAAGGTTGCCCCGCTGTCCTGCACCTCCAGTGCAAGGTCGTCAGTGACACTGCCGGCGGTCAGCGTGTACGTCCACCCCGAGGCGAGTCCTGAAACGGTATAGGTGCTGGTGCTCAACGGTGCCACCTGACCTGTGTGGGGCAACTGGGCCAGCGTCAGAGACATCGTCTCGGACTCCCCGACTTCATTGTCGCTATTGGTCACCGTCACTGTGTCATCCAGATAGGAACTGGAGTACGCACTGTCGGTGGTAACCATGCTTCCCACGTCCACCAGATACTCGATGGGACCGTCCAGCTCGGAATCGTCCTGGCCGTGCACGGAGATAGTCTGCGCCGAACTCCAATTGGCAGTTGTGAATTCCAGTGTGACCGACGTAACCGGAGTTTCGGGGCTGTCTCCGCCGGAGACCAGACCTTCGGTGGTGTCCTGAGGGCTCACGGTCACGAAGACATTAGCGGTTGGCTCGGACTCCAGTGCAACCGTAAAATCGCTCGATACATTCGGCTCCGAGGTGCTGACGTCCGTAGTATTGATCACCAGGCCCGCAGAATCATTGTCGCGCGCATAGACCGTCTTGGTCTCTGCCGGCAAAGCATCGTAGTGGCTGTCTGCGCTACTTGCGGGGCCTACCTCGATATCGACGGATGCCGTGCCGTCGTCGACGAAATCGTCTACCGCCTGCACGGTGATCGTTTTTTCGGTATTCCACTCCGCGATCGCGAAAGTGAGGTTGAGTGTGCTGACGAACACAGTTGGCGAATCCCCGCCCTGGATCAGCACCTGATCCGGCTCGTCCACCGTGACGGGAAGTATCACCTCGGCAACCGGCTTGGTGTTCAACTTGACGGTGAAGGTGTCGGTGGCTCCACCTTCGTAGGTATAGACAGACCCGCTAAAGGTGATCCCCGCCTGATCGGTATCGGCATTGGTAACCGAGACCGCCTGTGTCGAAAGTGTCGAGTAGTCGGGATCCGCCGTGGAGACGTCGTCGACCGCCACATTGACCGAGTAGGACTGACTGCCATCGATCTCTACGTCGTCTTGTCCGACGACGGTTACCGTCTGTGCCGTCTTCCAATCAGCGGTGGTAAAGGTCAGGCTGATGCTGTCCATGGCCGTGGTGGGCGAACTGCCGCCCTTGACGAACCCCTCCGTGGTGTCTTGCGAGGTCACATTGATCACCACATCGCCGGTCGGCTCCTTGGCAAGCGAGACGACAAACGCATCGGTACCACCGTCCTCGTCGGTCTGCAGGTCCGCGCCCTGGATGTTCACCCGGGCAGTATCGTCATCGACATTTTCTACCGCCACGGTCTGGGCACCCAGGCTCGTGTATTCGGATGCTCCAGTCGGAGCGCCGACAGTGAGGTTGTAGTCGATGTCCCCATCCAGCTCGGCTTCGTCTACCGGGTTGACCGTCACTGTCTGAGCGATATCCCAGTTCTCCGGGGTGAAGGTCACATCGAGTGTTTCGCTGGGGGTGCTCCCATTGAGGGACACAAGCCCCTCGCTCGCATCCGGACTGCTGACCGGGATGATGACATTCTCGGTGGGCTCGGTGTTCAGGACCACGGTGAAACCGGCCGTCTGCCCCCACTCGGTGGTCCGCAGCGGATCGTTCGCAGCGCTTACGGTAAACGCGGCGGTATCATTATCATTGTTGGTCACCGATATCGCGTCGCTGGTGAGGCCGGAGTAGCTTGTATCGGTGCTGCTGGCGGGGCCTACGCTAAGCTCATAGGTCGGATTGCCGTCGGCAATGTCATCATCGACACCGTAGACGTACACGGTTTTAGAGTAATCCCAGTCAGATTGGTCGAAAGTAAGGGTTTTTGTCGTTACCGAATCGCTGTAATAGTCAAACGTCCCTTCGGTCGGATCACCGATCTCAAACGGAATTTCGACAGGTGCGGAGGGCTCAAGGTTGAGCTTGACGGTAAATGCTTCCGATGATCCGTTTTCAGCCGTAGTGAGGCTGGTTTTTGAAACTGTGATCCCCGGAGCGTCCGTGTCGATGTTGGTCACCGAAACAGAGGGTTTGGCCACGTTGAGATAGGCCAGGTCCATCGACCAGATATAGGTTGCCGACACACCGTAGGTCTGATTGCCATCGAGTACTGAATCGTCCAGTCCTTTCACGTCGATGGCCTGGGGGACGTTCCAATTAGTCGGCGTAAAGGTCAAATCGACCGATTTCTCGAAAGAATACGCATCGTAGTACCAATATCCATCGGTATCGGAATCAGAAGCTATCTCTCCTTCGGTGGTATCGCGCGACTCGAAAGTCATCTCGACATCACTGGCAGGCTGAGTTGCCAGCATGACGGAAAAAGTTTCCACCGTCCCGTCTTCCGACGTAGTCAACGCTGTCTTGGAGAGAACGACGCCAGGCACCGAAGACGTACCCCCATCATCTCCTCCTCCCCCATCACCGCATGCGGCTAGTGTTAAACCAAGCACAGCGACTAGTGATGCTGGCAGTAATCCGGTAATTTCCATTTTTTTCTCCTTATCAGAACGACAGCGCCGGGCACGGCAATCCGTAGGAGGGGACTCTAAGGAATGCAAAGACACACAAATGTGACAGTGTTCACATAACATGTTAGATGTTAGGCAAAAAACAGAGAGGCTGCGGCTAATCGCGTGCTATTTTTGGCGGATAACTGGGATAACTCGGGTGAGAGTAACTTATTCCGCCTGTATAGGCCTGCCGCGCCTTCCGGGCGTCACCTGGCATCCAGTCAACTGCCCTGGCAAACCGTTAGTGGCCCAAGCCAGTCCCTTGTTGACACTTTGTCGGATTTCATCCAGCAGTATCCCTTCCACATGGGCCGCAAACAACGCCCGGTAGTTTTCGGGCCGTTCTTCCTTGTCCTTCCCGAGAGCGAGGTACAGCGTGTGAGGGGTGTGCAGCTTGCTCTCTTTTCCGAATCCATTGCAAAGATGGCTGGACCACATGTACTCGTCCGGCTTCGCCATCATATCGGCCCGCATGGGATTGAGCTCAATGTATCGTATAGATGAAGCAAATAGGATTCACTTTCGACCAGGCACGACTTATAACGGCCCTCCCAGGGTCCCGGTACGCTGATACGTCTAATTGAAATACCTCACGTACATCCGGCTGATAGCCTGCTTCATTCTCGACACGGCTTCGGGAGCGCGAGGCGTAAAGAGCAGGTGCACATGGTGCTCATCAATACCCAGGCATGCACTTGGACCTTGAGTTTGCCGGCGTACTCTTTGAGCCAGTGCAGATAAGCCCGCAACCCTACCGGGCTGCTCTTGGCCTTTTTGCCATTACTCAGCCCGCCATTCTACCCCACCGGTCGAGCTTACCCGATTAGTTTTCCTCTGACCCTGAGGAATCCTGATTAGCAGCCTCTTCCGAAAAAAGGTCAAAACTGTTCGTGTTCGGACGGTGGATAGCACGGCTGCGGAAACCATACGCCTGAAGAGCTGAAGCGCAAGTTGACCGAGCGCAAAAGGGCCAGAAAAACGGTCGCTCATATCGTCGCTCAGGTGGTCCCCAAAATCGCTCATAAGAACGACATCTATCCTGACCGAGGGGGTATGGGCTTGACGATTGCCTTTCGCAGTTTGTACTTTCCGCCGAACCGCGTGCGGAATTGCCTAACAGCACTCTTGTACTCATCAGTAAGCTTGACGCCCGTGATGGAGTTAAAGTCGTCGCGGGTGTACTTTAAGTTACCAATGTACACCGCTTTATCTCCTGGGCGAGCATCAATTTTCAGTCCGGTGGGCAGCAGTATCTCGCTGACAGCACCACGCCGGCCCAATTCGACGATGACTCTTCCATCGACAACGTATTTCAGATCCGCCGGTATTTTGAAGAAGAACATTTCGTCCAGTTTTGGGTTGATCAGAAATTTGTAGTTGCTGGCCTCCGGCTGGTTATTGAACTGAATCATCGCCCGATTTCTGTTCATGCCGCCGTAGCCAGCCAAATCGATGACCCCCGACGGGCTGAGTTCCTGTTCCTCCTTACCCAGCGCAGGGATAAGTTCGATCGTGCCCACTACGATAATTTCGTTGTCGGCGATGATACTGGAGGAATCCGCTTCTTTGAGCATTTGGCCGCCCATGGTGCAGGCCTGTAGCAGCAGCACGGCCATAACCAGGAATGCGGCGCGGTGGCCGGTGGTAGCATGTTGGAATGAATTCATAACCCTGTTCACTTCAGTTCCCTGAGACGCTTTTCAATCATTGCGATCTGGTGGTTGTAGACGGCCAAATCGCTATCCTCTTGCATGATCACCAACAGCTTGGTCAGTAGCTCTTTTTCAGATGGTGCCACTGCTGGCACCATGTCGAAGGAATCCTGCCTGAACATCGAACCCGAATCGATATTCTTGAATTTGTAGGAGCCAAGAAAATGCACACCTGGCTTCTTGATGACCCTAGCGGTCTCGTTCCTTCCCTTTCCACCAAAGTTGTAGGTATAGGTCGCGTTACTGTACCAGCGGGTATTCCTGCCGAACTCCTCCACCTGGATAGAAGCACTCTTATCTACGCCGATATGGAAAAAGAGGCCCTCCTCGACGCCACAGGAGTAGTAAGCCACCTCCGGCTTATACTGCTTTATGGAAACCCAATCGATGCCGCCCCAGGAAGGTGCATCCTCCATATCGAAATACCCGTAAACAACTGACAAGGTCTGGTCATTCTTATCGATCGGCGTTTTGGTCGAAAACAGCGAGCATCCACTGGATAGCAGGATTGCAGGGACTAAGAGGCAGATCCCGAGCAGATATCCAAGGTTCCGCGAATTGTTTTTTGACATGAGTGGGCCCTCCAGGCTCTCTTAATGGGTTCGTTTCTGGTTGTTTTCTCTTGAACCGCAAGGTTTTCGAGTATATCGAAAAAGCGAAGGGGATCGTATCTTCTATCGAGTGTTAGGCATATAGCCTCGCCTCATGGAGCCCAAGGAGACGGCATGCCCACCAACCCCTGTTACTGATAAGGAGCAACAAATTGTCCTTCCACAAGGTGCTCAGAAAATTGGTTTTGTTATTGGCTTTTTTGCCCGTTGCCAGCTTCGCAGCAGATGGTGAAGCCGTGGTACTTAGCTTCAGCAGCACCGATGTCCAAGCTGTCGCAGAGCGAGATGGTTCGTTCTGCCTCCAACTCAATCCCACAGCAGCCGCTCGTCTCCAACAAGTTACCGAGAACTCTTACGGGAAGCGCCTTGAGGTCTATATAGAGGGCATTCCTGTCTTAAGTGCTTATGTGAATACCGCAATCGACTCGGGCGTTATTGAGGTTCCCAATCCGCCGCCCGGTGTCCGCAGACGCCTGGAGCCCTTGCAACCGATGCAGTAAAGGCCAAGCAAAAGCCCGGCGAAAGTTGGGCTTTTCCGCAGCCAGGTTCGCCTTCCGCGCTTTGGGAGTTTTGGGTGACCCCATCATGGAACCGCTACATTATTCCCATGCCCCATGAAATTGCTTTTTCTATCAGTCTCTGCCGGGCCAAGAGAAAGGGGGGAGACCATGCTTGCGAGGGGTAAGTCGCGTTTCTTCTGCGAGGAATAGGACTACCGTGCGAACCGGCCGCCATATCCTGGACGAAAGGTGCGTGAAATGAGACTGAAAGAGAAGATTCAGAGTCTCCTGGGTTCCCAGAAGCTGGCGGTCCTTGCGACCAAGCGGGATGGTTGGCCGTACAACAATCTCATGGCCTTCGCCGCAAGCTCGGATCTGACCCGCTTCTATTTCGTAACGAATCGTTCAACCAGGAAGTTCAAGAACCTCAGTGAAGATGACCGGGCTTCCCTCCTGGTGGATGACAGGGAGAATACTCCCTCCGATTTCCACCGGGCCTGTGCGGTGACCGTGTTGGGCCGCACTCACGCCCTGGACGGTAAAAACCTGTCGGTCGCCAGGAGGCAATTGGTTGCCCGTCATCCTTATCTGAAGAACTTCGTGGATGCTCCCACGTGCCAGGTTTTCTGTTTCGAAGTTGAGGTCTATTATCTCGTCGAAGCCTTTGGCAACGTCAGCGAATACCGGCCCGAACCATGAGCGGGGTTGCGATTCTTGGTCAAGCCACCGAGTCTCCAGAATGGGGAGGCAAGGCTTTGGCTCTGGACCGGATGATGCGTGTGGGACTTCCCGTTCCCCGGGCGCTCTGTCTGACTGCTTCCTGTTACCGCCGTTTCCTGCTTAGCGATGGCCTCCAGGAACAAATCGGCATGGAGCTTTCCCGCAAACCGCTGGACGAGATGCGGTGGGAAGAGATGTGGGACGCTTCGCTACGACTCCGTACCGCTTTCTCGCGCGCTCCTTTCCCCGAGGAACTTCAGGCCGAACTGGAGCAGGCTATCCGCTCGGAGGGCCTGGACCAAATACCTGTGTCCGTACGATCATCTTCGCTGGCTGAGGACTCGACGCAGACGTCTTTTGCCGGCCTTCATGAGTCCTTCCTGAACCTGGTCGGGCTGGAAGAGATTCTCAACCATGTTCGACTGGTCTGGGCCTCGCTATGGTCCGATAGCGCGCTTCTCTATCGGAAAGAGCTCAAGCTGGAGGTGGAGAATAGCGCTATGGCAGTGGTCGTCCAGGAGATGGTGGCAGGAGAGGTTTCCGGGATTGGCTTCTCGCGTGCGCCGTCGGATCCGGAACTCGCAGTTGTCGAAGCGGTTCATGGCTTGAACGAAGGGTTGGTTTCGGGTGCGATTGAACCGGATCGATGGTTTCTCAGGAGAAAGGATGGGTATCTGGTTCGGAACCAGCCGGCTGCCCGCGAGGACTATTTCGTATCGCAGACCGGCTCGGGGGTGGCCCGGGTACCACTGCCTGAAGAACTGAAGAGCCGCACCCCTTGCGATGATGAGCTACTGCAAAGGGTGTTTGGGCTGATCATGGAATGCGAAAGGGAACAAGGTGATGCGCAAGACGTGGAGTGGACATCGCGTGACCGTACACTCTATCTCTTGCAGGCTCGGCCGATTACCACGGGCAAAGCACTTTCGGATTCGGAAGAAAAGGGCGATAAGAGAGCGTGGTATCTCAGCCTTAAGAAGAGTCTGGCTAGTCTGAAGGAGTTGAGGTCACGGATCGAAGAAGAGAGACTTCCGGCCATGACGCGCGAGGCGGATAAATTGGAGCAAGTCTCGCTTCCTGATTATCAAGATGGTCTGGCCGAGGTGTTGGCGCTTCGCCTGGAGGCGGAAGAACGATGGACCGCCATCTACTGGAATGAATACATTCCGTTCGCTCACGGAATCAGGTTGTTCGGAATGGTGTATAACGACCAGGTGAAGCCCGAGGATCCCTACGAGTTTGTGGGGCTTTTGGCAGGGCAGCGGCTATTGTCGCTCGATCGCAACCAAAAACTGATGCAACTTGCAGAATCTTTGAAGACGGAGCCCGGCTTGCTCGGCAGTCTTCGACAGGGAACGATTCCACCGGACAGCCCGCAGTCGAACGACATCCAGAATTTCCTGGAAGAGTTTGCGGTTCGGCTTGGAGGAAGAGAATCGGATTCAGAGACGTGTCGTCGTTTCGTTGGTTTTCTGCTCGAAATGAATACGGGAGAAGCTGTCCGGGCGCCCTCCCGGCAGGAGATCTCCGAAGAAAGCTTCCTGCTGGCCTTTCCTGAAGAACGCCGGGACTTCGCCCGTGAGATCCTGGACCTGGGCCGGGCCAGTTATCGCTTGAGAGACGACGATAACCTTTACCTGGAGCGATTTCGGCGCCTGGTCAAGGAGATCGTCGCGGAGGCGGTGAATCGCTACCTGGCGGATGAAACTTCGGCCTCCGACTGGACTGGGCAGCAGGTATTGGAATGGCTGAGAACCGGGAAGTCTCCAGACCGGGATACCGGTTCAAACCAGCCTTCCGGCGAATCGGCTGCGTCGGGCCCGTCGGAAAAGGTGCGGCAGCAGTATGGACAACCCGCCGGGCCGGGCTATGTCGAAGGACCGGCCCGCGTGGTACGGCACCGGGAGGATTTACTGGCTTTCCGGAAAGGTGAAGTCCTGGTCTGTGATGCGATCGATCCGAGTATGACTTTCGTCGTCCCTCTGGCCGCGGGGATCGTTGAAAGGCGGGGCGGCATGCTTATCCACGGGGCCATCATTGCAAGGGAATATGGCATTCCCTGTGTTACGGGTGTGCCCAACGCGGACCGATTAGTAGAGACCGGGGAACGGGTGTGCGTGGACGGGTTCCTGGGCCTGGTCACGTTCGGGGAGCCTTGACCTTGCCCATCCGACGCCTCGGCTATCCTTGCGATTCGCTAGGTTAGACAAGGATTCCTACCGCAAGAGCGGCGGAGTGCTCAAGCTTTAATCCCTCCGTCCCCTTTAACTATGGTCTACGCTTCGCCGTGTGGGTTGCTCCGACCCGACGCAAGACTCGCTTATGGCTGCTGGTTAGGCTCTGCCATGCGGGATTCGCACCCGCTGGGTTGCTAAAGAAGGTTTCCGCTGATGAAGTCATTTCGTCGGCTTCCTCCTTCTACAGGTGCTTGGCGCAAATCCCATTTATCATAATTGGGGTCAGAGTAACTTATTCTATCATAATTGGGGTTAGAGTATCATAATCATAATTGGGGTCAGAGTAACTTATTCTGTCTTTTTCGGCCTGCCGCGCTTCCCGGGCGTCACCTGACAGCCAGTCAACTGCTCGATCTGCCTGGCGAAGCGTTCGTGCCCCAAGGCCAGTCCCTTGTTGATGCTTTGCCGAATTTCATCCAGCAATATCCCCTCCACATGGGCCGCAAACAACGCCCGGTAGTTTTCCAGCCGTTCCCCCTTGTCCTTCCCGAGCGCCAGGTACAGCGCGTGAGGGGTATGCAGCTTGCTCTCTTTTCCGAACGCGTTACAGGGATAACTGGACCACGTGTACTCGTCCGGCTGCGTCACCATGTCTGCTCGCACGGGATTAAGCTCAATGTATCGGTACAGATGAAGCAAATAGGATTCGCTTTCGACCAGACACGACTTATAACGCCCCTCCCACAGAGTCCCGGTACGCTGATACGTGTAGTTGAAATACCTCACGTACATCCGGCCGAGGGCCTGCATCATTCGCGACATGGCTTCGGGAGCACGAGGCGTACAGAGCAGGTGAACATGGTTGCTCATCAATACCCAGGCATGCACTTCGACTCTGAATTTGCCGGCGTACTCCCTGAGCCAGTGCAGATAAGCCCGCATGTCCTCTTCTGAGGCGAAACAGACCTGCCGGTTGTTGCCCCGCTGGATCACATGCTGCGGAACGCCTATTGGCGCTGCTTCAACCGGCCAAAATAGTTGTCGCCTACCGGTCGAAGTAATTGTCGTTCAACACCCGACGCCATTCCAGTCTATCGCTCCTCCCTGAATAGCTCACTCACATCCACTTCAAGCGCCTTCGCTAGCAAAGCAACCTCGGCATCTGTGATTCTTCGAACTCTCGCTTCGATCTTTCCAAGGGTCCCGCGGCTGATGCTCCAACCAAGCAGATTGCAGCGAGTTGCCAACTCATCCTGCGTCCAGCCCTTGGATTCTCGAATTTCCCGCACACGGGGGCCAATCAAATTCATTATTTGCTCCGCCATCGGAGCTTGATTCTGGCAAATAGCCGTGCGAATATTGCTCCGCTTTCGGAGCACCCAAGACAATTTATAGCTCAGGGACGGCGAACGCCTGCGTAATCGGGGTGTGGAACGGCTGAAACTGGAAAGTCCGAACGGAAGGGGAAAAGAAGTGAGGGAGTACAAACCAGGTGAGATTCAACGGCTGAAGGCCAAGATCGCGTCTTTAGAAGACCTCATCACCAAATGGCAACACGCGAACGATCCCGAATCCAAGTGGATGCTTTATCTGTTAAACGAGGTTTTGGAAATGGGCTACGCAAAATTGAAATATTTGCGACGGCGGGGACAACCCGATGAGCCCAACCGTTAATAGAGGGGCACCGCCAGCTGTGACCGAGGCCAAGTCAACGGCTGTCGAAACGACTGTGGGAGCTTCCGAAGGAATGTGCCTATTTTACCAGAAACACTGGAATTGTCAGCACTTTCGGGCAAACAACTCAGGCGTTGGGACGTGGTTAACTTGGTGCTTACTTTGATTTAGCTTGATGTTTCGTGGGGATTCCTCAGGGTCTGTCTCCTATTGTCCCCTATTATTCTAACCTATGAATTTTGTCGGGATCCCTCAGGGGCTGTCCCCTATTACTAAGCTGATTCTCCCTCTATCTGGTAGCTTTTAACGACCAGATGAGTTCCATCCCGCGAAGTCCCATTTTTTGGAAGCACAGCATTATAAATTCCCGATTAGCAGTGAAAATTTCATCCATGTAGTCTGTCACTAGCGCAGCATGTTCATCTTTATCAAAATCCTTTTCTAGCTTGTAAGCAGCACGAAACAGGAAATTAGCTATGAACACAGGCTCATCATCCTCTTCACTGCCCTCAGCTTTGGAAGCTGCTGCGATTGGCCTCCCTGTAAATTTGAGATCCAAATCTATCAAAAACGGAAAGCCTTCCCAGCTAATATCTTTTTCCTCAGGCAATAACAGTCCACCGCTTACTTCCAAACTGTAAGCCCCTTTTTCGTTTACTGCATTCTCGTCCTTGAGAATGCATTCGCTTTTTAGCATGCGTACAAGGCTTAATGTTGCATGCGGGTTTCCGGAATCATTTCCCATGTTTTCTCTTCCCCAAAGACATTTTCACCAAATTTATCTTCCTCGGGACTACGATATTCGTGAACATTTGTGATGTAGACTCTGCGAATGGGAGCATGCACCGGCCGACGAGCTCGAATAGCTGATTCGATCGCATTTTTCACAAAATCATTCAGGCTTAGTCCAGACTCAGCCGCAAGCATTGCTGCTTGTCTATGAAGCTGCGTACCTATGCGGACGTTAAAGGTCCCTTTCCAAGGTTTTTCCGGTTCATCGCCTAACTCTGCACAAGTCTGTAAATAATCATCCACAGACTCGCGAAAAGCCTCTTCAAGCTCCTGGACCGTATTAGCTTCATAGGTCACTAGGTCATCTATAAACAGGAGCTTGCCATGCAAGTTCCCCGACGAAAGATCGACTTCGACTGAACCCAAATAACCTTTGTATCTAAGTGCTTTGCTCATAGTAGCCCCACCTCTTCGAGGTGCTGTTTCACCTGCTTCAGGTACACCTGCTTGATCGTCTTTTCCGGATGCGGCTTATGTAGAAGAATTTTGCGACGCGTGCTTTCATGTACGAACCTGACGCGCGAACCACTCCCTTGAACAGGCTTGTAGCCAAGGCCCGTAAGAAGAGACTCGAGCTCATTCCACTCGAAATCAGCAGGAATCTCCTTAAAGCGCTCAACCAGTTTCTCGTGTCGACTCATTCCAGTATCGACCAACTCATAGGACAGTGCAACTAGATTTTAGTTGCACAGTACGCGTATAGTAACGAAAGTAACCGCTACTGACTATGGCAGCATGCCCTTTCGGAGGACCTCTAAGCACAGCCCATACTCATAAGCAATTGTTTTTAATTATAAATAATTAGGGTCAGAGTAACTATTCTACCCTTTGAGGCTTCACACGGCCCACCCAATAGTCCGGGCGCCGAAGTCCGATCCACGATTGACCGAATCGTCGTGCACCCTGACGCTTGGCAGATTGAGCGAGGAGAGGTGCGGCGCTGTCTGCTGCCATGCTTTCCTTATATAAGCTCCTCTATTCGATTGAAAGCGACCGTATTTTGATTATTGCGGTGGCGCACCATTCGGGATGCCGGACAACGTGCCGGCTCGATACGCCTGTAGACGCTTTTCCGCTTCTTCGTCCCATATGGCGTCAATCTCGGCGTCAGGCCGATCGAGGCTGCGCAGCAGACCGTCGACCATCGTGAAGCGGTCCTGGGGCTTCAGTTTGAGTGCTTCCTTGAGGAGTTCTTCAAGGCTCATGGGTCCTCCGACGATAGGATTATTGGGCTCAGTAGGGCAGGAGCCCTCGCCATTTCCCGAATCGGGCTTCCGCCTGCTCTTGGCTCAGTGTCCCTTCAGTGGCTGCGCGTTGCTCACCTTGCTTGATCTTCTCCAATACATACAGGTGGTACTGGATATCTTCGTAGCTACTTTCGTCGGGTAGGTTCTTAAGGAGCTGTTCGACTTCATTTTTCGCTGTCTGCATGCCCTTTTCCTCACGTCGGCCTTCCGTAACCATATCAGTTCCCAAACGAAAACGGCGCCCCGTTCCCGGAAGCGCCGTTCTCTTCTACCACGCCCATCCCCTAGGCATCAAATTTCGTAGGCCAGGGCTATTGATCCCCCCTCACCCTAACCCTCTCCCAAGGGGAGAGGGGATTAACGAATACGGCTCCCGGAGGGAGAGGGAACCGGCTTCAGGCCTTAGCCTTAGCCCTCTTCTTACCCCGAGCCAGCCGCGAATGCAGCCGTCTGGCCAAATCCCCAAACAACTCCGTCTGCGTCGGATGCGGATGAATCGCCTTACCAACCTGCTCCAGGGTCAGCTCACCGGCAACCATCATCACCGCTTCACCCACGAGGGTGTCGGCGTGGTCGGCGAGCAGGTGGACGCCGATGATCTTCTCGGAGGCCTTGTCGGCCACGATCTTGATGAGGCCGTGCTGCTCGTTGTTGATCATCGCCTTGGCGTCGATGCTCATGGGCACCTTGACTTCGACGGCGTCGATGCCCTTGGCCTTGGCCTGCTCGACGGAGAGGCCGACGAAGGCGGCTTCCGGGCGGGTGAAGATGACGCCGGAGTCCTTGGCCTCGTCGTAGGTCATGTCCTCGCCGAGAATGGTGTGGGCCGCGACCCGGCCCTGGGTGCCGGCGGTATGCGCCAGCATCAGGCCGCCGATGACGTCGCCCACGGCGAAGATGTGCGGCACGGAGGTGCGGCAGCGATTGTCGGCCTTGATGACACCGTCCTCCGTCACCACGCTGGCGTTATCGAGCTTGAGCGGCTCGAGCACCGGGCGCTTGCCGGTGGCCATGATGATGTAGTCGCAATCGAAGGTGTGCTCGCCCTCTCCATCCTCGTAGACCAGCTTCATCTTGCCGGGCTTGCCTTTCATGGACTTGGTGGCGGCGCTGGTCTTGATGGTGAGGTTGGGGTCCTGCTCCAGCACGGCAGTGAGGTTCTTGGCCACTTCCGGCTCGACCTCGGCCAGGACGCGCTCCGCCCGCTCCAGCAGCAGCACTTCGGTGCCGAAGTCCTGGAAGATCTGGGCCATCTCCATACCGATAGCGCCGCCGCCGATTACGCCCAGTTTCCTCGGCGGTTTCGGCAGGAACCAGACGGTGTCGGAGGTGAGCACGCCGCCGCTCTGCACGCCTTCGCGGGCACCCGGGACGGGCGGCACAAAGGGGGGTGCGCCGGTGGCGATGACAGCGCAGCCGAAGCTGATGTGACGGCCTTCTGAGTCGTCGCCCTTGGTGGCGCGGGCGTGCGGGTCCTTCTCCAGGTGCGACTGGTCGACGAAGACGCGGTGATCGGTCTCGAACCAGGCGTAGCCCTGGATGACGTCGATCTTCACGCCCTTGTCGGTGTTGAGCGCCATCTTGCCGCGCTCCTCCAGCACCCAGCGGCGGGTCTTCTCGAGCTGGCCCCAGTCGAGCTTGGCATCGGTGGTGTTCA
>NZ_JAENYR010000109.1:0-1266 GCF_016841685.1 Thiohalomonas denitrificans
TCGGCGGCATCGATTCGGCTCATGAGGGCTCACCGAACAGCGCCAGCGCCTCCAGGCAGTGGCGCCGGTGGCCGTCGCCGCGGTCCGGCGGAATCCGTCGGCGAGGCAGGGCAAGACCGTAGACCCAGCCTCGTACCTCTGCCGCCAGCACCCAGCGGCAGAGGTGCGACAGCCGGGTCTCCACGTTCGTGCCCGGGGTCTCCTCCCAATCCAGCCAGATCCGCTCCGCCCTTTCGCCACCGAACTGCTTGGTGACCAGTTCATGGCCGCGCGACACCGCCTTCCAGTGAATATGGCGCAGCGGGTCACCGGCCTGATAGGCCCGCAGGCCGACAAAATCGTCGCTGCCGCGGCCCCGGTCGCCGCCGTGGCCCGATGAGCCACCCAGTTTCGGGGGAATGCTGCACGCCTCGGCCGGTTTGGGATAGATCAGGCACTCCGAGTTCAGCTGGATATAGCCCCAGGCCCGGAAGAGCCCAAGGGGAAAACGGGTCTCGACGGTACAGCGGGGCAGATACAGACGACCCCGCCGAATCGCCGGCACCCGCAGTTCGATCCAGTTGAGGGCGTTCGCCTCCAGATCCACCGTGACCCGGCCGGCACCGGTCAGCGCCAGGTCTACCGCAAAGCGCGGCGCATCCCGACGATTTTCGATGCCGATCGGAAACAGAGCCTGTTCGCCGGCAAACACCGGTCGGGAGTGGCCCGGATGGAACGAGAGACCGTGGAGGTTGCGGAAGGTGTGAATGATGGAGACCACAGACAGGCTGGCTAGCAGGAAGGTCAGCGCAAAACCGAGGCTGTTGGAGTAATTGATGGCGCCCAGTAGCATCGCGCCCAGCACAAGAAGAAAGAGAAATCCGGCCCGCGTCGGAAGGATATAGACCCTTCGCCGATCGAGAGTAGTTGGACCCGCTCGTGGGTGAGTGCGTTCGGAAAAGCGGCACCAACCCAGAAGTTTGGTAATTTCCCCGAGGATCCGCACCGTCTGATTCGATCCTGCCCCAGTCGCCATCGCCGTTAGGTCCGAGATGCGAGATTCGAGATTCGAAAGTAGAGGGTGGCCTTCGTATCTAGAATCTCGCACCTCGTATCTCCCCTCACGGAATCGGTACCGCCGAGAACTGCTCCATCAGCGCCTCGGCCGAGCGGCTTTCGGTGTCATTGGCCGGTTGCAGGCGGTGACCGGTCACGTAGGGCAGCACGGCCTGCACGTCTTCCGGCAGCACATGGTCCCGACCCTCCAGCAGGGCCCAGGCACGGGCG
>NZ_JAENYR010000109.1:1276-8687 GCF_016841685.1 Thiohalomonas denitrificans
AGCAGTGCCAGGCCCGCGCGCGGCGAGAGGCCGGTGACGAACAGGGCCGATTCGCGGCTGAAGGTCAAAAGCGCCTGCAGATAATCGAGCAACGCCTCGGAAACGTGGACCTTTCGCACCCTGGCCTGCAACGCCACCAGCTCCTCCGGTGTCATCGCCGATTCGATATCCAGCAGCATCTCCCGTCGGTCACGTCCGGCGAGTAGCGAGCGCTCCGCACGTCGGTCCGGAAAGCCCAGCTTGATGACCATCAGGAAGCGGTCCAACTGCGACTCGGGCAGCGGGAAGGTGCCGATCTGGTAGGCAGGATTCTGCGTGGCAATCACAAAAAACGGCTCCGGAAGCCGCCGCGTCTCGCCCTCCACCGTGACCTGGTGCTCCTCCATGGCTTCCAGCAGGGCACTCTGGGTTTTGGGGGTAGCGCGATTCACCTCATCGGCCAGCACCACCTCGGCGAACACCGGCCCGGGATGAAAGCGAAAATTGCCGCTCTCTCGTTCGTAGATCGAAACACCCAGAATATCCGCCGGCAGCAGGTCGGAGGTGAACTGCACTCGGTTGAAATGGAGCCCCAGGCTGCCCGCCAGCACGTGGGCCAGGGTCGTCTTACCCACGCCCGGCAGGTCTTCAATGAGCAGGTGGCCCCGGGCCAGCAGGCAGGCGACGGCCAGACGTACCTGCCGCTCTTTGCCCAGAATGAACTCGCCCGCCTGGGCGATAACGGCTTGCAGCTTAGCTTCCATGGAGAACCAGACTTGAGGATCGGCGGATTATTCTGACACAAACCTTCCGGCCCGTGACGAGATCGTGATCGGGTGCCGTTAGCGGTCTTCGTAACGAGGACCCGGTTCCAAATTTCCGGTAAACGGCGTGATAATCTCCACAGGCATGCGATATCGAATCCACCGGCTCCCTTCCATGATGATGGCCGGGGCGCTGCTCGCCGGCTTGAGCGGCTGCTCCACTCTCGGCTACTACGGCCAGGCACTCTCCGGCCACCTGGAGCTCGTCTCCCGAGCCCAACCGCTGGACGCGGTCCTGCAGCGGAAGGATCTCGATCCGGAGACCCGCGAGCGACTGGAACAAGCGGTGGAGATTCGGCATTTTGCCAGTGATGCGCTCGCCTTGCCTAAAAACGGCAGTTATACACAATACGCCGACATTGGCCGCCCCTATGCCGTCTGGAACGTGGTCGCGACCCCCGAGTTTTCAGTGATACCCCTGAGATGGTGCTATTTCGTAGCCGGATGTGTGAGCTACCGCGGCTACTTCGACCTGGACGAAGCGCGCGCCAATGCCAGCGAACTCAGAGAGCACGGCTTTGACGTGATGGTCAGCGGCTCCCAGGCCTACTCGACCCTGGGTTGGTTCGATGACCCTTTGCTCAACACCTTCATCAATCAGCCCGGGGCCCAGCTCGTTAATATCATAGTCCACGAGCTCGCCCATCAACGTCTCTATATAAAGGACGATTCCGCCTTCAACGAGGCCTTCGCCACGGCCGTCGCCCGCGAGGGAGTGCGCCGCTGGTTCGAGCGGCAAGGTGTCCCCGACGCCTACCTGGCCTATGTCGAGGCCCAGGAACGTCGTTCGGACTTTCACCAGCTACTGATCGGCACCCGTAAAGCCCTGCAGCAGCTCTATCGCCGCAATGTGCCCGAAGCGGTGATGCGTAGCGATAAGGAGGCGGCATTTGCGGATCTCCACGAACAGTATGCCGGCTTCAAGCAGCGCTGGGACGGCTATGAGGGCTTCGATGCCTTTATGCAGCGGAAACTCGACAACGCCCAACTCGCCATGTTCGCTACCTACCGGGAGCATGTCCCCGCTTTCGAGGTGCTCATCGCCAGACACGACGGCGATATGGAAGCCTTCTATCAGGCCGCCGCCCGCATCGGCAAACTGCCGAGGGAGCACCGTCAGGCAATGCTGGTGGCTCTGGCCGAAGAATCGGCCGGCGCCCGGATCGAGGCTTCACTCCCCATCCCGCCCGGCTCCTGAACCGGCCGGCGCGGGCCCCCCCGGGTGAAAGATCGCCTCGCGCCCCCACTCATTACCTAACCTCTATTCCCTCGCATTAATAGCAAACCCGTTCCCCCAACCCACGCCTAACCAGTTAAAATACTCACCCAGACACTTCCTACTACGAAAAACAAAACGTGAACGCCCAGATACCGTTACTGGCCATAGGCCCCGCTTCGCTTCTGCTCGCCCTTGGCATCTGGCTGCTCGGGCCCGCCCTGGGTCGCCGCAGCCGGCAGAGGGCCGTCCTCCGCACGCTGCGCAATCTCGGGCCTGAAATCCGCCGCGATGTCGTTCTCGAAGATGGCATCGAAGGTCTCACCTTCATCGACTACGTCGTCATGACTCCCGATGGTGCCATGGCGGTCGAAGTTCTTCCTCATAAGGGTGCGATTTTCGGCGCTGAAAATGCCGACCAGTGGTCCCAGGTGATCGGGCACAAAACCACCCGCTTTCCCAACCCCATGGCCCGCACCCGCGAACAGGTCAGCGCCCTGCGCCTCGCCGCCAAGGAACTCAAGCCCCGCGGCCTGGTCCTGTTCGGCCCCGATTGCACCTTCCCGAAAGGCAAACCCCGGGGCGTCGCAGTGCCCGATGAGCTCCAAACCGATAGCCGGCCCACCGCCATCCCGGCCACCCTCCACTGTGCCTGGCAGGAGTTCGTCCAGTTGGCGGATCAAAAAGCCGCCATCTACCAGACCGAGCGGGCACTGATGCGGGAAAAACATGGATGGGGCCGGCCCTTTCTAGGTGCCCTGTTTACGATTGCGGCGGCGGCTTGGGCAGCGGGGATACTGGTGCTGAGTCAGTTTCCGGTTGCAACCGGATGAGGGAGATCTATCGGGTGCCCCATTAAGGCGAAGTCCAAAAGCAATTCAGGACAGAAGTAACTTCGAGACGGAAGCTTCGGCGCAGTAAGCATGGAAAAAATACGGGCGATTACTCGCCCGTATTGTTCGAGGTACTACTAACAGGGTTGAAAAAGGTTTTTGCCCTTCTTTTTGAGGAGAAAATTGGGATGAGGGATACAAAAATCAGCAATATACCTCTTGAGCCCCTTCACCCCAGCCCTCCCTCGGGGTGGAAGCGTTTCTCAACAGCCTGCTAAGGCTGTACATACTGCCAGCCGTTGCTCTGAAAGTCCGCAATCGCAGTAATGCCTGCGGTAGTGTACTGAACACCATCGACAAGCTGTTCCGTCGCGTGCCCCGCCGTCAAGGTGCCGTTCCTGATGTAGCCCCTCACGGTATTTTGACAGAAGTAGAAGTTCACACCCTCGTCCAGGAGCGCGCGCACGTCACCCTCGAACGGGTTGGACCCTTTGCTGTGCGCCTTGAGTACTTCATCCTTCACCATCAGCATTCCGCCCCCGCTGTGGACGATTGCGGCGACTTCGAAGTCTTCGCCCATGGTCATGCCGTGCGTCACCTCATAGTCATTGATCGCATTCCGGATATTGCCGAGTGCGTAAGCCCGAAGACATACGCCGTTGACCGGGGGCGATGCACAAGACTGGTTGATTTGAATGAGAAGCCTGACCTTCTTCCGCTGGTCGAGGCATCGGGTCATTTGAGCGCTGCCTTCTCCGAACTCATCGTCGAGGCTCAATCCGTTTACAAAACCTACGGGACACTCTCTGTTTTCGTTCTCGGCTTGAGCCGCTCCTATCGGGCCAACCAGGATGAATAGCGCTCCTAGCACTGCGATAACTTGTTTCATGACATCTCCTTATCATCTGGCATCGTCATTGCTGCGGGGGAAAAAGGGACCGGGTGCGTTATGACAACGGCGCCTTTCGGTAGCGGGCGGCATCTATCTGGTATGCCTGCAATTTGTAGTAGACGGCGCGTGGAGTGATTCCCCACTCGCGTGCGACCGCTGATACATTTCCATGATGGCGTTGAAGCATTCCTTCCAGTATTTGGCTTTCGATCCTCCTTGCGGCCTCTCGGGGGCCGCGCTGCACTCGATGGGTGTTGTCTGGATTCGGGCGGAATTGGGGTAGTGCCAGAGCGGCTTCCTGAAGGACCGTTCCTTGAGAAAAGAGGAAGGCCCGCTCAAGGACATTTTCGAGTTCGCGAACGTTTCCGCGCCATTCGTAACTCAGTAATTTGTCCCAGGCTCGCGGACTGACTGTCTTGCGAAGGGTGCCGTATTTCCTGGAAAGCTGATCGAGGAAATGGTGGGTGAGTGCCGATATATCTTCTATGCGTTCTCGAAGTGGGGGCACTTCAATAGGCACGACATTCAGCCGATAGAACAGGTCTTCCCGAAACTCCTTGGAGGAGACCATCGCACCGATATTTCGATTGGAGGCTGCGATGATTCGCACATCGGAGCGGAGTGTTTGTCTCGCACCGACCCTTTCGAATTCCTTTTGCTGAAGCACACGAAGCAGCTTCACCTGAGCGGCCAGTGGAAGGCTATCCACCTCGTCAAGGAATAGGGTTCCCCTTTCGGCGCGCTCGAAAAAACCGTGATGAACGTCGTATGCGCCAGTGAAAGCACCTTTCTCATGGCCGAATAGCGCGCTCTCCATCAGGTCAGAAGGAATGGTGCCGCAGTTGACGGCCAGGAAGGTGTCTTGCCAACGATTGCTTAAATCGTGGATCGCACGTGCAACGACCTCCTTGCCGACACCGGTTTCACCATTGATTAGCACGGTCGCGGGGGTTGGCGCGATGATTTCTACCGCTTCGAGAACCGTACGCATTCTGGACGAAGCCGCGATGATTTCAGGTTTTTTTGGGAGCCCGGGCGAATGATCGCACCGGCGGCGAAGGTTTTCGCCGATTCTGACCGACACATCGGCATCGCCGGTCCGGGCCAACAGCCTTCCCGCTCGCTGTTCGTACTCATATCCGGGCAGGTCGGCCGCCATGGCGGGTTCTGTGTAGATCAGCACCTCGCACCGAATGTCCTGGGCGGAAATCCGCTGCTTGAGATGGACTTTTGCGTAGCCGAAATTGCGTGCCGCGATGCCTCCAAAAACGCTGGAAGTCATGTGGCAAAGCTCGGGTGCCTGTTTTACGGCGTCGCCAAACGGACAGCGACTATTGACCAGCCGAACCACACCGGGTTCGCTGGAAGCCCGGGAAAAATTTCCGCCGATTCGGTTTTTCAGGTTAACAGCGAGTTCACCTAACTGGTCGAGATCGATCTCGTTGTCATACCCGAGCTGCTTTCTGGACATCTTCTCGAGGCACTCACTCGCGGATAAACCCAAGTGCTCGATGAAGGGAGCGGACTGGTCAGCGTGAGCCGAACTGCCTTGCTTCACGGCCATCAGACACTGGGTGGCAAACATCTGTAAAAAGCTGACTTGATCCATCGAATGTCCAAGATGCCGTGAAAAACAATTGATGCCGGATTATTTTACTAAGTCTAGAAGACACGGCTTGGAGAATCACAAAAGATCAAACCGACTTGCAGCAAGAGCAACCCGGGCCATGCGGGTTGGGGGATGCAGGGCGATTGTTCAGCGACTGGATGGCCAGCTCACGGCCACGTGTAGCTTCGCTGTGCATCACAGGCGCCTGCAGGAACAGCTGCTTGACGGCTCCTCTGCAGGCCGGGCAGGGGGGGCTGTCGGCGCTGATTGAATGGTTCGATTCAAATCGGTGGCTGCAATCAAGACACTCGTAGTCATAGGTGGGCATTTCCAGTTGCTCCTGCCATCACGGCACTGTTTGTTGCAGATGAACCTTCCGTTTTTCATTCGGGGCGTCAGATAGTCCGACGCCAAAGGGCGCCGGACCGAGATCCTCAGTCCCAACGTGGAGGCTGCGTCCTGGAGACGCCGAATTGAGCCGACGAAACGTCGGTCATGGCGCGTCGTTCGGCATCCAGGGTCGGTGCCCGCAGCCGTCGCGGTTCCACTTCCCAGATCCAACCGCTGACCACTACGTTATCGGGGATAAGCGGGTGGTTGCGGATGGCCTCGACACTTCGCATACAGGTCTTGTCCACGTCATCCATCATCCCAATCCACTTGCTAAAAGATCCGGGTGCGAGACTCAGTTCCGGGAGCGTGGGGTCGAGCACTATGTCGTCGGTATCAACGCCGTTGTTTTGAAGCACCTGCTCCAGATCGGCGGCATTTGCAGACAGCATCCCGCACTGGGTATGTTGAACCACGACAATCTCCGTAGTCCCGAAGAAATTGCAGGTCAGCATTGCCGAACGGATGGCGTCGTCGGTGACGATGCCGCCGGCATTCCGGAAGCAGTGGGCGTCACCGCCTCCCGCCGGTGAATCGACCCGAATGCCGAGTGCCTCATCAATGGGGAGCCGTTCATCCATACAGGTCAGGACCCATAACTTCCGGTTGTTGGCGCCTTCCGGTCCGAAGTGGCGCCGTTTGGCCCAGTGGTCGTACGCATCGACTTTTGCCTGCAGTTCCTCTTTCAATGTCGCCATCTTTGTTCTCCTTAACGAAATGTAAACAGTTTGCACTCAGTACACCCTGCAAAAGACGCGCCATCCGGAGAAAGTTAGAAAAAGCAATGAGTTGCGATTTCCGCATCGAAAACGCGCTGCGTCCCGATTGAAGCAGGAAGTCGCCGGGGAAGAGAAAAACCGATGAAATTCCGATAGTTGACTCTGTGAAGTCATACTTCTCAGAAGTGAAACACAGCTTCACACCACGGCTGACAAAGTGAGCCGCTCCTTGGGTGAGCGCCGCCGCCTCCCTGGAATAATTCAGCTCACAGATTGGTATAGCCCGAGCCGATAGGTTCGGCTCAATTGGCCTGCTGTGGGCAGTCACCTCGGGAGCACTCGCCTCCGGTCCGAGTTACGCACTCTGGTACAGCGTCCTCCCGCACCTCACCGCCACCCGCGCCGCCACCGTGCAGCTATCGGTCCCGGTGATCGCCGCCATCGCCGGCGTACTGATCCTTTCCGAAGCGGTCACGCTCCGCCTCGTGGTCGCATCGGTGTTGATCCTGGGCGGGATTGGTTTGGCAGTGTTCGGGCGGCGGCGCTGGGGACGGCCGCAGGCCCGGATGAATAACTGGTAACCACGGGGAACACGGGGACTACGGGGTAAAACAAGTTGTTCGGTTTTTTCCTTCGTGCGCCCCATGCTCCCCGAGGTTCGAAATTCAAGCAGTGAATCGTTAAGTTCTTCAGGAGAGCCCCAGCGACGCGTAAATCCATACGCCGTCATTGCGAGCCGGGCTCGCCTCTGCATGGCCCCGAATCAGTGACGAACGTTCAGCCGTCACTGCGAGCCGGACCCGCTGCTGCACGGCTCCGAATCAATGACAGACTCTTAGCTGTCATTGCGAGCCGTACCCGACGCACGCGGCCCCGAATCGGGCACGAACGTTCAGCCGTCATTGCGAGGAGCCCCAGCGACGCGGCAATCTGGGGTTTGGGAGCAGGA
>NZ_JAENYR010000110.1 GCF_016841685.1 Thiohalomonas denitrificans
ACAGCGGGGAGGGCAAGTTCATCAGGAGGAGCCCCAGCGACGCGGCAATCTGGGGCTTCGGGAGCAGGAGATTACTTCGTCGCCGGGGCTCGGCTTTGGCATCCTGCGTCGCTCTACCACCTACATCCATGTAGGCGTCCTCGTAATGACAGCGAGGGGATGTTCTTCAGGAGGAGCCTCAGCGATGCGGCAATCTCGCTGTTGGGAGTTAGGGATTACTTCGTCGCTGTTCATCAGGAGCCGTACCCCCTGCTGCACAGGACCGAATAAATGAGAAACCGGGTACGTTAATGGCCCTTGGTTCACGAGGAATCAACGGCTCACTTTTTTTCCTAGTCGCTCTGTGACCTCTGTGGTTAGTTGCCCCATGCGTTTTTCCTCTCTCGATAAGTGGCTGGCCTGGCAGGAGACCCTGCATCCGGCCGAGATTGAACTGGGGCTGGAGCGCCTGGGCACGGTCCTTGCGCGCATGGGCCGGCAACGAGCGCCGTTTCCCGTCATCACCGTCGCAGGCACCAACGGCAAGGGCTCCAGCGTCACCATGCTGGAGGCCATTCTCCGCGCGGCCGGTTACCGGGTCGGCACCTATACCTCGCCACACCTGCTTCGCTATACCGAGCGCATTCGTATCGACGGCCGAGAAATCGATGAGGCTGCACTGTGCGATGCCTTCGACATCATCGACAAGGCCCGTGGCGACATCTCCCTGACCTATTTCGAATTTGGGACACTGGCCGCCTTCGAACTGTTTTCCCGGTCGGAGCTTGATATTGCCGTGCTCGAAGTAGGCATGGGCGGTCGGCTGGATGCGGTGAATGCCTGGGATCCGGATGTGTCACTGGTCACGGCGGTGGATGTGGATCACACAGCCTGGCTGGGGAGTGATCGCGAGGCCATCGGCAGGGAAAAGGCCGGTATCTTTCGCGCCGGACGACCGGCAGTCTGTAGTGATTCGCAGCCGCCGCGCTCTCTCATCAAGGTTGCCCGGCAGGTCGGCGCATCGCTCTATTGTGCAAATGACGATTATCATTATCAGGTCCACGGCGGGGATTGGTCGTGGACAGGCGCAGGGCGACGGAGGGATGCACTTCCGTGGCCGATGATGCGTGGTGCGTCCCAGTTTCAGAACGCGGCAGGCGTTCTGATGGTGCTTGACTGCATCGTTGACCGGCTGCCGGTAGACCAGAGAGCGGTGCGCGAAGGGCTGCTGAGTGCTCGTGTACGGGGACGGTTCGAAGTGCGTGCGGGTGATGTGCCGGAGATTCTGGATGTGGCACACAATCCCCAGGCTGCCGGGGAGCTGGCTCGAAATCTTGCGCGGTTGCCCGCGCCCGGCCGTACGCTGGCCGTATTCGCCGTGTTGGCGGACAAGGATATCGCCGGTATCGCGAAGCCGCTTTCGGGATGTATCGATCATTGGTTCGTCGCCGGCCTCGGGGGGTCGCGCCCGACGGTCGCAGAGGAGACCGCCCGGCAGCTGGAGAAGGCAGGGATTCGCTCTGTGGAGTGCGGGCCTTCGGTCTCCTCGCTTCTGCTGGAGGCCCGCCGCCGCGCCGAACCGGGCGATCGGATTGTGATCTTCGGTTCTTTTAATACAGTGGCGGAAGCCTGGGACGGGTCCGTATAATGGCTCTCAACCGGTTTTGGTCAAGTAAGGTGGTGTTTTGAATTCGGGACTCAAACAGCGGCTGGTCGGTGCGATCGTCCTGGTGGCTCTGGCGGTGATCTTCGTGCCGATGCTTCTGGATGGTGATGACTCCAGCATGCCGGCCTTTGGCAGCAATATCCCGCCCAAGACTGGCTACCATTTCGAGCCGCTCGATATTCCACCCCGTCAACCGACACCGCTGGAGCCGAAGCCGGCGGTAATCGAGAGGGAGGATGCGCCTCCTGTCATGACTGGGCCTGTAGCCGAAGCGGGGCCGGAACCGGAACCGGATTCTCCGGTGAGAGCCCAAGCGGAGGAGGGGAAGACGCTGCCTGATAGAGCAGGAGAGGTAAAGACCTGGGCTGTTCAGGTAGGTAGTTTCTCCAGCTCGGAAAATGCCTTGAGATTACGGGACCGTCTCCGTGGCGAAGACTTCGATGCGTTTGTGGAAGAGGTGAGGAGCAGCGGCAAATCCATTTACCGTGTGCGGATCGGTCCTGAGGCGAGTCGCGAGCGGGCCGAGTCCGTCATGGAAAGGGTGGCGCTAAAAGAGCCCGATTTGCCGGCTTTGGTGATGACTCAGCCATGAGCATTCCCTCCATCACTCTGGTAAAATCCCCGCTTTTCCGGGAAAGCGCTGTAGAAGGGTGCACATCAGAGAGTCACAAATGACGCAGGACGGGGCGCCACACTGAGCATGAACTGGGCCGATTACACCATTCTCGCTATCATTGCGCTGTCGCTCTTGATCAGTCTCGTGCGAGGCTTCACCAAGGAGGCCCTGTCGTTGGTGGGCTGGCTTGTTGCCTTCTGGGTGGCACTGACGTTTTCGAACAATCTTGAAACGTTTCTGAGACCCTACATCGAAGTGCCCTCATTGAGGTTTTCGGTGGCGTTTGCCGCGCTGTTGCTTTTCACGCTGCTGTTGGCGGCGCTGGTGAATTTCATGGCGGTGCAGCTGGTACGAAAGACCGGACTCTCCGGTACCGACCGATTCATTGGGGCCTTTTTCGGCATCGTTCGTGGCGCGGTCGTCGTGCTCGCTTTGGTGATTTTGGCGGGTCTTACCAAGCTGCCCGAAGACCCTTGGTGGGACGCGTCGATTTTGATGCCTTACTTCCAGGAAACGGCTATTTGGGTTCGGTACTATTTGCCGGTTGAGTTGGCCGACTCCATTCATTATTGAACCGTTCCACTACGTTTACGTGGGGCGGCTCACCAGAGGTGACTTCAAGGCATGTGTGGAATTATCGGCATCGTCGGTAAATCGCCTGTTAATCAGGGCCTGTACGACGGCCTGACGGTGCTTCAGCATCGGGGTCAGGATGCTGCGGGCATCATGACCAGTGATGGCGATCGGCTGCATCTGCGAAAGGATAACGGCCTGGTCCGCGACGTCTTTCACACGCGGCATATGCTGCGCTTGAAAGGCAATATGGGAATCGGCCATGTCCGGTACCCGACCGCAGGTTGCTCCAGCTCCGCCGAATCGCAACCGTTTTACGTCAATTCGCCGTACGGGATCTCTCTGGCCCACAACGGCAACCTGACCAATGCCGAGACCCTCAAGGGTGATATGTTCCGCGAGGATCTGCGCCACATCAATACCAACTCCGATTCCGAAATCCTGCTCAATGTCTTTGCTCACGAGCTACAGCGCCAGGGCAAGCTGCGGATCGACGAGGGAGACGTGTTCGAGGCCATTACCCGTGTTCACAAACGGGTGCGCGGAGCCTACGCAGCCGTGGCCATGATCATCGGCTACGGTATCGTCGCCTTCCGGGATACACACGGCATACGGCCGCTGGTCATCGGCCGGAGGGAAACGCCGGGAGGGACCGAGTGGACGGTGGCCTCGGAAACCGTAGCCGTGGACGCGCTCGGTTTTGAACGTGTTCGTGACCTGGAACCGGGCGAGGCGGTCTTCATCGATGTGGATGGGAATTTCCATTCGCGTCGCTGTGCAGAGGGGTCGGTCTATAGCCCCTGCATCTTCGAGTACGTCTATTTCGCCCGTCCCGACTCCATTATCGATGGCATCTCCGTCTACAAGGCACGCCTGCGCATGGGAGAGCGGTTGGCCCGCAAGATTCTGCGCGAGTGGCCGCAGCACGACATCGACGTGGTGATTCCGATCCCCGATACCAGCCGCACCTCGGCGCTGCAGCTCTCCTATGAGCTCGGAGTACTGTACCGGGAAGGATTTATCAAGAATCGCTATATCGGCCGCACCTTCATTATGCCGGGCCAGAAACAGCGCAAGAAATCGGTGCGTCAGAAGCTCAATGCAATTGGTCTGGAATTCAGGGGCAAGAACGTGCTGCTGGTGGATGACTCCATCGTGCGGGGGACCACCTCCAAGCAGATCATCCAGATGGCCCGCGATGCGGGTGCCAACAAGGTCTATTTTGCATCCGCGGCACCGCCTGTGCGTTATCCGAACGTGTACGGCATCGATATGCCTACCACCGCCGAGTTGATCGGGCACGGCCGCGACGAGAAGCAGATCGCCGAGGCCATCGGTGCCGACTGGCTCATTTACCAGGACCTGGATGACCTGATCAGTGCGGTGTTGTACAAGGATAATAAGAGGGTTCGCCAGTTCGATACCTCGGTGTTCAGCGGCGAATACCCTACCGGGGACGTGACCCCCGAATACCTGAAGCAGCTGGAGCAGTGCCGTTCCGACGGCGCCAAGGAGACGTGGGACCTCGAAGAGGGCGTAACCATCGATCTGCACAACTCGGAGTAGGGCACGGTTGGGTTGACACCCCCGGGTCGCTTCCCTAATCTGCAAGAAGCGCCGATTTGAGCATCAGCTTGCGGGCGCTATAGAAATGCGGCTAAAGCGAGGCGCGAGAAGACCTGCTTTAGCACACCGGCTGAGCAGGTTTTTTTGTGCCCGCCCGCTGGAAAGACAAAGAACCACGGGGCGCACGGGATACACGGGGAATAAAATTCCAAGCCCCCGTGCTCCCCGTGTTCCCCGTGGTTAGTAAAGGGCCAAGGCATGAATGAATGGGATGAATACGGTTTCGAGACGCGTGCGGTGCGTGCCGGTCAGGTGCGGACTCTTGAAGGGGAGCAGAGCGAAGCGATCTTTGCCACTTCCAGCTTCACTTTTGATACGGCGGCCCAGGCGGCGGCGCGTTTTTCCGGGCAGGAGCCCGGTAACATCTATTCCCGCTTCACGAACCCCACCGTGCGGACCTTCGAAGAGCGATTGGCGGCACTGGAGGGTGGGGAGCGCTGCGTTGCCACTGGCTCGGGAATGTCGGCCATTCTCTCTACCTGTATGGGGTTGCTGAAGGCAGGTGACCACATCGTTGCCTCCACGGCCCTGTTCGGCTCCACAGTCAGTCTGTTCGAGAATTACCTGAAGAAATTCGGGATCGACATCTCGTATGTACCACTGACCGAGCTCTCCGCCTGGGAGGGAGCGATCCGGCCGAAGACGCAGCTGCTGTTTCTGGAGACACCCTCCAACCCGCTGACGGAAGTGGCCGACATCACCGCACTGGCAGTGCTCGCCCACGCCAACGAATGTCGCCTGGTGGTCGATAACTGTTTCTGCACGCCCGCACTGCAACGCCCACTGGAGATGGGTGCCGATATCGTCATCCATTCAGCGACGAAATATATCGACGGTCAGGGACGCTGCATCGGCGGGGCGGTGGTCGGCAGCGATGAACTCATGGAGCCGGTATTCGGATTTCTGCGTACAGCCGGGCCGACCATGAGTCCCTTTAATGCCTGGGTGTTCCTCAAGGGACTGGAAACGCTTTCATTGCGTATGAAGGCACATAGCGAAAACGCCCTTTCACTGGCGCATTGGTTGGCTGAGCAACCGGCGGTAGCCCGCGTCCACTACCCGGGGTTGAGCGATCACCAACAGCATGCCCTGGCGGCACGGCAGCAGACAGCCTTTGGGGGTATCGTCGCATTCGAGGTGACAGGCGGACGGCAGGCCGCCTGGCGCGTAATCGACGGCACCCGGATGGTGTCCATCACGGCCAATCTGGGTGACACCAAGACGACGATCACCCATCCGGCTACCACGACCCATGGCCGGCTCAGCGCCGAGCAGCGCGAGTCTGCCGGGATCAAAGAGGGTCTGATTCGGATTTCGGTCGGTCTGGAAGACGTTGCGGATATTCAGGCGGACCTGGCGCGGGGGCTGGAATCAGCCAGGCGTTAGGACAAAATTGCAACAGACGCATGGCCCACCAGGAGATTCGTCATCCCCGCGCCGGCGAGGGTCCACGACCAGGTGATCAGCTGCCCCAGGCTGAAGGATCGTCATCCCCGCGCAGGCGGGGATCCACGACCAGGCGATCAGCCGCCCCAGGCTGAAGGATCGTCATCCCCGCGCTGTCGGGGATCCACGACCAGGCGATCAGCCGCCCCAGGCTGAAGGATCGTCATCCTCGCGCAGGCGGGGATCCATTTTGAGCCATGTCGCTGTTCTCTGGGTTCCCGCCTACGCGGGAATGACGGGGAATGACGGGGGAGGACGGGGAATGACGGGGGAGCTGGAATGGGCCAGGGGTTGGGGAAAAATTGCAACAGACGCACGGCCCACCAGGAGATTCGTCATCCCCGCGCAGGCGGGGATCCACGACCAGGCGATCCGCAGCCCCAAGCTGAAGGATCGTCATCCCCGCGCTGTCGGGGATCCACTTTGAGCTGTGTTGTTGTTCTCTGGATTCCCGCCTACGCGGGAATGACGGGAGAGAGGATGGGGAATGGCGGGGGAGGACGGGGAATGGCGGGGGCGTGAACAGTTATGGATGTTTTTTGCATTTCTGCTTGGCGCGACCTCTTGTTCATGTGATCGTTGGGGTTCCGGTGCGAAAAGAGAGGGGACGCAATGGACGAAGGCTTTGACCGCAAGGCACATTGGGAGGAGGTTTATCGAACGAAATCGGATCGGGAGGTCAGTTGGTTCCAGCCCGACCCGCGGCTTTCTCTGGAATTGATCGCGGCTACGGAGATCGGCCGTGATGGACCTGTCATCGATATAGGTGGCGGCGCCTCGCGGCTTGTCGATGTCCTGCTGGCTAATGGCTACGATGATGTTTCGGTGCTGGATTTGTCCGGTGAGGCGCTACGCACGAGCCAACGGCGGCTGGGCGCTCTGCAGGCCAGGGTGTCGTGGTTCGAGCAGGATGTCACTCGCTTCGTGCCGCCACGCCGCTTCTCCGTTTGGCACGATCGCGCCGTTTTCCATTTTCTGACCGAGCCGGCTGATCGTGAGGCTTATCGCACCGTCCTCGAACGGGCCGTCCGCCCGGGTGGACAGGTGATTATTGCGGCATTTGCACCCGATGGTCCCGAGCGCTGCAGTGGCCTGGAGGTGGTGCGCTACGCCCCCGAAACCCTGGCGGCCGAACTTGGCCAGGGTTTTCAGCTTCTGGAGCACCGAACGGAAGCGCATCGGACGCCGGCGGGCAAGATACAGAAGTTCAGCTATTGTAGATTCGTAAAACTCCACTGAGCGGCAAACTTCATGGACGACTTCGGGAGTGAACAGCGCCAACGACTGCTCGCTGTCTACCGGACCACTATCGATGCGGTTGCGGGTGACCGCGTGGCACGCGATTACCTGGAGAAGGAGCCACCCGCAGCCGATGCCGTAGTGGTCGCAGTTGGAAAGGCCGCGGAGCGGATGATGAAAGGCGCCGCGGAGGCCTTGGGTGACCGGTTCCAAAAGGGGCTGGTCATCACGAAGCATGACCATTTGGGTGCTGCCTGTGACGATCCCCGGGTGGAGTGTCTGAGCGCAGGTCATCCCGTCCCCGATGAAGCCAGTCTCCGCGCCGGGAGACGCTTGCTGGAGTTCCTCGCCGAAGTTCCCCGACGTTCGGAGTTGCTGTTTTTCGTCTCAGGCGGCACGTCCGCTTTAGTCGAAGTGCTTCCGGAAGGAGTGGGGCTGGCGGAACTTGAGCGTGCCACGGGATGGCTCCTGGGATCCGGCAGGGATATAGAAGCCGTGAATCGAGTCCGCAAAGGGCTCTCCTGTATCAAGGCGGGACGCCTTGCCCGCTACCTGGCCGTTCGCCATACCCGCAACCTGATGATGTCGGATGTTCCCGACGATGATCCCAAGGTGATTGGTTCGGGGCTGCTTGTGCCGCATCCGCCTGAATCTCTCAGCATCGAATTTGATATTCCGGATTGGTTGCAACAACTGCTTGGCCGGGTTCCGAAGGCCCCGGATCCCGCCGATCCCTGTTTCGCCCCGCTGGAAACCCGGGTGTTGATCAGCAATCGTAATGCCCGCGAAGCGGCTGCAGCCGAGGCAGCACGTGCAGGATTGAAAAGCCGGGTGGATGAGCGGGTATTTACGGGCAATGCCCTGGAGATGGGCCGCCGCTTCGGCAAACAGTTGACCGGGGCCGAACCGGGGCTCTATGTCTGGGGAGGCGAAAGCACGGTCGAACTTCCCGATGAGCCGGGCCGCGGCGGCCGCAATCAGACACTGGCATTGGCCGCGGCCACCGAAATTGCCGGTCGGAATGACATTTTTCTGCTCGCGGCCGGAAGCGACGGAACGGATGGTCCCACCAATGATGCCGGCGCCCTGGTCGATGGCGGCACCGTGCAGCGCGGTCAGGAGGAAGGGTTCGACCCCGACGAAGCCCTCCGACGCGCCGATTCGGGCTCCTTCCTCGAGGCCAGCGGTGACCTCATCCATACCGGTCCTACCGGAACCAACGTCATGGACCTGGTACTGGGTCTGAAGGTTTGAACTCCCCGTGGCGGGCCGTGCCTTGGCGCCTGCCGACGGCCCACAGGGCAACCGTATACGTTGAAGCGAGCGATATAAGGGCACTTCTATTAAATCCAACACGGTTCTGCTCTTGATGAATTTGCCCCGGCTGTCATTAGGAGGAGTCGCGGCGACGAAGTGATCTGGTGTCCTAGGCCCGTGATTGCCACGTCGCTGTGGCTCGCAATGACGGCTAAAGGTTCGTCACTG
>NZ_JAENYR010000111.1 GCF_016841685.1 Thiohalomonas denitrificans
GTCGCTGGGGCTGAAGGCATTGGAGATCCCCACCGATCCAAAGCACGGCATCAGCCTCGATGCATTGCGCCTGGCCTTGGAGCAGTGGCCGCTCAAGGCGGTGCTGCTCACTCCCAACTTCAGCAACCCGCTGGGCTATCGCATGGCCGATGAGCGCAAGGGGGAGCTGGTCGCGCTGCTGGAGGCGGCGGGGGTGCCCCTGATCGAGGACGACATCTACGCTGACCTCAATTACGAGGGGAACCGCCCCAGGGCGGCGAAGGCGTGGGACAAGAGCGGCAATGTGCTGCTCTGTTCGTCGCTCTCCAAGACCCTCGACCCGGGCCTGCGCATCGGCTGGGCCATGCCGGGCCGCTTCCGCGACAAGGTGATCCACCTGAAGCTGGTCAACAGCATGGCCAGCGCCACGCTGCCGGCCTACGCCGCCGCGGAATACCTGGAGTCGGGCGGGCACGACCGGCACCTGCGCGTCGTCCGCAAGGCGTACCGGGAGCGGCGCGATCGTTTCCTGGAACTGACCCAACATCTACTGCCGGCCGGCAGTCGCGTCACCTCGCCGGAGGGGGGATTCATTGCCTGGATCGAACTGCCCCATGGCGCCGATGGAATGCAGCTTTACCATAAGGCGATGCAGCGAGGCGTGAGCATCGCGCCGGGACCGCTCTTCTCGCCGAGCGGCAAGTACCGCCAATTCATCCGCCTCAACTTCGGCCAAGTGGGCTTCGAGGCGATGGCGAAGGGATTGACCATGCTCAGCGAACTGCTGAGCAAGGAGGGGTGAGGCCATTTCTGTCAAACGAAGTACCGTCTTGCTTGTCTTGCCGGCATACCAAGAAAGGGGCGGCGTACGCAATGGGCGCAGTGGTAGTAGGGGGTAGCCTCGAGCGAGACGAGGGCTTTCCTTGGTTTGGGTATGGCATCTATTCCTTGATGGCAGTGCGGGTTTACAGAATTTCAGAACTGGGCGAGGATGGCAATGGCTTGGCGTGGGTGTCCGGGTACGGCTCGGGTCAAAAGTAGTGGCCAGTAATGGGGCATGTTAAATGACCATTACTATTTAGGACAATCAGCAGCTTGGACGCGGCCGCGCGAAAAGCGCTAACGCGTTGCCCGCATTGCTTCAAGCTGGCCGTTAGGCACTGACTGAAAAGGAGTGTTTTACATCCAATGCAGTACGAAGACGAGTTGTACGGCAAGGTCGAGATTACAGAACCAGTGCTGTTGGAGTTAATGGCAAGCCGCGCGATGCAAAGGATGAAGGGAATTGCCCAGCATGGCATAACGGCCCTTCTTGGGATTACGCCTCCGTTCAGCCGTTTCGACCATTCTGTGGGGGCAATGCTTCTCGTTCGTCGCCTCGGCGCCACGGTCCAGGAGCAGATCGCGGCGCTGCTCCATGACATCAGCCATACAGCCTTCAGTCATGTCATCGACTTTGTGTTTGATGACCAAAGTGGACAAAGCTACCACGAAGAAAAGAAGGAAGAGATCGTTGTTAACTCTGATATTCCCGCAATTCTGAACCGTCACGGCATGGATTGGCGCCAATTCATGGACGAAGAACAATTTCCCCTGCTTGAACAGCCTTCACCTGCACTGTGCGCTGATAGATTGGATTACTTCTTGAGAGATGTGGAGTTCCTCAAGCTCGCTAATCGCAGCGAAATACGTGCCGCGCTTGAGTCCTTTGTGGTCGCCGAGGGACAGATCGCAATCAACAAATTGGATGCCGCGCGTTGGCTGGCGTACACGTTTATTGAGGCAGATCGCGCAAGCTGGTCGAGCTTCCGAGAGGTCGGCCTTTACCAACTCACAGCGGAGGCGATTAAGATCGCTAACCGGTGCGGACTTATCGAGGAAGCGGACCTGTGGGGCTCTGATGAATCCCTCTGGAGCAAGCTCCAGTCAGCGGACCATCCCGAGGTTACGTCGGTGGTAAGACAGATTACCCCAGGGACACGCTTCACCTGGAGCGAAGAGAATGCGGCATTCCATGTGGCAACTAAAGTACGGAGCATAGATCCCCCGGTCGCTAACGGAGGCACAGTGGCTCTGTTGTCGGCGCTGGACCCGATCTTTGCGCGCTATCGAAAGGAGTACTTGGCTAGCAAGCAAGGGCAGTGGCCGATGGGGGTCGTGAATGCACCCAGCACCATCGCAAAAGGGGACGGCGGAGTTTTCGTCTAATCTTCCTGCGGTTGCGAAGCCTAAGAAGCCATCCGCAAAGCGTTTAGAGATGGCTAGACCGCTACGTATTGAGTTTTCGGGGGCGCTCTCACGTCACGTGGCGTGGTGATCGGAGGGAGGCGATCTATGAGTATGATGACGATCGAGAATTGTTCCCGGGGACGCCATCCGAAGTTGTGGAGCGGTTCAAGAGGTTGTGCCATAACTATTGCCTCATGACCAATCACTACCACTTGGGGGGGCTGTGGGCCGTATAGTGCGGAAGAGTATGCTACAAGACGAGGCCTGACCCTCTCCGCGTTCCTCTGCGGTGTGAACTCCCGGATTACGGCCTGTGCCCTTAATCCGGGATACGGTTACTCGTCTCTTTCCGGTACATGACAAGGCAGCATGGATCATTTCGGTTATGAAATTCCGATATCTCTCGCGCTTTGATGCGGTTGGCCTGCTCGAGCTGATACACGAAAGTCTCTCCTGTAACTCCGAAGAGATGTTTCGCCGGCTGATGTCACGAGTTGGCCTCCTGCTGCCGTATCAGGCGGGGTTGGCGGCGGTCGCGCACAGTCGCGGTTCAGGCGAGACCAACGAGCTGAAGATTGCCAACGTGGATTACCCGGCCGAGTATCTGAATGAACTCGCCAAAAAAGGGTTGGTGGAAAAAGATCCTGTTGTGAACGAAAACTTCAAGACCTTCAGATTGCAGTACTGGGGGGATACGTTCAAACGAACGAAGAGGCTGGACGAGGCCGGTCCCGTCTTCTCGCTTGCCGAGGATTTTGGGTTTTCCGGAGTGCGTTCCGGGATAGGTTACGCTCACGGTGTACGCAACGCCAAAGGCACTGAAGGGAGTTTTTTCTGTTGGCACGGCCTGCACCGAAGTCGGCGAACCGAAGAGATACTTCGTTTGATTGTCCCACACCTTCATGAAGCCCTATGCAGGGCGGTCGTGAGGGCAAACGAATCGCTTCCCCTCACGCCTCGCGAGCTTGAAGTGCTCAAGTGGCTCAGCCTGGGTAAAAGCACATGGGATATTTCGGTCATACTCGGAATCGCTGAGCGAACGGTGAAGTTTCACGTAGGCAATCTCCTGGAGAAGCTCGACGCCTCGACGCGGGCGCATGCGGTGGCAGTTGCATCCGCCCGTGGTTGGATTGATATCGAATAATGTGCTGATACTGCCGCTCTGCCCGGCAATGCATTCCGGCCGGGCGCTTCCTGCCATCCGGTCTCCTTTCCTCTGTCGTAATCAGCCGGCTGTTTTGATTCCTGCGCCGTAACTGCTCGCCCCTTTCGCAGGCCCAGCACTACCGAATCCAAACTAGGTACAGGGGCGAGAAGATGCCCTGTACCTTCGTACAGGTGTGCCCGTCTTTCCTCCGTAATAGAGTGTGCCGTGAAACCAGACTAACTATTTTTAAAGGGGAATATTCGATGGTTAAAATGAAATGTATTCCGGCTATGCTGGGCATGAGCCTGATCGGTATGACGCCTGCGGTACACGCTTTTGATGGGGGTGATCTCTATTTCGGCGCAGATTTGCTGAATACTTCTTACGAGGTCGATTCGGACTATACGAGTGCCGCAGCCAGTGCTACGGGGTTCAGGTTTTTTGCCGGGTTCGAGTTCAATGAGAAAGTGAGTGTCGAGGCCGCATGGGTCGATCAAGGCGAGGGGGAGGATAGCTACACGATCGGTAATCCGCCCTATGACGAACCGTGGCATGAATCGATGTCGCTGGAAGGGTTGCAACTCTCCGTTCTGGGGCGCATGCCGCTTCAACATGAGAAGTTAAATCTGTTTGGGCGTGTAGGGTTGTATATGTGGGATGCGTCCTACGAGGATGTCGATGAAGTCGGAGATTATGTGTGGGCCTCGGCCGATGAGAGCGGTACCGATCTGTTTTTAGGTTTCGGTCTCGATTACAGGATATCGGAGACCATCTCTATTCGCGGCGCCTATGACATCATTACCGCCCAGTTCGATGATGGCGATCTCTACGCCGATGCCGTGAGTGTCGGTTTCACCTTCAGACCATAAGCAGTGGTTACGGCAATGATTCACTCGCAAGATAGGGGGGCATTACAACTACTTCCGTGCTGTCGGTAACAGCCAAGCGTTATGGCTCTTCTACATGGGGTTGAATCGACGAAGCCAAAGGCGAAGCCTGACGTGGCCCGGATGATACGGGTGTGGAATTGTCCTCGTTTCCACGCCCGGACGTCTCTACCGCAGCAGGAAGGGAACGGGGGCTTGCGTGAAGAGTTCTTCTTCTGCGAATAAGTATGACTGAAGAGCCCGGTGCGGGGGGGCCGTGCGCCGGGATCTGTGCAGGAGGGCACCGGGTAACTGTGTTTCTACTGCGACGCAGGATTTCCGAGATGTCGCGTTGAAAATCAGGCGTTCTACAGACTTCGACAGGACTGCAATCAGTGCCATTCACCTGCCGCTACACATGTCTGTGTTCGTGGTTCTTAGTAACGCCTAACGATACCTGCGTGTTCCACAGAACAACCTGCTTGAAAATCCGTCAGAGTTCTCCACACCCAAGCTTCAGTAACAAAGTGTGCGTGCCGTCACGAAATCGATGTGACAGAGTTGGTACCTTCTTTGGACTAACAATAAAAAGATGTAAGGAGTCAGCGCAATGGAGTTTGCGTGGGTTCGGCAGGGTGCAAGGGCGAAATTCCTCGGTACGCGACGCTATGTGCTGTCCGGACTGGCGATCGCCTCGATAGGATTGCTGTCCGTCAACGGCGTGCCGCAACTGTTCGCGGCCGCGGGGGAAGAGGTGGGGGTGAAGCTCCCCCTCGCTTCCGTCAGCAGCGGCGGCGATCACGGCTCCAACTCCAAACTCGCCTTCGACCGCTCCACGCTCAGCGGCTACGCCCCCACGGAGACGGCAGAGGTCATCGTCGAACTGGCGGTGGAAACCCGGCTCACCGCCATCAAGCTATTCGGACCCTCCCCCTATCTCGCGGCCGTCGAAGCGGAAGTCGACGGCACCTGGCAGTCGGTCAAGGGGCTGACCCGTATCGACCTCCGAAACGCTGCCGAGCGCTGGAATAGCTGGAGGCCCGGCGAAGCGACCACCGCATCCCGCCTGAAGTTCACCTTCGAGCCGCAACCGAAGGGTAACGGCAGCGCGATCAGCGAAGTGGAGATATGGGGAGAGGGGAGCGAAGCGGTCTATAAAAGCCCCCGCGCACTCCTTGGCGCCCTGGCCGGCGAACAGCCCCCCGAGCACGCAACGATCTACCGAACCACGCCTGAAAATGCCGTGCAGGTGGGCACAACCCGCGGCGCCGCAAAATTCCAGACCAGCGTCCGTGAGGTGCCGGAATCCATCAAGCGCGCCTGGCTCGTGTATGAGATCAGCGGTATCGGCCATGAGCTGGGAGTGGGCCGTTACGTCAATGGCCATCAACCGATGGGGCCACTGCTGCGCTCGACCTCCAGCGCATGGGGTTCGCAGATCGAGCAGCTCGATCCGGACACCCTCAAGCCGGGCACCAACACCATCGCCTTCGAGGCCGTCGACGACCTCGAGTATGAAGTCCGTAACGTTCTGCTGCTCATCGAGCAGGAAAACGGCCTCAACTTCGTCGAGTCGGTCGAGGGCAACCCCTACTCCGACGTCAATCCGCCCCAATCGGTTCAGGACGGTGACGAAAACAGCGGCTGGACACCCTACTTCTCCGGTACGGAAGAGACGGAGGCCCGAGCGCTGATCCTTCACTTCGACAAACCGACCCAGCTGGAGGGCCTCCACCTCACCCTGCAAAACCAGCTCAAAGGCCAGATCGAGGCCGACACCCTCGTCCAAGGGGAGTGGAACGACAAAGTCATCGGTGCGATATCCGGGGCAAAGCTGATGGTGGGGCGCAACTGGATCCCCCTGGAGACGGGTGAACCCGTCGAAGGCCTCCGGCTCCGGTTTGCTCACGGCGAGGGTAGCAGCGCCGAGATCATGGCGGCGATCCCGGTCGGCTCGGGCGCGGGCGCCACCCATGGCAGGGCCGTCAACATCACCTACCCGACGGACGGTCAGTACTATGGCCGTACCGCCTACCTCCGCGGCTTCGCCAAGCCCGTGGACAACGGCTCCGGAACACCGGCGATCACCATTGCCGGTCAAGGCGTTGAAAACGAAGGCGGCCGCTTCGAGGGCACCGTCACCAAAGACGAGGCCGGTTTCAGCAGCGATGCGGATGATGCCCCCTGGCACGTCACCATTACCGCCGAGTATCCGGACGGTGAACTCATCAGCCGTGAACTGATCCTGGATCAGTACGGTTTCGCCGAATCGCTAAGTGAAGCCGACTATCGGGAAGCCACCCCCGGGGCCGGCGTCAGTAATCCCCATCACCTGGAAAAAGACGAAGGGGTCCTCGACCTCGACGGCGACTCGATGGACGAGTCGCCGGACACCCTGACGATCACCGCCCTGACCAAACACGATCTGCCGCCGCTGAATCCGGGCATGACCAACGTCACCCGGGGGCCACGCAAGGGCTACCGCTTCGGTCCGCACGGCAAGAAGTTCAAGAAGCCTATTCAGGTCAAGCTGCCCTACGACAAGAAAAAGCTGCCGCCGGGCATGACCGAGGCCGACATCCGCACGTATTATTACGATGAACATACCGGACTGTGGCGATCGCTTGAGCGCATCGAAGTGGATAAGAGTCGGGGACGGATCCACAGCCGCACCAACCACTTCACCGACATGATCAACGCCACGATCGTGGTGCCGGAGCACCCCGAGGCGGCCAGCTTCAATCCCACAGCGCTGAAGGACATCAAGGCCGCCAATCCGGGTGCGGGGATCGGCCTGATCGAGCCGCCACAGCCGAGCAACACCGGCGATGCCAAGGTCAGTTATCCCATCGACATTCCCCCGGGACGGGCCGGCATGCAGCCGCAACTGGCCATCCAGTACAGCTCCGGCGGACAACAAGGCTGGCTGGGCCAAGGATGGGATCTTTCCGTGCCGTCTTTTTCAGTCGAGACTCGGTGGGGGGTACCTCGTTTTGACAGTGACAAGGAAAGCGAAACCTATCTCTACAACGGCAGCCAGCTTGCCCCTGTAGCGCACCGCGGCAGTTGGGACGATCTGCCTGCGCGCAGCAGTGGTGACAAGCGTTTCTATCCCCGTGTCGAGGGACCATTCAGCAAGATCATTCGCCACGGCACGGGCGCGTCCGAATACTGGTGGGAGGTTGTCGACAAGAACGGCACCCGAAATTATTTCGGCGGCGATGGTTCAACCCAAAAGGCGGGTGCCACCATCGGCAGCAGCAAGGGTGTCGTCCGTTGGATGCTGGTCAAGAGCATCGATGTCCACGGAAATACGGTTGACTACGAGTACGAAGCGGTTTGCGACACCGGGATCGGTAAGGGCGTCTGCGACAGCAACAGCGTAAACGGGAAGCAGCTCTACCTTTCAGGGATTGCCTATACCGGGCATTCCGGAGGTGATCCCAAACCGCTTTACACCATCGACTTCCTGCGCGACAGCGCCCGTTCAGGCTACCAGCGCGGCTATCAGGAAGCGGGTTACGATTCGACCACTGATCGGCGACGTGATGTGCAGATCGACGCCCGGGGCGGATTCAAGCAGGTAACAGCCGAACGGTTGTGGCGCATGGTCGTCAAGTATGACGATGCGCCGGTTCGAAGTTACGAACTGGAGTATGAGGAAGGAGCATTCGGCAAATCGCTGCTTTCGGCTTTAGTGCAGGAAGGTAGTGATGGCACTGAGTTCAACCGCCACGCCTTTTCCTATTACGACGAATTGCCGAAAGGGGAACAGAAGGGCGAATACTCCATCTTTGAACCTGTACCGGAGATTACAACGCCGGACGATGAGCTGTTCACAAAGACCTTTACCGGACAAGACTTTCATCAGACGCTGATCGGCGGTACTCACGGCAGGAATCAGGGTTTCAACGGCTTTTTCGGAGTTGGCGTACCGCTCCTTGGCACCGAAGTGGCGGGCAAGGGCGCGTTCAGTGCCAACAGCTCCACTAGCGAAGGCAAAGTCGCACTGCTCGATGTGGATGGTGACGGAAAACCGGACAAGGTCTTCCTCAAGGGCGGGGAAGTCAGATACCGCAAGAACATCACCGAGCCCGGAGCCGAGATACCGAACTTCGACGAGGAGGTTCAGAGGGTCAGGGGCCTGACGAAGATGAGTCGTAGCAGTTCCGATAGCAGCACCAACGGTCACACTGGTTATGCGTTCGGCGCTACGGGATTCAGACAGAAAATCACCACCACCAGTACCGACAAGGCCTATTTCGCTGATGTGAACGGCGATGGTCTTATCGACCATGTCAATAACGGGCGGGTCAGCTTCGGCTATCGGGACACCCGTAATTCCGAAGGGGTGCGCTCCCCACTTGATACCGAGATCGAGGCATGATCAAATAGTCACCAT
>NZ_JAENYR010000112.1 GCF_016841685.1 Thiohalomonas denitrificans
AGGAGCCTCAGCGACGCGGCAATCTCGCTGTTAGGACACCAGATTACTTCGTCGCTGGGGCTCCTCGTAATGACACCGAGGGGGAAGTTCATCAGGAGGAGACCAGCGACAAAACAATCCCGGGTAGTCTGTCTCAGCCAGCGCCCGAGAATCCCAGCTGACGCCATGCCTCGTAGGCAATGACAGCGACCGCATTCGACAGATTCAGGCTGCGATTTCCCGGCCGCATGGGAATGCGCAGACGGCTCTCATCCGGAAGCCGATCCAGAAAAGGCTGGGGCAGGCCGCTGGTTTCGGGCCCGAATACCAGGGCGTCCCCGTCCCGATACTGCACCTCGCTGTAGGGCCGCCCGCCCCGGGTCGAGCAGGCCAGTATCCGCCCCGGCTTGATCGATGCCCGGAAAGCGTCAAAATCGCTCCAGGTCCGGACCTCCGCAAACTCGTGGTAATCCAGCCCGGCCCGCCGCAGGCGCGCATCGTCCAGCTCGAACCCGAGCGGCTCGATCAGGTGCAGTCCCATCCCGGTATTGGCACAGAGCCGAATGACATTCCCGGTATTGGGCGGAATTTCAGGTTGATAAAGGACAATGTAGATCACCGGTGCTCCTCAGCCCACTTTCAGCGACACACGATAACCGCTTTTCGAACTTGTATCCCGCATCTCCTATCTTGTATCTTGCTCAAGCCTTCCGACTACCCGACCCGGTTAACGCCATGACGACCAAAGACGACAAGATGCTCTCGACCGAGTTCTGCGGCATGCGTTTCGATACACCGCTCGTCCTGCTCTCAGGCTGCGTCGGCTTCGGCGAGGAATATACCCGGGTGGAGGGTTTTTCCAACCGCGATGTGGGCGCGGTATGCCTGAAAGGGACGACGCTGGAGGCGCGACTGGGCAATGCACCCCACCGGGTTTATGAGACTCCGGGCGGCATGCTCAATGCCATCGGCCTGCAGAATCCCGGCGCCCGTTACGTGGTCGATACCATTCTGCCCACCCTGGACTTCGAGGAGACCCGCTTCATTGCCAATATCGCCGGGTCTACTGTGGAGGAGTACGCGGAGGTGGCCCGCATCTTTGACGATTCATCAGTAGATGCCATCGAGATCAATATCTCCTGCCCCAACGTGAAGGCGGGCGGCGTGGCCTTCGGCAATGACCCGGAGATGTCCGCCCGGGTGGTGGAAGCGGTGCGCCGCGCCACGACGAAGCCCCTCATCACCAAACTCTCACCCAATCAGACCGATATTGCCGCAAGCGCCAGCCGCTGCATTGAGGCGGGTACCGACGGCTTCGCCGTCATCAACACCCTGATGGGCATGGCCATCGATATCGAGCAGCGCGCGCCGATTCTCGGTAACAGACAGGGCGGCCTCTCCGGTCCCGCCATCAAGCCGGTGGCGCTGTTGAAAACCCATCAGGTCTATCAGGTCTGCCGTCCCCACGGGATCCCCATTATCGGTCAGGGGGGGATCGCCAGCGCCCAGGATGCCCTGGAATTCCTGATCGCGGGGGCAAGCGCCGTGGGGGTGGGTACGGCACTCTTTTATGACCCGCTGATCTGCCCCAAAATCAATGCCGGGATCGCTGAATACCTCGATCGCCACAAGATCCCCGAAGTCAGTCAGCTGGTCGGCAGCCTGGCCACCGCCCCCCCCGCACCCGCCTGCGGCAACTAAAGAGCTTGTGGGTTGGGGATTCAGCCCGCTGCCACCGTCACCGCCGGGAACGGCAGCTACCGGCACAGCAACGCATTGTCGTTCAGTTCATGCCTGTCGGCGGGCCCACCCTATGGGGCGGACTTTTCATTCCCAATTCCTTGATCTTCCGGGTGAGGGTATTGCGGCCCCAACCGAGTAACTTGGCGGCTTCCTGGCGGTGGCCGCCAGTCTTGGCGAGAGCGGTTTCGATCATGATCCGTTCAAATTCGGGCACAGCATCGTCGAGAATGGCGGCGCTGCCGCTGGAGAGCCGACGTTCAGCCCAGCGGCGCAGGGGACCGAGCCATTCGATACTGTCACCTTCGGCGCTCACGCCGTGGCGCAGTTCGGCAGGCAGGTCCTCCATATGGATCTCCTGACCGGGGGACATCACGGTCAGCCAGCGACAGGTGTTTTCGAGCTGACGCACATTACCGGGCCAGTCGAGGCCGGAGAGATAGGCTTGGGTCTCCTTGTCGATGCGTTTGGGTTCCCCACCCAGTTCCTCGGCCGCACTATTGAGGAATTGCTGCATCAGTAGCCGAATGTCTTCGCGGCGCTCGCGCATGGGCGGTATGTGGATGCGGATGACATTCAGACGATGAAACAGGTCCTCACGGAACAGGCCCTCACGCACCCGGGTCTCCAGGTCCTGGTGGGTGGCGGCAATAATCCGTACGTTGACCTTGACCGGTGCGTGCCCGCCCACCCGATAGAACTCGCCATCGGCCAGCACCCGCAGCAGACGGGTCTGCAGCTCCGCCGGCATGTCGCCAATCTCATCCAGAAACAGCGTGCCGCCGTCGGCCTGTTCGAAGCGACCCTTGCGGGCCGCCTGAGCTCCGGTAAAAGCACCGCGTTCATGGCCGAAGAGTTCCGATTCCAGCAGATCCCGCGGGATGGCGGCGGTGTTGATGGCAATGAACGGTTGGTCGGCGCGGGGGCTGTGGCGGTGCAGGGCACGGGCCACCAACTCCTTGCCGGTGCCGGATTCACCGTTGATGAGGACGGTGATGTTGGAGCGGGAAAGGCGGCCGATGGCCCGGAACACCTCCTGCATGGAGGGTGCCTCGCCGATGATCTCCGCCTCCTCTTCAGGCTCCTGGGCAATCCCTTCTATGGCATGATCGTGCCGATGGGAGACGGCGCGATGCACCAGGTCCATGGCCTCGTCGACATCGAAAGGCTTGGGGAGGTATTCGAAGGCCCCGCCCTGGTAGGCGGAAACGGCGCTGTCCAGGTCGGAGTGGGCGGTCATGATGATCACCGGCAGATCGGGATAACCGGCGCGCAATTCCGAGAGAAGCTCCAGCCCGCTCATCCCCGGCATACGGATGTCAGTGATCAAAGCGTCAGGCTCCTGCCGCTGCAAGGCCTTCAGGGCCGGACCGGCCTCATCGAAGCTCCTGACCTCGATGTTCTCCGCCTTGAGCGCCTTCTCCAGCACCCAGCGAATCGACCGGTCGTCGTCAATCACCCAGATTTTGGTCTGTCGCGCGTTCATCATCTGCTTCCGTGTTGCGTTATCGCCTGAAAAGACGGCGGATTATGGTGGCGGTGATATGGCCACTCTGTGAACATCCGATTACGCCCGGCCCGCTACGGTCCCCTTGTAGGTCGGCCTTCAGGCCATCAGATTTTGACGGGCTAAAGCCCGATCTACGTCAGGGGCAGCAGTACCGTAAAGACGGTGCGGCCCGGACGGCTGTCGCATTCGATCAGCCCGCCATGGGCGTTGATTAGCGACTGGGCAATGGGCAGACCCAGGCCGGTGCCGCCGGGGCGCCCCGTCACCATCGGCAAAAAGACGCTCTCCCGGACTTCCTCGGAGATTCCCGGCCCGTTGTCGATCACGTCGATGCGGGCAACCAATTTGTGCAGGGTGTGACCGATGGTGTACTGGCGTAGGGTGCGTGTGCGCAGCACGGTGCGACCGCTTTCTCCCACCGCCTGGACGGCGTTTCGGACCAGGTTCATGACCGACTGAATAAGCTGATCACTATCGGCGGTAAGCTCCGGGATGCTGGGATCATAGTCGCGGTCGATGGTCACCCCGGGCGGTGTCTCGGCGCCCACCACCTGCCGTACCCGCTCGAGCACCTCGTGGATGTTGACCAACCGCTGCCGGGGCAGGGCATTAGGGCCCAGCATCCGGTTCATCAGACTCTGCAGCCGATCGGCCTCTTCGATGATGATGCGGGTGTACTCCTTGAGTTCCTCATCGTCGAGTTCACGCTCGAGAAGTTGTGCCGCCCCGCGCAGACCCCCGAGAGGATTCTTGATTTCGTGGGCCAGCCCACGCACCAGGGCCCGCGTGGCGCTGCTTTGGGAAAGCAGGGTCTCCTCGCGGGTGATGCGCAGCTGCCGGTCCACCTGGCTCATTTCAACCAGGATCTCGCGAGCGTGCTGCGGGTCGCTGAGCGGCAGGGCAGTCAGGTCCACGGTCACCCACTCGCCGCTGGCGGGGAGTTCGATGGCCAGTTCCCGCTCCGTGAACGGATGACCGCTTCGGAACACATTGGCCAGGGCATCCACCAGGTCTCCGCCCGCCAGCAATTCACGGGCGTGCACGCCTATGACACGCCGGGCGCTCACTGCAAAGAGCATCTCTCCCGCGGGGTTCAGATAACCGAGCTTCAAATCGGCGTCGAAGACCATCACCGCGGTGTGCAGGTTCTCAAGAATGCGCGGAGTCAGTTCGGGTGAGAGTTGCATGCTGGATGCCATATTGGAGTTTGTTGCAAGAACTGAACCAACTATCAAGACGGTCCGACACAGACCGGGAGTACCTGGAAAAACATCCGGGGATCAGCAGAATGCGACGCCGCGTGCCTCTGCGGCAAACCAAGCCTGTGACTATGTCTGTGACAATAGTAGTGCAGGGGGAGTTGCAGTGCACCAATTTAGTGCATGACAGAGCCGTGTTGGAAAGGGGCCCGGGGCGCATGGAGCCACCCCGGCAGAGTTCAGGGGCTCAGGGACGATGGACTTGATGCTTGTGAATATAGAAGGTCACCGATTCACTCTCGATCAGGACGTTGTCGGATTCGTCCACCACCAGGGCCGATACCTGGTGCTCACCGCGATAAATCGGCGAGACGGCGAAACGGGTACGTTTTCCGCGCCCCACTTCGGTGCCATCCACCGTAACGACGATCTCATGGTCGTCCTCCAGCCCAGGGGAGAGACTCACGCCAATCGGAACCCTCCAGTCGGAGGTCCAAATGTGCTCTTCAGAATCGGGTTGCGTGACCTCGAGGTGCCGGTATTCGACGCTGTCCCTGTCACCCCCTTTTGGTGCAGCCGGTTCGGGGCGCTCCATGCGCGGTGGCGGAGGTGCCTCATAGGTCTGGATGTCGGGCAGTGGTATCTGTTCGGCCCCGTTCTCCGCCGGCGGCTCATCGGTGTATTCGACGGTGCCGTCGGGGTGGACGATACGATACGCGGCCTGTCCGGCAAGCACCGGCAGGGCGAAGAGCAGCAGTAGCAGCGCAAGACGATTCATGAGCCGAGAATAGCGAGAACGGTGGCTAGTGGCTAGTGGCTAGTGGCTAGTGGCTAGTGGCTAGTGGCGAGGGGCGAGGGGCGAGAGACCAACGACCAAGTGATTCCCTGCCGTTCCTCGCAACTAGCCACTCGCAACTAGCGACTGCAGTTCCTAGCAACTAGCCACTCGCCACTAGCCTGCGACTACACGCTGTAATACATGTCGAACTCGACCGGATGAGTGGTCATCCGCAGGCGGGTGACCTCTTCCATTTTGATGCCGATGTAGGCGTCGATCATGTCGTCGGTAAAGACGCCGCCGGCGGTCAGGAATTCGCGATCGGCAGAGAGGGCATCCAGGGCCTGATCGAACGAATGGCATACGGTCGGAATGTCCTTGGCTTCCTCGGCGGGGAGGTCATAGAGATCCTTGTCCATGGCATCGCCGGGATGGATCTTGTTCTGAATGCCGTCGATGCCGGCCATCAGCAGTGCTGAAAACGCCAGGTAGGGATTGGCGGAGGGGTCGGGGAAACGGACTTCGACGCGACGCCCCTTCGGGTTGGAAGCATAGGGGATACGGATGGAGGCAGAGCGGTTGCGGGCGGAGTAGGCCAGCATGATCGGGGCCTCGAACCCGGGCACCAGACGCTTGTAGGAGTTGGTGGAACCGTTGGTGAAGGCATTCAGGGCGCGGGCGTGCTTGATGATGCCGCCGATAAAGTACAGCGCGGAATCGGAGAGGCCGCCGTACTCGTTGCCGATCATGATGTTCTGCCCGTCCTTCGAGATGGACATGTTCACATGCATGCCGGAGCCGTTGTCACCGACGATGGGCTTGGGCATGAAGGTGGCCGTCTTGCCGTAGCTGTGGGCGACGTTGTGCACGCAGTACTTCAGCGTCTGCACCTCGTCGGCCTTTTTCACCAGCGTATTGGCGGCGACGCCGATCTCGCACTGGCCGGCGGTGGCCACCTCGTGGTGGTGCACCTCGATGTCCAGCCCCATCTCTTCCATGGCCAGGCACATGGCGCCGCGGATGTCATTCAGGGAGTCGACCGGCGGGACCGGGAAGTAGCCGCCCTTGAGCTTGGGGCGGTGGCCCATGTTGCCGTCCTGATAGACACGCTCGGAGTTCCAGGTCGCCTCTTCGGAGTCGATCTTGACGAAGGAGCCGGAGACGTCGGAGCCCCAGCGCACGTCATCCAGAATGAAGAATTCCGGTTCCGGGCCGAACAGGGCCTTGTCACCGATGCCGGTGGATTTCAGATACTCCTCGGCACGTCCGGCCACCGAGCGCGGATCACGCTCGTAGCCCTGCATGGTCGTCGGCTCGACGATGGTGCAGGTGATGTTGACGGTGGGCTCGTCGGTGAACGGGTCCAGCATCGCGGTCTCGGTGTCCGGCATCAGAATCATGTCCGACTCGTTGATGCCCTTCCAGCCGGCGATGGAGGAGCCGTCAAACATCGTGCCGTCGGTAAAGGTATCGTCATCCACCTTGTGGACGGGAACCGTCACGTGCTGCTGCTTGCCGTGGGTGTCGGTGAAGCGGAAGTCGAAAAACTTCGCGCCGCTGTCCTGAATAAGCTTCATTACGTTGTCAACGGACATCCGGGTGCCTCCAGTTGGTTCAATCTGAAATAAGGCCCGTCAGGCGTCTGTCGGCTTGCAGTCCGACACTGCACCCACGCGGGCAGGGAATTTGGTCTGCTATCGAGCAGGAAGCGTGCCAGTGACGTAACCTGCTGAACGGCATGGTTTTACGTTTCTTTAGTATAACTTCCACGGTGCCGGTGACGCACCAGGAAGGTGCATCAGAAAGTCAGGCGCACCACTTCCGTGCATCAGGCGAAGTAAACCCTGATCAACTCCACCTCCTCGCGCTCCTCGGCAGTCGCCGCCAGGGCTCTTTGCAGGGACTCGGCGGAGTGACGCTCAAGAGCAACCAGGGGGAGTACAACCTCCAGCCGGACTCTCCCATCCAGATAGTGAAGAGTCACTTTTTTCTCTTCCAGCCCCTCCCCGAAGATCGCTCTCCAGCGTGGACGCAGCTCCTCGAGAAGGGCATTCCGGGAGGGCAGCCCGACACTCGGCCGGCTCGTTTCGTCATCTTCCGGGTCGATGTGCACCAGCACGTCCTGAACCTCTTCGAAGCGGCGTATCAGCCGCGAGCGAGCCGTTTCGCTGACGTGATGTCCTTCGGAGACACTCAGCTCCGGATCGACCAGGACGTGCACATCGACCAGCGCGTCCGGACCCATCCGCCGGGTTCGCAGCTCATGCACCGAGTGTACGCCATCGACCTGTTTCAATTCGTCACGAATCGCCTTGACCGTCTTTGCATCCAGACTCGTATCCACCAGCTCGCGCAGACTGTTCCATGCCAGGTCCCAGCCCATCTTGGCCACCATGAGTGCCACGCCCACGGCGGCGATGGCATCGAGGTAATCGAGACCCGCCATGGTACCGCCAACGCCCACGATGACCACGATCGAGGAGAGGGCATCGGAGCGATGGTGCCAGGCATTGGCCTTGAGCAGGTTGGAACGGACCCGGCGAGCCACACGCAGGGTGTAGCGGAACAGGCCCTCGTTGGCGAACACCGACAGTGCTGCAGCCACCAACGCCAAAACGCCGGGACGCAACAGCTCTTCGGGATTGAAGAGGCGCTCGACCGCATCGATGCTGATCCCGGCCGCAACCGTGATCAGAATGGCGCCAAGACCCACCGTCATCGCTGTCTCGATGCGGGCGTGACCGTAGGGGTGGTCCTCGTCCGCCGCCTTGCTGCCGTGTTGGGAGGCAACCAGGACCATGGCATCGGTGACCAGATCGGAAAAGGAGTGCACACCGTCGGCGACCAGGGCCTGGGAGTTCCCCAATACGCCCACGACGGTTTTGCCGATGGCAAGCAGCAGGTTAACGACCGCGCCAATGACGGTCACTCGGCGGCTGGCCTGAAAACGGACGTCGGCATCCGGTACTTCGGGAACCGGATGATAGTGACGTTCGTGGCTATGATTCATCGCCGACCTCAATCTCGAGCACCACCTCACCCCTCTCCTCGCGGGTGGCCAACACCTTGTGCCCGTTGATACGACACCAGGCGGGGATGTCATTGATCACCCCCGGATCCGTAGCGACCACCTCGAGGATATCGCCGGGTTGCAACGCTGCAATGCGATCCTGAGTGCGGATTACCGGCATCGGGCACAGCAGTCGGCGGGCATCAAGGGTGTATTTCATGGCAGTTGCGAGTGGCTAGGCTAGTGGCTAGTGGCTAGTGGCTAGTGGCTAGTGGCTAGTGGCTAGTGGCTAG
>NZ_JAENYR010000113.1 GCF_016841685.1 Thiohalomonas denitrificans
CCAAACCCCAGATTGCCGCGTCGCTGTGGCTCCTCGCAATGACGGCTAAAGGTTCATCACTGATTCGGAGCAGCGGAGCGACGGGTGGGGCTCGCGATGCGAGCGCGCGTCTGAAAGGGTCCGGTTGACCACTGAGGTCACAGAAACGGAAACACGTGGGTCTGCATGCATTCTCCGTGACCTCTGTAGTGGTCGAGGAATTCAGGAGGCCTCGGCCGAAACACGCCGCGTGAGGTCCCAGCGGTCTTCCCCGCGGCTCACATGTATTCTCAGGTCCCAAATACCCTTCAGGGGCAATGCCAGATAGCCATCGTAGTGGCCCGCTCCGGCCTCTTTCAGGGCCACATCGAAGTCGGCACTTTCGTCGGAAGGGCGATAGGCCGTCAATCGAACTTCGGCGCCACGGATCGGCCGTCCCTGCTTGTCGAAGAGGCTCAGCCGATAGACATCGGGCCGACCCGCCACGCTCGTCTTCGGCAGGTCGAACTCCAGGTCCCATCCGAGGGCACTCTGTGCGGCCTGGCGCTTGCGGTATTCCTGCTCCATCGCCTGACCGCTTTCGTAAAAGTCTTTATCGACCAGACCGGGATTGGTGATAACGGCCAGGCTCACCATGCCGACATTGACGCCCAGCACGATCAGCAGCAATGAGATCCAGCCGATAACCCAGGGATTACGCCATCCCTGTTTGTTCGATTGCGAAAAGAGACGCTTTGCTTCGACGGTCATTTCAGTGTTTCCCTTATTGACGCGGTCCTACAAACATACTTTCGTACTCCGCGTTCGCCCCATCGTCATCGACAGACTGGATTTCGAAGATAAGCGGCTGCATCTCGGCATCCAACTGCCGGCGCGGCACGCGCACAAATATAGTGAAGCTGCTGACTCTGCCCGACTTGGCAGTAAGCGGCTGCGCAGGCGTTCTGAGGGCCAGCCCCTCAGGGCCCCTGGCGGTGAGCCGGACCGGATGATCAACGTCCGATTTGTTGAGGATCTTGAGGTCGTACTTGTTCTGAATGGAGCCGTCACTCTGTAGCACGAACAGTGGAGAGCGCTCGTGAACCACCGAAAGTCCGAACGTACCAAGATGCGTCACACCGTAAACGATGCCGATCGCGGCCGCGGTGATGATGGCGAGGTAAACCAGCACGCGTGGACGCTTTAACAGTTTTGGGACTGGTTTGCCTTCCAGTTCATCCCAGGAGGCGTAGCGGATCAGCCCCTTGGGCTTGTTGATTTTCTCCATCACGGCATCACAGGCATCGATGCACAGCGCACAGGTGATGCAGCCTTCGTGTTGGCCCTCGCGGATATCGACCCCCGTGGGGCAAACCGCCACGCACTGATTACAGTCGATACAGTCTCCCTGCCCTTCGACTGTGTTGCCTTTTCTCAGCTTTCCCCGCGGCTCGCCGCGGTGACGGTCGTATGCGGGCAGAATCGTCTCGGTGTCGTACATGACACCCTGGATGCGGGCGTAAGGACAGAGCCAGAAGCAGACCTGTTCGCGCATGAATCCGGCAAAGAGATAGGTGCCGCCGGTGAACAGCGCCAGCACAATCCAGGCTGCTTTCGACGCACTCAGGGTGACATACGCCTCCCAGAGTTCGTAGGCATCGGTGAACCAGGCAGCGAAGGAAACGCCGGTGAGCATGGCGATCGCCAACCACGCCGCATGCTTGGGCACTTTGAGCTTCAGCTTCTCGAAGCTCATCGGTGCGCTGTCGATCTTGCGCCGCTTGTGCGGGGCACCCTCGAGCTTCTCCTCGATCCACGTATAGACATCGGTCCAGACGGTCTGGAAACAGAAGTAGCCGCAGAATACCCGCCCGGCGACCGACGTTATCACCGCCAGCAGAATGGCAAAAAACAGCAGCGTCAGCGACAGCATCCAGATGTCCTGAGGCATGATGGTGATGTCGAAGATGTAGAACTTCCGGTCCGGGATATCGAACAGGATAGCCTGACGCCCGTCGTAGCGAAGGTAGGGACCCAGGAAGAACAGCAGCCATGTGGAAGCCGTCAACCATTTCAGCTGCCGAAACCGACCAGGCATGCGCTTGGCATGGATGGTCTCACCGCCGGTGTTGACGTGCCATTTATCGAGGTCGTCGTAGAGGTCTTCGATTCTCACGCTCTGTTCGGCTAGCTTCTCGCTCACGATTCCTCCCGGTTGACCGCTTGTACTCGAATACGAAGGTTCTGCCTGGGAGTACGAAATACGGCCTAAAAGACGTAATGTTTACAATAATGTCCAACAGTAAACGCTAGACAGTAAACTCTTGATTGCTGCCGCAGATTTAGACAGTCGGATATTTACCGGATTCCATTGCATATTAGCATGCTCTAATAAACGGAGGGGAGCCTGCAACGAGCTCCCCTCATGTTTTCGGTATTTTGGACAGGCTAGGAGCCTGTCCGGGAACATCGTTTTTGTAGGTTGGGGTGAGTTATGCGAACCCCAACGCTGATTTTGTCGGGCTTCGTTCCTCAGCGCCAACCTACGTTTTGGAGCCCATTGCTATTCTCGGACAGGCCCCCAAGCCCGTTACTGCTTTTGCCCTTCATCTTCCGAGTGGGTGCGGTTGATCAGCTTGAGGACCCGAATCACCAGAACGATCGGGATCACGAGCGAAACCACCACCGCAAGAATAGAGCCGAATGCCACTGCGTCCATACATCACCCCCTGCTCACATTGGGTGGGCGCGGACCCGCCTTGGCGCGCCTCGCGCCCACCATTGGATACGCCGGTTACCGACCACCACCGAACTGGTGCACATAGACTGCCAGCTTCTTGATCTCGGTTTCGCTGAGGCGCTGCTGCCAAGAGGGCATTTCGGCATTACGGCTGTTCGCATCGTTGGAGTCGTTGACGCCATGCAGGATGGTGTACTTGACTTCTTCGAAGCTGCCGTTGCCGAAGCGCCAGATCCGATCGGTCAGGTCCGGGGCGCCCATGGCCGGGGTACCTTTGCCATCCTGGCCGTGACAGGCAAAGCAGGTGCCCTTGCCGGTGAAGAGCGGCGACGAGGTCGGATCCGTTGCGGCCACCGCGCGGGCCAGCTCATCGACCTCGGCCTCGGTCAGGGAGGCCCCGCCCCTGGCGGGCATCATGCCCTGGCGGCCGGCAGTGATCGACTGCGTGATTTTGTCGATCTCCCCGCCATAGAGCCACTCGTCATCGGCGAGCACCGGAAAACCCGGATTGCCGGCACCGCCGGAACCGTGGCAGGCGGCGCAGTTTTCACCGAACAGCACCTTGGCGGAACGCTGGACGTATTCGTTCAATTCACTGTCGGCAAGGATCGCTGCCGCCGACTTGCCGGGCAGCTGATTTTCATACTTGCCGCGCACCTCGTTGATAGCGGCGAGATCCTGCTTGTACTCGCCGATGGACGTCCACCCCATTACACCCTTGAAAGCACCGCCAAACCACGGCCATGACGGGTAAACGAGCGTGTAGAGAAGCACCAATATCCACGACGCATGCAGTCCGATCATCCACCATTTGGGCGGCGGATTGGTCGCCTCCGCGAGGTTTTCATCCCACACGTGCCCCGTCGTGCCGGGACCGTAGGGGTTCTTTTGGTCGCTCATTTCTTATCCTCCGAATCGAAATCGTTCTCCAGCGGAATATGCCTTCGAGACTCGAATGTTTCCTTGTTCTTCGGGTGAAATACCCACACATAGAGCCCCACCATCAGGAAAAACACGACGACGGTGATAATCAGGCCAACCCAGTCGTGGACGGTCAGCGCCGCCCATTCGGTGTGGAAGTATTCCTCGAGCTTACTCACGGTAATCCACGCCCTCTTCGAACTTCACGTGAGTTCCGAGAGACTGCAGGTAAGCGACCACCGCATCCAGTTCGCTAGCCCCTTGCACCTCGGCAGCGGCACTGAGGACGTCGCCCTCGGTGTAGGGCACGCCGACTCTCTGCATGGCGCGCATCGCCCTGCCAACGTGGGCCCCGTCCACCCGGTTCTCTTCGAGCCACGGATAGTTCGGCATCACCGACTCCGGCACGACCGAACGCGGGTTACGCAGATGTCGAACATGCCATTCATCCGAGTACTTGCCACCCACGCGGGCCAGGTCCGGCCCGGTGCGCTTGGAGCCCCACTGGAAGGGGTGGTCATACATGGATTCGGAGGCCAGGGAGTAGTGGCCGTAGCGCTCGTTCTCGTCACGGAATGGACGAATCATCTGCGAGTGGCAGGTGTAGCAGCCTTCCCGGAGATAGACATCGCGGCCGGCCAGCTCCAGCGGCTTGTAGGGACGCACACCATCACCGGCCTGCCAGTCGTCGAGGCTTGCGTCGGCCGAACGCTCCCAGACGATCTCCGGATGCTTGTTGTGCTCCATGGTGTCTTTCAGGAAAAACAGCGGAACAATCTCGACGAGACCGCCCACCGAGAGCAGCACGATGAGGAAGATGAACATCAGGAAGACGTTCCGCTCAATCCTGTCCTGCAGCTTTGTCGAGTAAATTTTGTCAGCCATTGTCGATGTACTCCTCTCGCTTAGGCGGTAGCGGCAGCGTTGGCGGCGGTAACCCGCTCGGCCATAGCCTGGCGGATGGTCATCACCATGTTGTAAAGCATCACGGCGCCGCCGGACCAGAAGATCATCCCGCCGACAGCGCGCATGGCGTAGTACGGATGCATGGCGGCGACGGACTCGGCGAAGGTGTAGGTGAGGGTGCCGAACTCGTCGTAGTCACGCCACATCAGGCCCTGCATGATGCCGGAAACCCACATGGCGGTGATGTAAACCACCGCGCCGATAGTGGCCAGCCAGAAGTGCAGATTCACGAGAGCGGGAGAGTACATGCGGGTATTCCACAGCTTCTCGATCATGTGGTAGAGGGCGCCTGCGGCGACCATGGCGACCCAACCCAGGGCGCCGGAGTGCACATGACCGACGGTCCAGTCGGTGTAGTGCGACAGGGCATTGACGGTCTTGGCGGACATGACCGGACCCTCAAAGGTGGACATCGCATAGAAGGCCAGCGACATGATGAGGAAGCGGAGGATGTAATCGTTGCGCAGCTTGTCCCAGGCACCTGACAGGGTCATCATGCCGTTTATGGCACCACCCCAGGAGGGGATAATCATGGCCAGGGAAACGGCGGCACCGAGCGAGCCGGTCCAGTCCGGCAGTGCGGTGTACTGGAGGTGGTGTGCACCAAGCCAGACGTAGCCGAACATCAGCGCCCAGAAGTGGATCACGGATAGACGGTAGGAGAAGATTGGGCGACCCGCCTGCTTGGGTACGAAATAGTACATGATCCCGAGGAAGCCGGCAGTCAGGTAGAAGCCCACCGCATTATGGCCCCACCACCACTGAATCATGGCGTCCTGTACGCCCGAGAAGACCGAATAGGACTGGGTCAGGCTCACGGGAATGGCCAGCGAGTTGACCACGTGCAGGTAGGTGATCATGACGATCATGCCCATGAAGAACCAGTTCGACACGTAGATGTGACTGGTCTTGCGTTTGGCCACAGTCATGAAGAAATTCAGACCGAAAGCCAGCCAGACGACCGCAATCAGGATATCGACCGGCCACTCCAGCTCGGCGTACTCCTTGGCCTGGGTCATACCCAGCGGCAGAGTGATGACAGCAAGAAGGATGATCAGGTTCCAGCCCCAGAAGGTGAACCAGGCCAGGGCATTACTGAACAGCGAGGTTCCGCCGGTGCGCTGGACGGTATAAAAACCGGTAGCCATCAGGGCACAGCCGCCAAAAGCGAAGACCACGGCGTTGGTATGCAGCGGACGCAGGCGGCCAAACGAAAGCTCGGCCGTATCGAAATTGAGGAAGGGCCAAGCCAGTTCCGATGCGATGTACACACCCAACAGCGTGCCTACGACCAAGTAGACGACCGACATGATGGTGAACCACCTGACGACCTCGAAGTCATATTTCTGCTCTACTTGTGCTTCCACGAGTAGTCTCCTTTAGTTATCACCGAAACCGACAGGTGCCCTGAGGCATCCCACAGCGGGATGGCGCTTTGGGTTTGTTGAGGCTCGTAGGCCCTGGGGTAGTATTTGGCCGCATTGCTCTGATCCACGCCTGACCTCCTCGGACGGACTGCGATGGGGGGCTGAATTTCGTCAATGCCTACAGTAAGGCGCCGGAGGGACTGGGAAGTACAACGCTCGTTCGGTCAGGTGTTCCTGCGATCGGGAGACCGCCTGAAAACATGGCTTTCACGCCTGCGCTGAGTGGCGCCTGACGACGGTTCACAGAAAACCCCCGAGTTCTGCAGACCGTGGCCGAATTTTAGTGGCTGCTACGATACCATGAACTTGATAATTGTCAATTAATGTGCCACGCCCCTATTCCCCTGTCAATACTAAGGTTAGCCTTTATGAACCCGGTTTCGAGCCCGCCACACTCCAGGAGCCTGTCCGAGAATAGCAACGGGCTCCAAAATGCAGGTTGGCGCTGAGGAACGAAGCCCAACAAAATCAGCGTTGGGGTTCGCATAACTCACCCCAACCTACAAAAACGATGTTCTCGCACAGGCTCCTGGTTCATCACGCAGTCGTCCGGAAGCGGACCTTTTCCACCACCAGCGGCGGGTCAGAGACAGCATAAACCCATCCCGGCCGGTTTACGCACGGGCAAGGGATCACCGGCGTGCTGCACGCTGGCCGGCTCCCGACCGCGGCAATTCCAGTTTTATACCTGCGGGGTTACGGGTATGCTATGCGTTTTCTCGCCAGTGGCTGGAGGATTTCGCATGGCCGAGCGTCGGGGTAGTGTCCGTCGGGAGACGCTGGAAACCCAAATCGAGGTCGCCGTTGAACTGGATGGCCGCGGAGAGGGGCATTTCGAGACCGGCGTGCCTTTCCTCGAGCACATGCTGGATCAGATAGCGCGCCATGGTCTCATCGACTTGAGCATCAACGCCCAGGGCGATCTGCACATCGATGCCCACCATACGGTCGAGGATATCGGTATTACCCTGGGTCAGGCATTTGCCGAAGCGGTGAGCGACAAAAAAGGGCTTCGCCGCTACGGTCACGCCTATGTACCCCTGGACGAAGCCCTCTCCCGCGTGGTGGTCGACTTCTCGGGCCGTCCCGGCCTGGTACTGAATGTGGATTTCCCCCGGGAGCGCATCGGCGATTTCGATACCCAACTGTTCGGCGAGTTCTTTCGGGGCTTTGTCAACAACGCCGGGGTTACGCTGCACATCGACTGCCTGCGCGGTGATAACGCCCACCACATTGCCGAAACCATCTTCAAGGCGTTCGGACGGGCACTGCGCATGGCGCTCGAGCCCGATCCGCGCATGGCGGGCATGATGCCGTCGACAAAGGGCAGTCTTTAGACTGAAATCACCGCAAAGGCACAAAGAGTGCAAAGCATAGCTCGCTTTTTTGGCCCGAACGGCTCTTTCCGCTGTCGAATAGCCGGGCTCGCGCCTTTGCAGTGAAGGAACTTATCGGATTCCAATAATGAACACTGTTGCTGTCATCGATTACGGTATGGGCAACCTGCACTCGGTCGCCAAGGCGCTGGAGCACACCGGAGCCGCCGACCGTGTGGTGGTGACGCCGGATGCCGAGGTCATTCTGAAGGCCGATCGGGTGGTCCTCCCCGGGGTCGGGGCGATTCGGGACTGCATGGCGGAGATTCGCCGTCTTGGTATCGATGAGGTGGTGCGCGAGGTGATCCGCAGCAAGCCGCTGCTCGGCGTCTGCGTGGGCATGCAGGCCCTGATGGACGAGAGCGCTGAAAACGGCGGCACGCCCTGCCTGGGTATATTCCCCGGCCGTGTCGAGTGGTTCGGCAACGATCTGACCGACCCGAACACCGGCGCACGTCTCAAAGTCCCCCACATGGGGTGGAACCGGGTTCATCAGGAGCGTGAACACCCGCTGTGGGAGGGCATCGGTCAAGACGAGCGCTTCTACTTCGTGCATAGCTACTACGTCGAGCCGGCCATCCCGGAGCTGACTGTTGCCACCGCGAGCCACGGCCGCACCTTTACGGCGGCAATAAGCCGCGACAATGTCTTCGCCGTCCAGTTCCATCCGGAAAAGAGCCAGCATGCCGGACTCCAGTTATACGCAAACTTCCTGAGATGGGACGGTGCTGCCTGAACCCCGGCAATCGCCTGTTCCTGTAGGAGCAGCGGCAGTTGCGAAAGGCTCATGAAGAACTCGCCCCCGCTGTCATTACGAGCCGTACCCGCTGCTGCGCGGCCCCGAATCAATGACGAACTGTTAGCCGTCATTGCGAGCCGTACCC
>NZ_JAENYR010000114.1 GCF_016841685.1 Thiohalomonas denitrificans
CCGCGAAGGCGGGAATCCAGAAAACACAGGCAGCTCCCGATCCAAAGCCGTCATTCCTGCGAAGGCGGGAATCTAGAAAACAATAGCCAATCACGGGTTTGGCGGTGGTTGCCTGATCGGGGTGACCTTTGGATTCCCGCCTTCGCGGGAATGACGGCTCCTGGCCGAGAGCGGCCATCCATGGTCTGGATTCCCCCCTTCGCGCGCCTTCGCGCGAATGACTGTTGGCCGAACACACTGCTAAGACGCGTTGCAAGACACAGCGTTATTTTCCCAAAGAGCTCTTAACGGCTTCGATACGGGCTTCACGGAGTCTTTCGCCGATCTCCGCGCCCCGATAGCCTTGCGCAACGACGGCCTTGGCCGACACGCTGTTGGCGGCCTCGAAGGCGCGCCGGAAGAGGGCGGGCTGGGGGAAATCCCTCTCTTCGAAACCGGGGCGCCCACGGGAGTCGGCTTCGCAGGCAAGCAGGAACTGCTCGAGGCGCTCTGGGCGGCGGAAGGCGTCAATGGCTTCGAGGGTCTTCACGAAGGTGGCGGGGCGCAGCTCTTCGGCACGGTGGTAGACTCCGTGGTGTTTGGTGACCACCACGGCGAGATCGCGGTACTCCCTGGGGGCGCGTAGCCGTTCGCAGAGCCCCTTAACCAGTTCCACTCCTCGCTGTTCATGGACATGGTGACTGGGCCATTCGGTCTCCGGGGTCGTGCCCTTGCCCAGATCGTGCACCAGGGCCGCAAAGCGCACCCGCGGGTCGTCGGAGAGCCGGGCCGACTGGTCGAGGACCATCATCACGTGAATCCCGGTGTCCTCTTCCGGGTGATGCTCTTTGGGCTGCGGTACGCCGAACAGCGCCTCCAGCTCCGGGAAGATCCGACCCAATGCCCCGCAGCCGCGCAGCACCTCGAAGAAGCGGGAGGGCGTCTCTTCCCGCAGGGCGTTCTCGAGCTCCTGCCAGACCCGCTCCGGCACCAGGGCATCCACCTCGCCGGCCTCTACCATTTGCCGCATCAGTTTGTTGGTGGTGTGCGCCACCCGGAAGCCCCACTTGCCGTAGCGGGCCGCGTAACGGGCTACCCGCAGGATGCGTACCGGGTCCTCTGCGAACGCAGGCGAGACATGGCGCAGACGGCCCAGTTCCAGATCCTCACGTCCGCCGAAGAGATCGATGAGGTGCCCTTCGCTGTCCTCGGCCATGGCGTTGATGGTCAGGTCGCGGCGCTTGAGGTCCTCCTCAAGGGTGACATCCGGGGAGGCGTGGACCTCAAAGCCATGGTAACCGGGGGCCGTCTTGCGTTCGGTTCGCGCCAGGGCGTACTCCTCACCGGTTTTCGGGTGCAGAAAGACCGGGAAATCCTTGCCGACCGGCTTGAAGCCTTTCTCCAGCATCTCTTCCGGCGTGGCTCCAACCACTACCCAGTCCCGATCGCGGGGCTGTTGCCCGAGGAGTTTGTCGCGGACAGCGCCGCCGACAAGATAGACCTGCATGTAATCCACCATCGGTGTTCAAGGGATGCTCATTCTCCCGCAAAGCAGAACCACGGGGAACACGGGACTCACGTCCCGTGTTCGCAATGGCTGTACCGGCAACGGACCGTTAGCGGCGGCGCGAACGCAGGCGGGCGATATACGCGCGCTGATCCTGTTCGCCAAGGTACGTCGGCACGATGCTCTCCACGGAGGCGGGGGTGATGCCGAATACCTCCGGAAAAGGCCCTTCGCAGACATTGTCCCGCTGCATGGAAAGGTAGTTGTCCTTCGAAAAGGGTTTGCCGGGCATACGCTCCAGGAGCATTGCCTGCATGCGGGAAAGGGTGTCGTTGAGACCAACCACCTTCCGCTTCAGGCCGAGACTTTGCGCCGTGAATTCCACCAACTCCTTCAGGGTGTAGACGTGCGGCCCGCAGAGGTCGTAGCGCTGACCGTAGGTGCGCGAATTATCGATGGCCCGGGCATAGGCTTCAGCGACATCACCGACGTAGACCGGTGCGTAGCGCGCCTGCGGACACGCCAGCGGAAAAATGCCGGGCGTGCGGCGCAACAGACTGGCGAACCGGTTGAAAAAGGAGTCGCCCGGACCGTAGATCACCGACGGGCGGAAGCTGGTCACGCGAATGCTGGCCGCCGAATGGGCCACGTTCTCCCCTTCCCCCTTGGTACGCTGGTAGTGACTCATCCCGTAGGCCGCATCAGCCCCCAGAGCACTCATGTGCAGCAGCCGCCGGATGCCTTTGGAGAGGCAGGCGTCGACCAGCCGCCGCGGAAAATCCACATGGATCCTGGTGAAGCCCTTGCCGCCCCTGTCGCGTTCATTGAGGATGCCCACCAGATTGATAACGACATCGACACCCTCCAGCACTTCATCGAGGCTCTTGGGGTCGAAGATATTGGCTTCCGCCATTTCCAGTGAGGGCAGTACCCAGAGGTCGTGGTGGCGTTCCCTGTTTCGGGTGACCACCCGCAAGTGGTGCCGGTCGGCAGTGAGCCGTGTCAGCAGGTGACTGCCGACAAACCCGGTGCCCCCGAATATGCAGATACGGTGCGGACGGCGTTGCGGTTCCATTTTGATGGCACTCCTTCCGGTCGAAAGCCGTAGCATTTGACCTAAACACTATACTAGGATTTGTCTCCTATCCCGATAAACACAATCACCCCTTTCTTCAAGGTATGCGGTTTTCCGGTATGGTCTATCACAAAATGCAAAAACGGGGAGAATGGCATGGCGTTCACTTCAGTCAATCCGGCCACCGGCGAGACACTCGCCGAAGTCGCCTATTGGGATGCCACCAGGTTGGACTCGGTCTTGCAGCAGGTCGCCGATGCCACGCCCGGCTGGGCGGCGACACCTGTGGAGGGGCGAGCTCTCCTGATCCGCCGGTTGGGCGAGATACTGCGGGAACAGCGGGATCAACTGGCGGTCATCATCACCCGTGAGATGGGAAAGTTGATCGGTGAGGCGCGCGGGGAAATCGACAAGTGCGCGTGGCTTTGCGACTACTATGCCGAATCGGGCCCGGGTTTTCTGGCCGATGAACTTCTGGAGTCCGATGCGACCCGCAGTATGGTGGTCTATCAGCCGTTGGGCACCATATTGGCGGTAATGCCCTGGAATTTCCCCTTCTGGCAGGTGTTTCGTTTTGCGGTGCCCGGGCTGCTGGCGGGCAATACCGGACTGCTCAAACACGCCTCCAATGTACCCCAATGTGCCAAAAGCATCGAAAACCTGTTTATCGAGGCGGGCTTTCCCGAAGGGGTTTTTCGCTCGTTGATGATCGGCGCCTCGCAGGTGGAGAGTGTGATCGCCGACCCGCGTGTTCAGGCGGTAACCCTGACCGGTAGCGATTCGGCGGGACGGAAGGTGGCCGCCGCCGCCGGAGCCCATCTCAAGAAAAGTGTCCTGGAACTGGGCGGCTCCGATCCTTTTGTCGTACTGAAAGATGCCGACCTGGATGGCGCCGCCAAAGCAGCCGTCACCTCCCGGTTCCTGAACGGCGGCCAGAGTTGCATTGCGGCCAAGCGTTTTATCCTTGTGGATGACGTGGCAAAAATCTTTCTCGAACGCTTCAAGGCGGGTGTCGAGGCCCTCGTCCCGGGTGACCCGATGACCGCACAGGCCACGCTGCCCCCCATGGCCCGTACCGACCTGCGCGACGACCTTCACAAGCAGGTCGTCGCCAGTATCGAACAGGGCGCGGAGGCGGTCACCGGCTGCCGACCATTGGAGGGAGAGGGCGCCTTCTACGCCGCCTCGATCCTCGACCGGGTGAAGCCGGGTATGCCCGCCTATGCCGAGGAGCTGTTCGGACCCGTGGCCATTGTCCTGCGTGCCCGCGACGAGGCCGATGCCCTGCGGCTCGCCAATGACTCTCCGTTCGGGTTGGGTGGCTGCGTATGGAGCGCCGATGCCCAAAGGGGCGAAGCGTTCGCGCGCGCCCTGGAGTGCGGCTGCGCCTTCGTCAACGGTATGGTAAAAAGTGATCCGCGCCTGCCCTTCGGCGGCATCAAGCAGTCCGGCTACGGCCGTGAACTCTCGCGCCACGGCATCCGCGAATTCGTCAACGCCAAAACGATCTGGATCAGGTGACGGTGAGTGGCGAGTTGCTAGTGGCTAGTAGATAGTGGCTAGTAGATAGTAGAGGATAGTAGTAGATAGTGGATAGTGGAAGTAGATAGTGGCTAGTGGCTAGTGGCTAGTGGCTAGTGGCTAGTGGCTAGTGGATAGTGGATTGGATAGTGGATAGTGGCTAGTGGGTAGTGGATAGTGGATAGGATAAAAAATCTAGCTGCTAGCCACTCACTTCCTAGCCACTCGCTACTAGCCACTAGCAGTTCCTAGCCACTAGCCACTAGCCACTAGCCACTAGCCACTATCTACTAGCCTACCATGCCCGATATTTACCTCTATCTCGCTGTCGGCGCCTTTGCCGGCGTTCTGGCCGGTCTGTTCGGAGTCGGTGGCGGGCTGGTCATCGTCCCCGTCCTGGCCTTCGCTTTCGCACGTGCGGGGATCGCACCGGAGGTGCTGATGCATCTGGCAATCGGCTCCTCACTCGCTACGATCGTATTTACATCCCTCGCTTCCGTGCGTGCCCACCATCGTCGCGGGGCCGTGCAGTGGCGACTGGTTGGACGTCTCGCGCCGGGGATCGTGGTGGGTGCCCTGCTGGGGGCGATGATTGCTGATTGGTTGCCTGGCACAGGACTGCGACGTATCTTCGGGATCTTCGAGCTGGCCGTTGCGGTTCAGCTGGGGTTGGGGCTGAAACCCGCCCCGCACCGCACACTGCCGGGAACTCCGGGGCTGTTTGCGGCGGGTGGCGTTATAGGTACCGTTTCCGCGATTGTGGGGATCGGCGGCGGCACGCTAACGGTGCCGTTTTTGACCTGGAATAATGTGGCGATACGCAACGCCGTGGCCACCTCCGCGGCCTGCGGAATGCCTATTGCCCTGGCCGGTGCGATCGGCTTTGCCGCAGCCGGCTGGGGTGAGTCCGCGCTTCCTGCGGCCAGTACCGGTTACCTGTACTGGCCGGCGATAGGGGGCGTGGTTGCCGCCAGCATGCTGTTCGCCCCGCTGGGGGCGCGCCTCGCCCATACTCTGCCGGGTGACGTCCTTAAGCGACTGTTCGCCCTTTTCCTGGCCGGATTGGGCGTCTATATGCTCATTTGAAAGCTGGGAATCTATGCGATTCGGGTCATGGGTGCTTCTGCTGATTCTGCTCAGTAGTGCGGCAGACGCCGCCGAACGGATTGCCGATATCCGTTTCGAGGGCAACCGCGTGACCAAAGACCACATCCTGATGCAGGAGATGACGGTCACTGTAGGTGACATCGCCAACCGCGAAGCCATCGAAAACTCGCGTCAGGCCGTCATGAACCTGGGCCTGTTCGAATGGGTCCGTTGGGAACTGACCGAGGCGGCCAACGGCCTCCTGCTGACTATCTCCGTCAAGGAAAAATACTACGTGCTCCCCCTGCCGCGGCTCGATGGCGATCCCGATGGAAGTTACAGCTATGGTGCCGACCTGCGCCTGGACAACATTGGCGGTCTGAACCAGCGGCTGAAGCTCATCCTGGATAATTCATCCCATGTGAATGATAAGGATGCACTCAAGCGCGAACTTTCGGCCGAGTACAGCTATCCCCGAATTGAGGGGAGCTCCTATAACCTGAATGCAGATTTTGAGATCGAGCGCAGGGAATTCGACATCCTCGAAGAGAGCACCGAGGCCCGCTATCGGCGCGAGTCCCGGCGGATTGGCGTAGAGGTTTCGCGATGGCTGGATACTTTCGGTCCCTCTCGCGGCTGGCGAATCGGTGGTGGATACACCCTTGAGCAGCGGGATTTTTCGAGGCTCTCCGGCGCGAGTCTCCGGGAGGATGACCAGGCGGTGGCACTCAGCGGCTCGATCCTCTTCGACGCTCTGCAGGACCATGGTTACTACCGCAGCGGTGGCGTTACTGGCTATCAGGCAAATGTCGGGCTCAAGGAGCTGGGTTCCGACTATTTTTACAATCGCCACACGGTGTTTTACCGCCGTTATCACGCTTACGGTGACGGTCACAATCTCAACTGGCAGCTGCGGTTCGGGGCGGCCAAAGGTCGCAGGTTCGAGGGGCTCGCCTATGAGATTGGTGGCGCGGATACCCTGCGGGGCTACGATTCTGTGGACGGCAATGCGATGGCGCTTGCCAATATCGAGTACCTGAAGCCGTTATGGCGCAGGCTGCGTGGAGTATTATTTGCGGACGTCGGAAACGTCTATCCGGACCTCGGCGATACGGATCTCACTGATTTGCGCACGGGTGCCGGGTTGGGGCTGCGCTGGGACGTGACATGGTTCGTCGATCTTTCCCTGCGCGTGGACGTGGCATACGGTTTCGACACCAAGGAGGTTCAGAGTTATGCCGGCACCAGTCGGACCTTTTAGTGACCGAACTATGACGAATTCGGCGGGATACGAGCTGTTTCCCCATGAGGCGGATATGGGGGTGCGGGGCTGGGGAGGTACGCCCGAGACTGCTTTCGAGCAGGCGGGGCTCGCGATGACCGCGGTAGTGACCGATCCGGTGTCGGTGCGTCCTGAGACTGCAGTGGCGATCCGCTGCGAGGCTCCGGATCTGGAACTGTTGCTGGTCGACTGGCTGAACGCCCTGATCTACGAGATGGCCACGCGCAATCTGCTGTTCAGCCGATTCGATGTCTGCATCGAGGGGTCGCGTCTCTCCGGCAGTGCATGGGGTGAGCCGGTGGATGCGGAGCGGCATGGGCCGGCGGTCGAGATCAAGGGGGCCACTTATACGGATTTGCGGGTCTTCCGGGAGTCCGAACGCTGGATTGCGCAGACCATCATCGATGTCTGAATGTAAAGAGGGGCAGGGACTATACCGCTCACTTCTAGGAGCCTGTCGCAACAAGAGGGACGGCAATGGCTATTTCTGGGCTGGAACGACGCTCCGAGTATGAATGGGTCATTCCGAAAACGGGGCCCATGCGGGTTCCCGGGGTGATCTACGCCAGCGAATCGCTGGTCGACGTTATGGATGCCAAGGTCTTCGAACAGGTCCGCAATGTCGCCTCGCTACCCGGCATTGTGGGTGCGAGCTATGCCATGCCGGATGCCCATTGGGGCTACGGCTTTCCGATCGGCGGGGTGGCAGCATTCGACCCGACGGCGGGCGGGGTGATTTCGGCCGGGGGCGTGGGATTTGACATCTCCTGCGGCGTTCGGACACTGCGAACCGGGATGACCCGGGCGCAGCTCGAAGCCGGCAAGGAGCGGCTTGCCAATGAGCTGTTCCGTGCCATCCCGGCAGGCGTCGGCAGTACCTCCAGCATTCGGCTGACTGGTCGGGAAATGGATGACATGCTGGCGGGAGGCGCACGCTGGGCCGTGGAGAACGGTTTTGGATGGCCAGAGGACCTGGTTCGGATAGAGGAACACGGCTGTATGGCCGGCGCGGAGCCCTCGGCTGTCTCCCAAAGGGCCAAACAGCGTCAACGGGACGAAATGGGAACCCTCGGTTCGGGTAACCACTACCTGGAGGTCCAGCGCGTGGTGGAGCGCTACGATCCGGAGGTGGCGGCGGCCTTTGGTCTGGTCGAAGATGAGATCGTAGTGAGCATCCACTGCGGCTCTCGGGGTCTCGGTCATCAGATCGGCACCGAATTTCTCCGGGAAATGGCCGTTGCCGCGCCAGCTTTGGGCATTGAACTGCCCGACAGGGAGCTTGCCTGTGCCCCCATCGAGTCGTCTTTGGGCCAAAAATACCTGGGGGCAATGCGGGCCGGCATCAATTGCGCCCTTGCCAATCGACAGATCCTCACTCAAATGACCCGGGATGCCTTTGCAAGAGTCTTTCCCGGGGCACGACTGGAATTGATCTATGACGTTTCCCACAACACCTGCAAGGCGGAAGAGCATTCCATCGGTGGCCGCAAGCGCCGTCTTTTCGTTCACCGCAAAGGGGCGACCCGGGCCTATGGACCCGGCCATCCGGAGCTCCCCGAAGGTTACCGAAAAGCAGGGCAGCCGGTGATCATCGGCGGTTCCATGGGCACCGCCTCGTACATCCTGGCCGGCACGCAGGAGAGTGAACAGCGCGCCTTCAGCTCTGCCTGCCACGGCGCCGGCCGCGCCATGAGTCGGCATGCGGCTACCCGTGAG
>NZ_JAENYR010000115.1 GCF_016841685.1 Thiohalomonas denitrificans
GATGGCGCGGGTCGCCGATCCCCTCGGCGTCCCGGTCGAGGAGGCGGCCGAGGGCGTCCTTCGCATCGCCAACGAACACATGGCCCGCGCCCTGCGGGTGATGTCGGTGCAGCGCGGGGTCGATCCCCGCCAGTTGACGCTGACCTCGTTTGGCGGCGCCGGCGGGCTGCACGTCTGTGCCCTGGCCGACGAACTCGGCATGACCCGTGCCCTGGTGCCGGTCCACGCCGGTGTGCTCTCGGCGTTGGGGATGCTGGTGGCACCCCGCGGGCGTCAGCTGTCGCACACCCTTCAGGGTCCGCTGGACACGGTTCCGGAGTCCGCCATCGAAGAGGCCTTTCGGACCCTGGAGGCGGAGGGCGGCGCGGAACTGGCGGCCGAAGGGGTGGCGCCGGACTTACTCTCCATCGACTCCAGTGTGGATCTGCGCTATGCGGGCCAATCCTATACCTTGAATGTGCCGTGGACCGGGCGGGCCGCGGCCGCGGAGGCGTTCCATGATCGGCACCGGACGGCCTATGGTCACCGGCTGGACCTGCCGGTGGAACTGGTCAATGTCCGCCTCGGTCTCTTCGGCCCCGAACCGGAGCTTGCGCTGGAGGGTGCCGGCAAAAACCGAGTGAACTACTTGGATATTATCGAACTCTATGGTGTGATGGGCGAAGCGGAAGTCTGGCGCCGGGAAGATCTGGCAGCCGGACAGGTGGTGAAAGGTCCGGCCCTGGTGGTCGAAACCGTTGCCACGACCTATATTGCGCCCCGCTGGCGCGCCCTGGTCGACCCGGTTGGCAATCTGTTTCTCGAGCGCTGATCGACGGCTATCTTTGAAAGCAGTTCGGTTTTTCCGAGGTACCCGCCCATGAATAACGGATTTCTCGATCTGTCGCCCTGGGCGACAGTGGCCTACACACTGATTCTCACCCATATCACCATCGCGGCCGTCACCATCTTCCTGCATCGGCACCAGGCGCACCGTACCCTGACGCTGAACCCGGTGGTGAGCCACTTCTTCCGCTTCTGGCTCTGGCTGACCACCGGCATGATCACCCGGGAGTGGGTGGCGGTGCACCGCAAGCATCACGCCAAGTGCGAATCCGATGAGGACCCCCACAGCCCACAGGTCCTGGGGCTGCGAAAGGTGCTATGGCGAGGGGCCGAGCTCTACCGCCGGGAGGCCTCGCGTGAGGAGACGCGGGAGCAGTACGGCAAAGGCGCGCCCGATGACTGGATCGAGAGGCACCTCTACACGCCGTACAACTTTGTCGGCATCGTGCTGATGCTGGTGATCAATCTGGCCCTGCTGGGGCCGGTGGGCGTCGCGGTCTGGGCCGTACAGATGGTGTGGATCCCGTTTTGGGCGGCAGGGGTGATCAACGGCGTGGGGCACTATGTCGGCTACCGCAAATTCCAGAGCCCGGACGCCTCCACCAATATCGTGCCGTGGGGCATCGTGATCGGCGGTGAAGAGCTCCACAACAATCACCACGCCTTCCCCAACTCGGCCCGATTCTCCTCCCGCTGGTGGGAGTTCGACCTCGGCTGGTTCTATATCCGCTTGCTCTCCCTTCTGGGACTGGCCCGCATCAAGCGGGTAGCGCCCAGACCTGCGAAGCTGGTGCCCGGCGAAGGGAATATCGATGCCGAGGCGGTTCGGGCGGTGATCAACGCCCGCTACCAGGTGCTGGCCGGATACGGGCGCGACGTCCTGAAGCGGGTCTACCGGGAAGAGCTGCGCCGCCGAAAAAGCGACCGCAGTCTGAAGGCGCGTTTCCGTCAGGCACGCAGCCTGCTGTTGCGCGAAGAGCGCCTGCTGGACGAGGGTTCCCAGAGGACCCTGCAGCAGGTATTCGAAGAGAGCCAGGCCCTGAAGACCGCCTACCAGTTCCGCAAGCGGCTCCAGTCCATCTGGCAGTCGGCCGCCGGCCCCGACCAGGTCCGCACCGCTCTGCAGGAGTGGTGCCGACAGGCCGAGGCTACCGGCATCGAAGCGCTGCAGCGCTTCGCCCGCCAACTGGGCGGCTACCGGCTACGGGACGCCTGAGGCCACACGACCACCCAGGCCGCGTAGGGTGGATTAGCGGCGCTCCGGCACACACGTTGACACCCGCCTTCGTGTGCACGCCGCGTAATCCACCGCCGGTCTGCCAGCCGGCAGCAACGTCCCGCAGAATCCCAGCCCCCGCGCTGTAGGAGCGGCTCCCAGCCGCGATAGCGCCCTCAACAGTCGTTCACCTTGCGATTCCCATCCCTAACCGATAATGTCAGTCAAAACAGACGCCACCGGAACATCAGGCGTCGGAACGACGAACAGAACGGACATCGCCATGGAAGCCGCTCCCGGGCTCGATATCAGATCATCTACTGCACCGGCCGGTCCGGCTCCTTGGCGCGGACCACGTTCCAATCCAGTCAAGTTCCACTTCCAGTACATGGCAGTTAAGGAAGAGCAATGCGCTAAACGCCTGGTTCCGGGTCGACGCCGAAACGCCGCGTTCGGCCGCGAGACAGGTCAGAAACCATTCGACTTCCGCTTTGCCCATGAAAAAGCACGGCGTGCCGTATGCAAACGCGACTCGTCCTACCCAGGCCATTGCAGGCTAAGTCCCGGATATGCCGAAGTTTTCCAGAGTCCAATACGGGGTATATGCGGCCAATCAGCCGCATATACCGTTATAGAGCCGATCGGCCGCATATCACCCTCAGCGAGGACGAGAGGAAAACATCGTAGGTGGATGATTTTGGGGAAACAACCATTTCATGGCGACCCGTTTGCCGGGGTGTATTTAGTCAATGGGTCGCCGACATAGAGTTAGGCATCCAGAGCGAGCGCATGGAAATAGCGAATGAAGAGCAGGTAACCCGGCATTTCGGCGAATGGCCGTCATTTCATGATGCCGAGGTGATCTCCATCGAGACTCGAAGAGGTGAAGCTCCGGGAGAGTACGCAGACCTATTAGCTTCGATTCATGTCCGCAGGTATACCCCAGCGAATGTTGGGACGGCGCAGTTTGAAATGGAAAAGACACATGACGCCCTGATTTCGCTTCGATTCAGGAGCATTTCGGAGCTCAACCTGAGCGGGTTCAACCATCAGAACGTGATCGACGATCTTGTATTCTTAGAAGAAGGGGAGCGGGTAAGAGTGACATTCGAATCAATCTTCGGAGTCGAGTGCACATTCAGCTGTGCGCAGGTCGGCGTCGTTGCCGTCATGAATAGGATGCAAGCAAACGCCTAAACATCGCTTCGAGTTCGACGGCTTACCCTTCCGCTGCGCTCCAGGGCAAGCCGCGGCTCAAGCCAAACGTTAAGCAGAAGGAAAATATGCCACACCTCATAGATTTCGATGGTTTAGAGCACGACCTTTTTGTTCTTCAGCATACTGCCTATGGCAGCAGGGAGTTCTGCGAAAAATTTGATCTCAACACTGATTGTTATGGCGGTGACTACGAGTGGTGGGAATACAAAGGGCTGCTAAAAAGCTACGTAGGCAACAAAATCATAGAGTCAGCTATCAAAGTTCGAATGGTTCAAGACTTTGCGAAACATGACGATGATGAGCTTGATTTAAAGGCTTTCGACAGGGATGCAAGAAAGGGTTTGGATATTGGATCTATCTTGGGACTATCTACGCCCCTGAATTTACGCGAGTCCTGTAACAAAATCGTTCATGCAACAGAGGCAAGAATGCAATGGATGAACTCTCTTGATAAGCCCAAGGTAGAGTATTGGAGCGGTGTTTACGAGCTCTTCGGCGAGAACAGAGGTACAGCATGGCAAGTAGATTTAAATATTCCTGAATGGTGTACCGCCATGATCCGTTTCAATAAGACGATGCAGGAAGAGGTCGATTGGCACCATGCCTACAAGCATGATGTGTAAGCTTAACAATCGGCTGCACAGCGACCGATTTTCCGCCGCTTCGCGGCTCCAAACCGGCGCGTGAGCTTGGCGTTAAGCATCAAACGTAAGGGGGAGTGGTGAACCTGTTTATTGACACAAATGTTTTCTTGTCGTTCTTCCACCTTTCTAGCGACGATCTAGAAGAACTTCACAAGCTAACGGTGCTGATTGAAAAGGGAGAGGTTAAACTCTGGCTGCCCGAGCAGGTTGATGATGAGTTCAGCCGAAACAGAGAGAATAAGCTCGCTGACTCTATGAAGCGGCTTGCTGAGCAAAAGAAAAAGCCACAATTTCCACAAGTTTGCAAGGACTATGAAGAGTACGATGAAATTCGCGAGCTCCAGGAACTGTTCGGAAAGAAATTGTCATCCTTGATCGACAAGGTTGCAAGCGACGTTTCAGAACGGACGTTAAAAGCAGACGAGAAGATTGAAGAACTTTTCGGTCAAACGGAGTTCATAAAGACATCTGAGGGGCTGCTGCGTAAGGCGAGACGCAGAATGGATATCGGAAATCCTCCTGGGAAAAATGGTTCCTTTGGGGATGCCATTAACTGGGAGGCGCTTTTAGAGCACATTCCGAAAAAAGAAGACTTGTACGTGGTTGCAGATGACAAAGACTACTATTCCCTGCTCGACGAACAGAAGCCAAAGGATTTCCTTGTTGACGAATGGTTCGCTGAGAAAAATAGCGACGTAATTTTTTATCGGAGACTGTCGCAGTTCTTTAAAGAGCACTACCCCGATATTAAATTGGCGAGCGAGCTGGAGAAAGAGTTAGCGATTCGGGCGCTCGCTGAAAGCGGCTCCTTTGCCGCCACTCACGTTGCAATAGCCAATCTCTCTTCCTATACCGAATTTACGCAAGCGCAGATTTCCGAAATCGTTGAGGCTGCGCTCACCAACAATCAAGTTAGTTGGATTCTTTGCGATCCTGATGTCCGGCAGTTTTTCTCGGCGCTCCTTGATTCGCACGGGGATATAATGAAGGAAGGCGAACGGGCCGAGATTGAAAGTGAGTTGCTAGAGTGCCCGCCAACCGACGATATAGAAGATGCTTAATCGGGTAAGGGCGGGTCTCTAGCCCGCCCTCCCCACACCACCTAGCATGCGGGTCCGCACTAGGCGGTTCACAAGAAAGAAGCACACGAGAAGTTCAGGCATAACCATGGGCTTTCATCCACAGCATGCAGATGTTGATCAGCCCCTGGCTCTTCAGCCACTCATTCGTCATCCCCGTTTGCGTCGCCAGCGTCTTCGACAGATGCCAGTAGCTCTTGCTGCTGAGGGCTGTGAAGATCGCGTGGCGTTTGCTCGTCCCCAGTGACAGCAGGTTGGTTGCGCACCTTGGTCCGCGTCTTGCGCCACCGTTTCCAGTAGCACATTCGGATCCGGCGGCGTAGCCACTGATCGAGTCCGGGGATCGGGCGGTAGTATTCGGAGATGCCGAAATAGCCCATCCATCCACGAACATACTGCGCGAGCTTGTACAGCCGGTAAGCCATCGATACACCCCAAGAGCGCCCGGTCAGTCGCCGAACGCTGTGTTTGAAGTGTAACGAGGGGGCATACCTGGACACCCATCGTAAGGAGAGGAAGGAAAAAGTTGCCGCGAGCCATTGCGGCCATTCGATTTTTTCCGGATTCGAGGTTAGGGCGTGCGTAAATCGGGCCTGATCGGAACAATTTTGGGTCAGCAGCAGAACTCGGCGCGAGTGAAATTCGCGGGTCTGGCGATCCGCGCGGAATAGCGCAACATACCCGGACACCCATCGTAAGGAGAGGAAGGAAAAAGTTGCCGCGAGCCGTCGCGGGCCATTCGATTTTCCCCGGATTTGAGGGTAGGGCGTGCGTAAATCGGACCTGATCGGAACAAGTTTGGGTCAGCAGCAGAACTTGGTGTGAGCGAAGTTCGCGGGTCTGGGATCCGCGGCGGAATAGCGCGACAGTAAAAAAGGGGCTACGCCAACAGTGTTCGGCAGGCGCCAATCCCGGGCGTTCGTCGGTAGCCGAGTTGCTGGCAGGCTTGTTTGAGGCGATGCTCCGTGCCCACCAGCCCCTTGAAAGGGCTCTCAAACTGGGTAGTCAGATAGCCCCACTGCTTGGGATCGATCGCCAGGCGCTGGAGGATGGATGGAAGGTGCTCGGGGATGGCGCCGCGCTTGCCCTTGCGGATGAGCCGTCCGGTGAAGTCCACCAAGTCCAGATAATCGGTAAGACGAAAGGGCAAGCCCCTGGGAATCGGCTCGCGCGGGTTCCCCGCGAAGGGCAGGAGGCGGGCTGGTTGTGATGGGATGTCGTTGGGATGATCCGCTAGATTCGCGGCAGCAGCCCGCTCCTGAACGGAGGTGAACTCGGAGGCCTCCGGCGTCTGCGCCATCTGCGCTCGGACCGGATTGAGATCTACGTAGGCCAGACAGGCCGCCAGCGCTTTCTCATCGAGCAGCGCCTGGGATTTGAAACGGCCCTCCCAGAAACGGCCGGTACAGTTGTCTTCCTCATTTGCCTTGCGGGCGATTTCCTCGTTCAGGCAGCGCATGAACCAGCTGATGTCCGCCAGCCGCGCACGCCAAAGCTCCGCGAAGGTATCGACGGCGCGTAGTTCCGCAGGGAAGAGCGTTTCCCCGCGTTCAAAACGACGGGTCAGCTCATTCCCGGAGAACAGCGCATGCCAGCGGTGAAGGACCTCTGCGATATTCCAACCCTGAGCGGCCTCGCGGTCGACGTGCAGAACGAGATGGTAGTGATTGGAAAGGATGGCATAGGCACATACGTCCAGGGCGAAGAGTTCGGAAAGCTGAAACAAGCGCTCCCGAATCCAGCCGCGGCGGTGCTCAAAGCTGCTGCCTGAGGTGGCGTCTTCACCACAAAGAAAGGCACGGCGTACGCAGCGGGCGACGCAGTGATAGTAGGGGGTGGCCTCGAGCGAGACGAGGGCTTTCCTTGGCTTGGGCATGGCATCTATCCCTTGATGGCAGTGCGGGTTTACAGAGTCTCAGAACTGGGCGAGGATGGCAATGGCTTGGGATGGGTGTCCGGGTAATGCTCTTCCTCGGCTATCGCAAGTTCCAGAGCCCGGACGCCTCCACCAATATCGTGCCGTGGGGCATCGTGATCGGCGGTGAAGAGCTCCACAACAATCACCACGCCTTCCCCAACTCGGCCCGATTCTCCTCCCGCTGGTGGGAGTTCGACCTCGGCTGGTTCTATATCCGCTTGCTCTCCCTTCTGGGACTGGCCCGCATCAAGCGGGTAGCGCCCAGACCTGCGAAGCTGGTGCCCGGCGAAGGGAATATCGATGCCGAGGCGGTTCGGGCGGTGATCAACGCCCGCTACCAGGTGCTGGCCGGATACGGGCGCGACGTCCTGAAGCGGGTCTACCGGGAAGAGCTGCGCCGCCGAAAAAGCGACCGCAGTCTGAAGGCGCGTTTCCGTCAGGCACGCAGCCTGCTGTTGCGCGAAGAGCGCCTGCTGGACGAGGGTTCCCAGAGGACCCTGCAGCAGGTATTCGAAGAGAGCCAGGCCCTGAAGACCGCCTACCAGTTCCGCAAGCGGCTCCAGTCCATCTGGCAGTCGGCCGCCGGCCCCGACCAGGTCCGCACCGCTCTGCAGGAGTGGTGCCGACAGGCCGAGGCTACCGGCATCGAAGCGCTGCAGCGCTTCGCCCGCCAACTGGGCGGCTACCGGCTACGGGACGCCTGAGGCCACACGACCACCCAGGCCGCGTAGGGTGGATTAGCGGCGCTCCGGCACACACGTTGACACCCGCCTTCGTGTGCACGCCGCGTAATCCACCGCCGGTCTGCCAGCCGGCAGCAACGTCCCGCAGAATCCCAGCCCCCGCGCTGTAGGAGCGGCTCCCAGCCGCGATAGCGCCCTCAACAGTCGTTCACCTTGCGATTCCCATCCCTAACCGATAATGTCAGTCAAAACAGACGCCACCGGAACATCAGGCGTCGGAA
>NZ_JAENYR010000116.1 GCF_016841685.1 Thiohalomonas denitrificans
CCTGATGAACTTGCCCTCGCTGTCATTACGAGGAGCCTAAGCGACGAAGTAATCTTCTGCTCCCAAAACCCCAGATTGCCGCGTCGCTGTGGCTCCTCGCAATGACGGCTATAAGTTCGTCATTGATTCGGGCCTGCGCAGCAGGGGGTACGGCTCGCAATGACGGCTAAAGGTTCATCATTGATTCGGGCCTGCGCAGCAGGGGGTGCGGTTCGCAATGAGGGGCAGGGCAACTCACCATGGGCCGTTAGGCCGTCATTTACGCTTGACGGGCTGAAGCCTGACCTCAGAGACTGCACTGTCTCCGATGATTGGGTTAACATAGCCGGTCCCGAATGATGAACCGGCGAGGCCCGCCGTGCCCGGATTCCCGACCGCTGCCGAAAAACTTCCCCACGCCCTGGTTGCCCTGTTCAAGGGCGTGGTGTACGAAGATGCCGCCCCCAGGGCGTGGCAGGACCTGCTGGAGCTCCAGGCCCGGGTCCGTGACTACGTCGCGGTGCTCGGGCTGGAGCTGCTCCTGAACGAGGCGGAGGGTTACGCCTATCTGCGGCAATGTCGGACGTCTGACGGCGAGGAGGAATTGCCGCGGCTGGTGCCGCGACGCCAGTTGAGTTACCCCGTCAGTCTGTTGCTGGCTTTGCTGAGAAGGAAACTGGCCGAGCACGACACCGCCGGCGGCGATCCGCGACTAATCCTCTCCCGCGAGCAGATCGTTGATCTGGTACGGCTGTTTCTCCCGGACGATACCAACGAGGCCAAGCTGGTGGACCGCATTGACGCGCATATCAACAAGGTCGTGGAGCTCGGTTTCCTGCGCCGCATGCGCGGGCAGCCGAACCACTTCGAGGTGAAGCGTATCCTGACAGCATTTGTCGATGCCCAATGGCTTGCCGAGTTCGATCAGAGGCTAACCGAGTACCGGGCCCACGCCGAGAGTGGGGATAAACATGAGTGAAAGAGCGCGCCGGGAAGGTGGGCGCCAAGCGTCCACAAAAGCGTCATGACTGCCTCCGTCCAGGAACAATTGCTCGACTTTGCCGACAGCGATACCCGCGCTGGTTTTCGGCTGCACCGCTTCGAGGTATTCAACTGGGGCACCTTTCACAATCGGGTCTGGCGGCTGCTGCCGGATGGCGACAATGCGCTGCTGACCGGCGACATCGGTTCCGGCAAATCGACCCTCGTGGACGCCCTCACCACACTGCTGGTCCCGGCGCAGAAAATCACCTACAACAAGGCGGCAGGCGCCGACGCCAAAGAGCGCACGCTCAAGTCCTACGTCCTCGGCTACTACAAGTCGGAACGCAGTGCATCGGGCTCCGTCTCCCGCGCCGTGGCGCTGCGCGACCACAACAACTACTCGGTCATCCTGGGCCGGTTCTACAATGCCGGCTACGATCAGGAGGTCACCCTCGCCCAGGTCTTCTGGCTCAAGGACTCACAGGGTCAGCCGGCGCGCTTCTATGTGGTGGCGGACGGGGCGCTCTCCATCGCCGAGCACTTTGCCGGGTTCGGCAGCGACATCGCCGATCTGAAGAAGCGCCTGCGCAAGACCCACGGCGTTGAGGTCCACGACACCTTCCCGCCCTACGGCGGCGCCTTCCGCCGCCGCTTCGGCATCGACAACAAACAGGCCATGGACCTGTTCAACCAGACGGTGTCGATGAAATCGGTGGGCAACCTGACCGAATTCGTGCGCGCCCACATGCTCGAACCGTTCCCGGTAGAGCCGCGGATCGATGCCCTAATCAAGCATTTCGACGATCTCAACCGCGCCCACGAAGCGGTTCTCACAGCAAAGGCACAAATCGGCGCTCTTGAGCCCCTGGTTAGCGATGCCGATGCCCACACCGAAACGAGCAGCCGGGTGGAAGAGTTGCGGGCCTGCCGCGAGGCGTTGCGCCCCTGGTTCGCCCACCACAAGATACAGCTGCTTGAAAAGCGGCTGGAGGGACTGACGCAGTCCCTGGAGCGGCTCGATGGACGCATTGACGGGCTCGACGGTCAGCGTCAGGAGCGACGGGACAAGCGCGACGAACTCAAACAGGCCATCCGCGACAATGGCGGCGATCGCATCGAGCGCATCAAGGTCGAAATCCTCCGGAAACAGACCGAAAGGAATGAACGGCGACAGCGTGCCGACCAGTACGCCGCACTGGCCGAGGCGCTGGATCTGCACCTGGCCGAGGATGCCGACGCGTTCCATGACAACCGGCAGGCGATCGCCGGCGCACGCAGCGACGCCGGGGAGCAGCAGGCCGAGGTACAGAACAGCATCACCGAGAGCTCGATGGAGTTTCGCGACCTGGGCCAGGCGCACGAGGAGATCACCACCGAGCTCGACTCCCTGCGCCGACGCCGCTCCAATATCCCCGCCAGGGTGCTCGCCGTCCGCGAACGCCTTTGCAAAGAGTTGAGCCTGGACCAGGAGACTCTGCCCTTCGCCGGCGAGCTGATCCAGGTGCGTGAAGAGGAATCGAAGTGGGAGGGCGCAGCGGAACGCCTGCTGCACAACTTCGGCCTCTCCCTGCTTGTGCCTGAAACGCACTACGGCGCCGTGGCCGATTGGGTTGACCGTACCCACCTGTGCGGCCGTCTGGTCTACTTCCGGGTGCGCGGGCGCCGCCCGGCGGATCTCTCCGGCCTGCATGCGGACTCCCTGGTGCGCAAGCTGGCCATCAAGCCCGACTCCGGGTTCTATCCGTGGCTGGAAACGGAACTGGCAAGGCGTTTTGACTATGCCTGCTGCGACAGCATCGACCAGTTCCGGCGCGAAAAGCAGGCGGTCACCCACGCCGGCCAAACCAAGGCGGGCGGCGAGCGCCACGAGAAAGACGACCGCCACCGTATTGACGACCGCTCCCGCTATGTGCTCGGCTGGTCCAACGCCGCCAAGATTGCGGCGCTCGAAAAGCGCGGCACCGATCTGGAGCAGCGCATGCAGACGATCGGCAACAGCATTGCTGAACAGCAGGCCTTTCAATCGACCCTGCAACAGCGCCTGGAGCGGCTTGGTCAATTGGAACTCTTCAACGAATTCCGGGAGATCGACTGGCGCCCGCTCGGGGTCGAGATCGAAACGCTGGAGCGCGAGCGCCGGCAACTGGAGGCGGAATCGGACCTGTTGCGCGCCCTCGAGGAGCAGCTCGCCGTTTTGGAAGCTGATCTGAAGATCAACGAACAGCAACTCGACGCGGCCAAAAAGGAGCGCGCCAAGACCGAAGAGAAGCGGGACAACGCCGGCGGGCAGATGCAGGAGGCGCGCACGCTGCTGGAGGCGACGCCCGCGGAGGCGCGCGGGCAGTGGTTTCCCCGACTGGAGGGGATGCGCGGGGAGGCCCTGGGCGAGCACACCCTCACCGTGGAGTCGTGCGACAACCGCCAGAGCGACATGCGCGAGTGGCTCCAGGGCCGAATCGACACATCGGAGAGCCGTCTCAAGCGGCTGGCCGAGCGCATCATCAAGGCCATGGAGGCCTATTGCCAGCGCTATCCGCTGGAGACCCGGGAAGTGGACGTGAGTGTGGCCGCTACCGACGACTACCGCAAAATGCTTGATCAACTGTCCGCCGACGACCTGCCCCGCTTCGAGTTGCGTTTCAAGGCGCTACTGAACGAGAACACCATCCGTGAGGTAGCCAATTTCCAGGCGCAGCTCAACCGCGAACGCCAAGCCATCCGCGAGCGCATCGAGACCATCAACCGCTCCCTGCACGAGATCGACTACAATCCCGGCCGCTATATCACCCTGCTAGCGGAACCGGCCCCCCACCCCGACGTGCGCGACTTCCAGCAGGAGCTGCGCACCTGTACCGAAGGCGCACTGACCGGTTCCGAGGAGGAGCAATACACCGAAGCCAAATTCCTCCAGGTGAAACAGATCGTGGAGCGATTCAAGGGTCGCGAAGGCACCGCCGAACTCGACAAACGCTGGACGCTTCGAGTCACCGACGTACGCAACTGGTTCACCTTCTCCGCCTCGGAGCGCTGGCGCGAAGACGATGCCGAGCATGAGCACTACTCGGATTCCGGAGGGAAATCCGGAGGGCAAAAGGAGAAGCTCGCCTACACCGTACTCGCCGCCAGCCTCGCCTATCAATTCGGACTGGAGTGGGGCGAGAGGCGCTCCCGTTCGTTCCGCTTCGTGGTGATCGACGAGGCCTTCGGCCGCGGTTCCGACGAGTCGGCCCGCTATGGCCTGGAGCTGTTCCGTCGCCTCAACCTGCAGCTTCTCATCATCACGCCGTTGCAGAAGATCCATATCATCGAGCCGTTCGTGGCCAGCGTCGGCTTTGTACATAACGAGGACGGCATGCGCTCGATGCTGCGCAACCTCACCATTGAGGAGTACCGGGCCGAGAAAGCGGACTGGACCGTCAACTGAGCGATGTCCTGGACCACCCCCGCCCATCTCAAACAGCAACTCCAGCGGCGCTGGGAGCGTGGCGAGATCCTCGCCGCCCGGCTCAAGGGTGAGCCGCTGTTCCCGCTCACGCTACGCCTGAAAAAGCCTGCCACCCGCGAGCTGAGCGAGCGCTTCGAGGAAGTCCGCCACTGGGTTCAAATGCTGCGGGAGAGTAGCCGCGAGGAGCGGGGCTTCGGCTACGCCATCGAGTGGAAATCCCACAACCATCGCGTATTGGGCCGCAATGCACTTCCCGATGCGGTGACGCTCCCCACCGAAGAGGATGCCCTGCGCCTGCTGGGACGAAGGCGCGACGCCGAACGCTTCGACGCGTTGTGCGATACGACCCTGACCCGCCTTCCCGAATTGCGGGCCTGGATGATCCGGTGCCCCCTCAAACTGCTTGAACAGGCCGAACACTGGCCGCGGATCCTGGCCGTGTTGGAGTGGTTCCAAAGCCACCCCCGTCCGGGCTGTTACCTGCGGCAGGTCGATATCCCCGCTATCGACACCAAGTTTATCGAGGCACGCCGCGGACTGTTCGGTGAACTACTCGACGCGGTGCTCCCCGACTCCGCCGTGGACCGAAAAGCCCTGGGCGCGCGCCGCTTCAACCGCCGTTATGGCCTGCGCGAAGAGCCGCCGCTGATCCGCTTCCGTATTCTGGACCCTGACCTGTATCTTCAGGGCATGTCCGACATCTCCCTGCCACCGGAGCAGTTCGCCGCACTCAAACTCCCTGTAGAGCAGGTGTTCGTCACGGAAAACAAGATCAACGGCCTCGCCTTTCCGGAAACCCCTGGCGCCCTGGTGATCTTCGGACTGGGCTACGGCCTGGAACGCCTGGCCGAAATGGAGTGGCTGCACGGAGTCACCATCCACTACTGGGGTGACATCGACAGCCACGGCCTGGCCATCCTCGACCGCTTCCGTGCCGGATTCCCCCGAGCGCGCTCCTTCCTGATGGATCACGCCACCCTGCTCGCCCATCGTGCATTCTGGACGTGGGAGAAGCCCGAGCAGCGCTTTCGTGGCGAACTGAAGCGACTCACCGGCGAGGAGCAGGCACTGTTCACGGATTTGACCACCGACAGGCTCGACGAAGCGGTGCGCCTTGAGCAGGAGCGAATCGGCTTCCACTGGCTCATGGAGGCGCTGGAAAACCGGTTGATTGCCTCTTCGCACCGTAACTGCTCGCCCGGGTGATCACGCAGGGCCCGGGAAATCCGTCATCCCCGCGTAGGCGGGGATCCATTTTGAGCCATGCTTCCGTCCTCTGGATTCCCGCCTACGCGGGAATGACGCGGGAATGACCGGAAATGACCGGAAATGACCGGGAATGACACGGGGATGACGGAGGGGGTGAGTAGTTACTTCGCACCAATAGTTTTTTTCAGACGATGACAAAAGGAGTTTGCCGCCATGTCCGTAGTTCGCCGCTTCCACCCGGTCACCTTTGTTTTGATGCTGCTTCTCGCGAGCGGACCTGCCTGTGCCGAGGCGCCGCAGCTCATCCTGGCAACAGCCTGGGATGAAAGTCGTAACCCGACCGGCTGGTGGCTGAGTGAAAAATACGACGGCGTCCGCGGCTATTGGAACGGCGAACGGATGCTTAGCTGCAATGGGATGCGAATCAACATTCCCGATTTTTTCAGCGCCACACTGCCGCCCTTCCCCGTAGACGGAGAGCTCTGGGCCGGACGCGGTCGCTTTGCCGACACCCTTTCCATCGTCCGCGATGGTGAGCCGGGGCCAGGCTGGCGCGATATTCGTTATCTCATCTTCGATGCGCCCGAACAGGCCGGACCATTTGAAGCGAGAATGGATACCATTCGACGCTGGTTGACCGAAAACCCCTCGCCGAGAATCCTTTTAACCGAACAGACCCGCTGCACGGGACAGAGACACCTGGCGAGGGCTTTGTCCGATATCGAGGCGAAGGGCGGCGAGGGGATCATGCTGCGAGCTGCCGGGTCCCCCTACCAGTCCGGCCGCAGCACTCACCTGCGCAAGCACAAATCGTTCGAAGACGCCGAGGCCGAAGTGACGGGCTATAACCCGGGCAAGGGCAAGTACAGGGGCATGGTCGGATCACTGAGGGTGGTACTGCCGGACGGAACCCGCTTCGCCGTGGGCTCGGGATTGACCGATGCCCAGCGCGGCAACCCTCCCCCCGTTGGCAGCATTATCACCTTCAAACATTACGGCTGGACCAAGTATGGCAAACCGCGCTTCCCGGTCTACTGGCGGATCCGTTCTCCCCGATAACCGCAAGATTGCGGCAACCGTACACCGTGGTTAACTGCGGTGCGGCAACAGCTGTGTCATCGACGATATCCATGCCCCCCTTCCGCACGAGTCGATGCATACCCTACGATCGTCAGTCGGCTTCGCGGTTCAGGTTGATGATATGGTCCTCGAGATCGTCCTCGGACTCGAGCTGAGCTTCAGGGATCGCAAAGCTGCGTACCGAGACACCCGCCTCGTGAACCGATTCCGGATCACCACTAACCAACGGATGCCATGACGGCAGCGGTTGCCCTTCGGCAAGCAGCCGATAGGCGCAGGTCGCGGGTAGCCAGAAAAAGTCATCCACGGCCTTCCGGGTAAGAACCACACAATCGGGCTGCAGCCGGTGACGATCGCTGTATTCGCCGCAGCTACAGGTATCCTGCTCCAGATAGCGGCAAACCACCTGAGTGTAGAACACCTCACCGCTGTCTTCATCCTCCAGCTTGTGGAGACAGCAGCGGGCGCAGCCGTCGCAAACCGCCTCCCACTCGGCGGCGTCCATCGAGTCCAGTGACTTCCGCTCCCAAAACGGCGGTTCGCATTCAGGCTCCGATGGCACGGTCCATCCTCTCTTCGGCTTCTTTCCAGCGCGGATCGGCAGAGCCGCCGTTCGCCATCAACTCCATCAACCCATAGGCGATTTGCCGGGTATCCGGATTCATTTCCTTCAGTTTCGTCAAAAGATAGGAGTGACCGCCTTGCGGAATCGAAAGAGTCTTGGTCAGTGCAAACAGCAGTAGTGACTGGCCGGAACGCGGATCAGCTTCGATACGTTCCACGGCCGAATCAAGAGCGGAGAAGTCCAAATCATGGTTCCTGTAGTGGCGAAAGCGTCGATCCTATGCCCCTCCCCCTCCAAAATAAATATTTGATTCAGTGGGGCTGATTATTTTGCGGTCGGAAGGGAGGGCTTCGCCCAGCTTGTTCGGCCACGGAGCGGGCGCCGAAAGAGGCACGTCTTCGTTACCCGATGGCGGGCGGTTTCGACGATGATCTCTTGAAAAACTTCTCCCCCGATGTCGTTGCGAGCCGTACCCCCTGCTGCGCAGGCCCGAATCAATGACGAACTGTTAGCCGTCATTGCGAGCCGTACCCCCTGCTGCGC
>NZ_JAENYR010000117.1 GCF_016841685.1 Thiohalomonas denitrificans
CGTAATGACAGCGGGGGAAGTTCATCAGGAGGAGCCACAGCGACGCGGCAATCTGAGGTTTGGGAGCAGGAGATTACTTCGTCGCCGGGGCTCCTCGTAATGACAGTGGGGCAAGTTCATCAGGAGGAGCCACAGCGACGCGGCAATCTGAGGTTTGGGAGCAGGAGATTACTTCGTCGCCGGGGCTCGGCTTTGGCACCCTGCGTCGCTCTACCACCTACATCCATGTAGGCGTCCTCGTAATGACAGCGGGCGGAAGTTCATCAGGAGGAGCCCCGGCGACGCGGCAATCTGGGGTTTTGGGAGCAGAAGATTACTTCGTCGCTTAGGCTCCTCCTGAAGAACTTCCCCCTTTCCATGCAGCCAGGGGTACGGAACAGGGCCGATGATGCCATTCCCTCCCCCTGTGGGGGAGGGCCAGGGAGGGGGTGATCTAATAGGCCGTGACCGTTTTCTTTCCCCCTCATCCTGTCCTTCTCCCTGAGGGAGAAGGGACCCTCGTTCGGCGCTCCGCAATGACGACTAAACGTTCGTCTTTGATTCGGGCCAGCGCAGCTGGGGGCACGGTTCGTAATGACAGCGGGGAGGGCAAGTTCATCAGGAGGAGCCTCAGCGACGCGGCAATCTGGGCTTTGGGAGCAGGAGATTACTTCGTCGCCTGGGGCTCGGCTTTGGCATCCTGCGTCGCTCTACCACCTACATCCATGTAGGCGTCCTCGTAATGAAAGCGGGAGCAAATTCATCAGGAGCCGTCCCACTGCGGCTCAGGCCCGAATCACTGAAGAACTGATGACCTTGGGGAACACGGGGCCACAGGGAAAAACAGGTTTTTCGGGTTTTTTCTTCCCCGTGGCCCCGTGTTCCCCGTGGTTGGAATTCAAGGGGTGAACCGACAAGTTCTTGGAGCCTCGACGACGAAGTAATCCAACAATCGATAGAGAAAGGATAAACAATGTCAATGCGCTGGTTTCTTCTATCTCTGGTGATGATGACAGGAATCGCGGCGGCTGATGATGAGGCCGTTTTCGATCGCGTCTCGCTCCAGGCCGAGGTCTCCCGGGAAGTGGAAAATGATCGGATGCGGGCGGTGCTGGCCGTGCAGGAGGAGGGCAGCGACCCGGCGCAGTTGGCGGAGCGAATCAATCAAGCCATGCGCTGGGCCCTCGGACAGGTTGAAAGCTTCGAAAGCGTCACGGGGGAAACCGGCGGCTACCGCACCCGGCCCGTTTACCAAAAGGGCACCCTGACCCACTGGCGCGCTGTGCAGAGCCTGCGGCTGGAGAGTGGTGACTTTACGGCACTGAGCAGCCTGGTGGGCCAGTTGCAGGAGAAGATCCAGGTTCAATCCATGGGCTTCGAGGTCTCGGAAAAGACCCGCCGGGCGGCTGAAAACGACCTCATCGACGACGCCTTGGGCGCCTTCAAGGTCCGAGCCGAACGGGTACGGCAAAACCTGGGAGCCGGCGACTGGCGGATCGTGCAGTTGAACATCGGCACCCGGGGCAATGGACCCGGCCCCGTCTACCGGATGGAGACCATGGCCGAACGTGCACCACCTGCGGTGAAGGGCGGGGAAACGACCGTTTCCGTGATCGTCTCCGGAACGATTCAATTGTTGCCGGGCAAGCCTTAACGGCAGATACGAGGGACTAGAGGCGAGAATGAGGGAATCGCAAAGGCGAGATTCGCCCCCCAAAGTCGGGGCTCCTAACCTTTCACAAATTTGCACCGACCGCGCTGGTCTCTTGGCCCCACAAGGAATATCTTCTCAGTCGGCCGTAATCGCCGATACGCCGCTCCTTCGAAAATTTCGTCGTGAAACCCTATCGGGCGCGCGCCAGCGCTCCTTCCCTCGACTCTCGTAATTCGCCTCTCGAATCTATTTTCATTACCCGCCGTAGGTCAGCTTGGCGGGGTCCATCAGCTTCCTGAGTTCTTCGACGGTGAGGTCGGTCTGTTCCAACGCCACTTCAAGCACCGGCCGGCCTTCGGCATAGGCCTGCTTGGCGATGGCGGCGCCCTTTTCATAGCCGATCACCCGGTTGAGGGCGGTGATCAGGATGGGGTTTCGGTCCAGCGCTTCGCGCAGATTCTCCTCGTTGACCGTAAACCCGGCGATGGCCTTGTCCGCCAGCACGCGGGCGCCGTTGGCCAGCAGTTCGCTGCTTTCCAGCAGGTTGCGGGCGATCATCGGCAGCATGACATTGAGCTGGAAGTTGCCCGACTGGCCGCCCATGGTGATGGCTGTGTCGTTGCCGATGACCTGGGCGCAGACCATGGCCACCGCCTCCGGGATCACCGGATTGACTTTGCCCGGCATGATCGAACTGCCCGGTTGCAGGGCAGGCAGGGCGATCTCGCCCAGGCCGGCCAGCGGTCCGGAGTTCATCCAGCGCAAGTCGTTACTGATCTTCATCAGTGTCACGGCGGCAGCCTTCATCTGGCCGCTCATCTCCACCGAGGCGTCCTGGCTGGAGAGCCCCTCGAAGTAGTTATAGGTATCGCGGAAGAAGACGCCGGTCTCCCGTGCCAGCAGCTTGGCCACGCGCGGCCCGAATTCCGGGTGGGTGTTGATGCCGGTGCCCACGGCAGTGCCGCCGATGGGCAGGGCCGCCAGACGGGGCAGGCTCTCCTCGATGCGCTCGGCGGCATGCGATATCTGTGCGGCCCAGCCGCCCAGTTCCTGGCCGAGCCGGACGGGCATGGCATCCATCAGGTGGGTGCGTCCGGTCTTGGTGACGCCGTCCAGCTCGTTGGCCCGTGCGTGGATGCCCTGTCCCAAGTGGCGCAGGGCCGGCAGCAGGCGGTCATGCACGGCGATGCCCGCGGCCACCGCCATTGCGGTGGGGAAGACGTCATTGGAGCTCTGCCCCATATTGACGTGGTCGTTGGGGTGCACCGGCCGGCCCAGACGTTCGGAAGCCAGGCGGGCGATTACCTCATTGGCATTCATGTTGGAGGAGGTGCCAGAGCCGGTCTGGAACACATCCACGGGGAAGTGTGCTCCATGGCTCCCTTCGGCGATCTCCATGGCGGAGGTGGCGATCGCGTCGGCAATGTCCGCCTCGAGCAGGTTCAGTTCGGCATTGACCCGTGCGCAGGCGGCCTTTACCCATCCCAGCGCCCGTACCAGGGAATCGGGAAGTGGCTGACCACTGATAGGGAAGTTGTCCACGGCGCGCTGGGTCTGGGCACCGTAAAGGGCATCGGCGGGTACCTGAAGTTCGCCCATGCTGTCGCGTTCGGTTCGATAGTTTTTTTCGCTCATGAGTGCTCGGTGTGAGTTGGCGATTAAGGCGTTTCGGGGATAATTCAACCTGAGGCGCAGTAGTTTATCACCTTGTTCCACCCGCTCGCTGGAGGGTAGGGGAATGCCCCGCCGCGATGCTCCAGTTAGGCCGATCGCCCCGGGGGCGGGCCCTCCTACCCGAAAGTAAGGCAGGCGGTCATTGCTATCTTTAAGCCTGTCAATAGTAAGTATTTAGTTTATTAATAGTAATAATTTTTATGGTTTCGCTTCGCTTGACCTGCATTTGTAAAAGCCCGATCATGGCGCGCTGATTCAAACAGGGGCAGGCCGGATGTGCCAGAATTAACGGTCTTGCCCGTAACCTGAAGCCGCGGCCAACGCGGACGCCACCGAGGGGAATCCCGGTCCAGGAGTCTGTTCTCGGACAGGCTCGGCATGTGCTGCGATGGGGCACGGCCCCGTCTTGTGCCGTATTCCGGCAAGGTTTCAGGCCCTAACACCAATCGAAGAGTCTTGAAGGAGCGCGCATGAACGCCGCGGACAAAAAAAGGCTGCTGCGCGAGATGTTGTACGCGCGGCGCTTCGAAGAGCGATGCTACGAAGCATACGTCGAACGTAAAATCGGCGGTTTCCTTCACCTGTACCCGGGCCAGGAGGCCTGTGTGCACGGGGTGATGGAAGCGGCCAAACCGGGTCACGATTACGTGATTACCGGTTATCGCGATCACGTGCATGCCATTCAGTGCGGCGCCGACCCGAAAAAGGTCATGGCGGAGCTGTATGGCAAGGAGACCGGCTCTAGCAAAGGACGGGGCGGCTCCATGCACATCTTTGACGTCGAGCACCGCTTCATGGGCGGTTATGCGCTGGTGGGTGGTCCTTTTCCGCTGGCCGCAGGCATCGGCAAGGCCATCAAGCTGCAGGGTGGCGACGAGATCTCCATCTGCTTCCTGGGCGATGCCGCCAACAACCAGGGCTCCTTCCATGAGTCGCTGAACATGGCAGCCGTCTGGGAGCTGCCGGTGCTGTTCGTCTGTGAAAACAACCTCTACGGCATCGGCACCCGCATCGAACGCTCGACCGCGGTGCAGGAGCAGTACAAGCGTGCCTGTGGCTACGGCATCGAAGCGGCCCGGGTCGATGGCCAGGATATCGAGACGGTCTACGAGGCAGCACTGAAGGCGGTCGATTACGTTCGTTCCGGCAAGGGCCCCTACTTCCTGGAGCTCTCCACCTATCGTTACCGCGGTCACTCCATGTCCGACGCCGGCGCCTACCGCACCAAGGAGGAGCAGCAGGAGTGGATCAAGCGTGATCCCATCAACCTCTTCAAAGAGCGCCTGATCGAAGCGGGCGAGCTCAGCGAAGAGGACTTTCAGTCGCTCGACAAGGAGATCATCGAACAGATCGATAGAGACGTGATCCCCTTCGCTGAGGAATCCCCGGAGCCAAAGCTCGAGGAGCTGGAGAAGTATGTGCTGGCCGAGAACGATCCGTGGGTGAAAGGAGGGGCGCAGTAATGGCCGAGTTAATGTATTGGGAGGCGATCCGCCGCGCCCACGACGAAGAGATGGCCCGTGACCCGATGGTGATCGCCATGGGCGAGGACATCGGCGTCGCCGGCGGTACCTACAAGGCGACCCAGGGTCTCTACGACAAGTACGGCGCGGAGCGGGTGATCGATACACCGATTTCCGAGAACGGCTACACCGGTCTCGGCATCGGCTCCTCCTTCCTGGGAGTGCGTCCCATCATTGAGATCATGTCGGTGAACTTCGCCTGGCTGGCGACCGACCAGATCGTCAACACCGCCGCCAAGGTGCGCTACATGTCCGGCGGCCAGCTGGAAGCGCCGGTAGTCATCCGCTCGCCGGGCGGCACCGCCCACCAGCTGGGCGCCCAGCATTCGGCGCGCATGGAGAAGGTCTTCATGGGCATCGTTGGCCTGCGCGTGGTCACCCCGTCGAACCCGAGACAGGCCTATGGTCTGATCAAGTCCGCCGTGCGCTGCAATGATCCGGTGTTCATTAACGAGCACGAGTTGATGTACAACATGAAGGACGTTGTGCCCGACGATGAATACTTCCATCCGCTCGAGGGTTCGGAAGTGGCCCGCGAGGGCAAGGATGTCACCATCTTTGCCTACAATATCTCGGTCCACTGGGCCCTGCAGGCGGCCGACATCCTCTCCAGGCAGCACGGCATCGAGGCCGAAGTGGTGGACCTTTACGCCCTGAACCCGCTCGATCGCGAGGGCATCAGGGATTCGGTGAGCAAGACCCACCGCGCTGTAATCGCCGAAGAGGCGGAACCCGCCGTCGGCGTCGGGTCCGAGGTGATGGCCATCATCAACGAAGAGTGCTTCTTCGAACTGGATGCACCGCCCATGCGGATATCGGCCAGGAATGTGCCGATCCCGTACAACCGCACTCTCGAGAAGGCCGCCATTCCCAACGCCCAGGATGTGGTGAATGGCGTCCTGAAGATGTTCGGCAAGTGAGTGGCGAGTAGCGAGTAGCGAGGGGCTAGGACCAGAACGACCGGTCTCGCCGCTTCTCGCAACTCGCCACTGGCAACTTGGAACGACTCAATGGCGAGTAACGAGTTGCGAGTGGCCAGGGCCCGGATGAACCTCCGCGCCTCCGCCCCTCGCAACTCGCCACTAGCAACTCGGAACTGAACTAATGTCTGAGCCCCTTGTGATTAAAATGCCCCAGCTCTCCGACACCATGACCGAAGGTGTCCTGGTGAGCTGGGAGAAGAATATCGGCGACCGGATCGAACGCGGTGACATCGTCGCAACGGTCGAGACCGATAAGGCGATAATGGATGTGGAGGTGTTCCGCGAGGGCTACCTCTCCGGTCCCATCGCGCCGGTCGATGCTACCGTTCCGGTCGGCGACCCCGTCTGCTATCTGGTTGCCACCGCGGACGAAGTCCAGGGCGCCGAAGCCGAAGTGCCTGCCGGCGCGGAAGAGGCCGAGGTGAAGGGCGAGTCGGAAATCGAAGTGCCCACGCCTGAAGCCGAGGCACCGGTGGAAGATGTCGCCACCCCCGATGGTGTTTCGCACACCATCAATATGCCGCAGCTCTCCGACACCATGACCGAAGGCGTCGTGGTGGGTTGGGAGAAGAGCATCGGCGATCAAATCTCCCGCGGCGACATCATCGCCCAGGTGGAGACCGACAAGGCGATCATGGACGTCGAGGTGTTCCGCGAGGGCTATCTCTCCGGGCCCATCGCCGAGGTCGATTCCACCGTGCCGGTGGGACAGCCCATGTGCTATCTGGTCGACAGCAAGGAGCAGGTGGTGGACGCCACCGCCAAGGCTGGCGCTGCAGCACCCGCCAAAGCCGAAGCGGCCGCACCGCCAACACCATCGCAACCCGCGCCCGCCGCGCCGGTTCCGTCGGCCAGGGCGATGGAGGGTGTCACCCCGGCCAAGCGACCCGACAACAAATACGCCACACCGTATGCCCGCAAGCTGGCTGCCTCGCTGCAGGTCAATCTGAACAACGTCAAGGGCTCCGGCCCGGACGGCGAAATCACCGCCGATGACGTACGCCGCGCCCAACCCGTGCAGCGTCCCAAGGAAGTCGTCGATCTGGTTCCGGCCCATATAATGCCGGAGATCCAGGTGCCGGGCGAAGGCCGCAAGATGACCTCAATGGAGAAGGCGGTCAGCCACTCCATGACCGCCTCGCTCACCATGCCCACCTTCCACGTCACCCAGTACGCCCAGCCGGGCGCGCTGATCAAGGCGGCGAAGAAGAAGGGCGTCTCGGTTACTGTGGCCATCGCCAAGGCCTGCGCCGAGGCGATCAAGAAACACCCGAGCGTCAACTGGGCCTACCAGCCGGTGGACCGGCTGGTAGAGCGCGACCAGGTGGACATCGGCATGGCCGTCTCGGCCGAGGGCGGCGGCCTGGTGGTGCCGGTGCTGCGCCACTGCGAATCCAACGATGTCGAGACGCTGCACGAGTCCTGGAAGGGGTTGGTGGATCGCGCCCGCAAGCGCCGCCTGGCACCCGAGGAGTACGCCAACCCGACGTTCATGGTTTCCAACATGGGCATGCTGGGCGTTCCGCATTTTGATGCCATCCCCACGCCCGGCACGGCGGCCATCCTGGCCATCGCTGCAGCCGGCGAGCAGGGCATGCCCCTGATCGTGACCGCCGATCACCGCGTGGTCAACGGCGCCGAAGTGGCCCTGTTCCTCAACACCCTCAAGTCGATGATCGAGGAGCCCGAGCAGTGGATGGGGCCCACCGGTCCGGCCATTCCCGAGGGTGCCTGGGACTACGACGTGGTGGTTATCGGCGGCGGCCCGGGCGGCGAAGACTGCGCCCGCGACCTCACCGGCAACGGCCTCAAGGTCGCCATGATCAACGACTCCCCGTTCCCGGGCGGCGAGTGTCTGTGGCGCGGCTGCATCCCCTCCAAGGCGTGGCGCGCCGCGGCCGCTCGCAGCCGCGACCGGGCCGAGGGCGCCCACCTCGGCATCAT
>NZ_JAENYR010000118.1 GCF_016841685.1 Thiohalomonas denitrificans
CCGTCGCTGGACCTGTCGGTGGGTGCCACTGAAGGAACCAATGTGACGGCGAACGGTGTCGAAACCGATGCCGCCGCCCGGTCGGTAGGACTCTCCGCCGGCTACGAGGTCGACCTGTGGGGGCGCATCGGAGCGCAGACCCGCAGTAGTGCGATGAGTGCCGCCGCCAGCGCCGAGGCCGTGCAAACCGCCGCGCTGACACTGACGGCGGAGCTGGCGCGGCAGTGGTACGCGATGGCGGAGAATCGGCAGATACTGCTATTGCTGGAAGCCCAGGAGGCAACGGCCGCGGAGTATCTGGAGGTGCTTCGGCTGCGTTTCATCGCCGGTCAGACACGCGCGGCGAACCTGCTTCAACAGCGCGATCTGGTCGCTTCCCTGCAAGCGGAACAGGCGCAAACGCAGGCTGGCCTCGCAACCGCCCGCCACGCACTGGCGGCACTTTTGGGGCGTAACCCGGCCCGGGCACCGGAGAGCGATCGCGCTGCGCTTGTGTCTCTTTCCCCCTTACCGGCCACCGGCCTGCCGGCCGAACTGGTCCAACATCGTCCCGATTTACGGCGCGCCCTCTATAGCCTTCGTGCGGCAGAGCAGGATGTCGCCGTGGCGGTGGCGCAACGTTTTCCCCGACTCAATCTGACCGGTTCTGCCAGCAGTCGCAGTGCCGAATGGGACGGCCTGCTTGATAACTGGTCACGCACCCTGGTGGCCGATCTGGTGGCCCCTCTGGTGGACGGCGGACGCCGCCGTGCCGAAGTCGAAAGGAGTCGAGCCGCGGTCGATGAGGCTATCGCCGACTATCGGGAAGCGATTCTCGCTGCCTTTGTCGAGGTGGAGGACGCACTGGTTCGGGAGCGCGGCCAGCGACGCTTCCTGGCCTACGTGGATGAACGCCTACAGCTGAATCGACAGGTCCTGGAGCGTCAGCGCGATTACTACCGTAGTGGCGATGGTGACTTTCTGAATGTGCTGGATGCCCAGCGAAACCTGCAGACGCGAGAGCGCGAGCGTATCACCGCGCAACGTCAGCTGATTGAGTTTCGCATTGCCCTTTATCGGGCTTTGGCCGGCGGCCTGATCGACTTGCCGGAGCCTGAACCGAAATTGGAGACCACCGTCTATGAGCCATCCTGAGTCGCCCCGGGCTCGTCGCCGCTGGCCCCTGCAAGTGGGGCTGGTGCTATTGCTGCTGACGGTCGCTGTCACCGGGACCCTTATTATGATGAATAGTGCCCCCAAGGCGATCCGCAAACCGGCGGAAAAGACCGCTCGACTGGTGGAAGTGATGCCCGTGCGGCTGGGCGATCATGTCGCCGATATCGCAGCCATGGGCCGGGTTGTCGCCGCCAGCGAGGCGACTCTCTACCCGGAGGTGACCGGCCGTATTACCGAGGTCAATGAGCGATTTGTTCCCGGTGAACAGATTCATGCCGGCGAGGAACTGTTGCGGCTGGATGATGCCGATTATTACCTGACGGTGCGTCAACGCCGGAGTGCCCTGGCGCAGGCCGAGGCCACCTTGGCGAGAGAGCAGGGTCAACAGCAGGTGGCGCGGCGTGAATATGAAATGCTGGGTGAACAGATGGCAGCCAATGAGCGCAACCTGGTGCTGCGTGAACCGCAGTTGGCCAGTGCCAGGGCAACACGGGAGGATGCCCGGGCCGCACTGGACCGGGCGCGCCTGGACCTGGAACGTACCGTGGTGAAGGCGCCCTTCGACGGCATCATTACCGAAAAGTCGGTCTCGTTGGGGACCCGTGTGAGCAGTACCTCGCCGCTGCTGACCCTGGTTGCGACCGAGTATTTCTGGGTACGGGTCGATCTGCCGGTGGTGGCGCTGAATCAAATTACCGTTCCCACTGGTCCCGGAGAGGTCGGCTCAACCGTGAAGCTCCGACGTGGGGACTGGCCGCAAGGCACCTATCGAGAAGGGAGGGTGCTGCGCCTGAACCCCCGCCTGGACGAGCAGGCGCGTCTGGCGCAGGTACTGGTCGAGGTGCGCGATCCGCTGGCACAACTGCCCGAGCACCAGGGGCTTCCGCGCCTTCTGATCAACGACTATGTGGAGGCGGCGATCACCGGTCGGACCCTGCAGGAGACGGTTGCCCTGGATCGTTCGCTTTTGCGCGGCGGCAATCGGGTCTGGCTCCTTGAAAATGGCGAGTTGGCGATTCGGCCGGTGGAGGTGGTCTTCCGTGGTCGGGAGCAGGTCTTCCTGCGAGGGGATCTGAAGGCGGGGGATCGGGTGGTAAGCACGGATCTCTCCAGTCCGGTAGCGGGCATGGCCCTGCGCACCAGTAGACCCGGGGGAGCACTCGCTCAAGGAGAGGCCGATGAGTAACCCGCGGGACGGCATTATCGGCTGGATGGTCCGCAACCGGGTCACCTCCAACCTGTTGATGCTGATCTTCCTCATCGGCGGGCTCTTCTTCAGCCTGCAGATCAAGAAGGAGGTGTTCCCCGAGTTCGAGCTGGACATGGTGACCATCTCGGTTGCCTACCCGGGTGCATCCCCCGAGGAGGTGGAGAGCGGCATTCTTCTGGTTCTGGAGGAATCGGTACGGGGCGTCTCCGGTATCGACGAGGTGACGGCGGCAGCCTCGGAGGGCAGTGGCCGCTTATCCGCGGAGTTGAGTGCCGACGCAGAACCGATGCGGGTATACCAGGACATACGGCAGGCGGTGGACCGTATCACCACCTTCCCCGAGGAGGCGGAGGACCCCGCTATCGCTCTGGCCGAACACAAACGCCAGGTGATGGGGGTGTCCCTGTTCGGTGAAGTGGACGCCTGGGTCATGCGCGGCTGGGCCGAAGAGGTGCGGGATCGTCTGCTGCAGGATCCCGGTATAACCGAGGTGGAGCTGTCGGGTGCCCGGGAATATGAAGTACAGGTGACCGTCGACCGCGAGATGCTGCGCCGTCACGGGCTCACTCTTGGCGAGGTGGCCGACACCATCGCTGCCAGCTCGGTCGAGCTGCCCGGCGGCGGGATCGAGACGAGTGGCGGCGAGTTGCTGCTGCGCATTGCACAGCGCGCCGATTGGGCACGCCAATTTGCGACGATTCCGCTGCGCACCACCGAGAACGGGGCTGTGGTTCGTCTTGAGGATGTGGCCGGGGTGAGTGAAGAGCTGGCGGAAACCGACCGCTATGCCACTTATAATGGCAAGCCTTCGATCGGCCTGCGGGTCTTTCGCGTCGGCGAACAGACCCCGCTGGATGTCTCGGCCGCCGTGAAACAGGTCATGATCGATCTGGAGCCGGAACTGCCATCCGCGCTTTCACTTGATGTCGATTACGACCGCTCCGATATCTACGCGCAGCGTATGCAACTACTGCTCAAGAATGCCTTCATCGGGCTGCTGCTGGTACTGGTACTGCTGGGACTTTTTCTGGAGTTCAAGCTGGCGTTCTGGGTGACGCTCGGCATTCCTATTTCCTTCCTGGGTGCATTCCTGTTTCTGCCGGCGATGGACGTCTCGATCAACATGGTCTCCATGTTCGCTTTCATCATCGCCCTCGGTATCGTGGTGGACGACGCCATTATTGCCGGCGAAAATGTCTACGAATACCGACAGCGCGGCATGGGCTTTATCGAAGCCGCCATCGAGGGCTCACGCAGCGTGGCGATGCCGCTCTCGTTTGCTATCCTCACCAACATTGTCGCCTTTCTGCCGCTGCTGTTCGTGCCCGGCTTTATGGGCAAGATGTTCGCGGTGATCCCGGCGGTAGTCGGTACCGTGTTCCTCATCTCCTGGGTGGAGGCACTGTTCATTCTGCCGACCCACCTGGCGCACTCCAACCCAAAGCACAAGTTCGCCCTTTCGCGAATGCTCTACCGGCGCCAGCAGCGTATCGCGGCGGGTCTGGCGCGGTTTGTGAAGACTCGCTATCAACCCGTCCTGGAGCGAGCACTGGGCTTGCGATACGCCACGGTGGCTGCGGGGCTGGCGGTGCTGATCCTGGTGATTGGCTACGCCGCCAGCGGCCGTCTCGGGTTCAATCTGATGCCGCGGGTGGAGTCGGACCGGGCGGTGGTTACCGCCACTCTGCCCTACGGTACGCCCCTCGCGCATGCCGAACAGGTGCGGGAACGGTTGGTATCCGCTGCCGAACGGGTTATCGCGGAGGTGGGCGACAACCAGCTACTGGAAGGCATGGAGACGGAGATCGATGAAAACGTGGTCGAGGTGTTCGTGGAGTTGGCTCCGGAGGATGTCAGGGAAATCTCTACCTCCGAAATGACCCGCCGCTGGCGTCAGGCCGTGGGACAGCTGGCCAATGTGGACGCCTTGCGTTTTCAGTCCAATCGCGGCGGTCCGGGTGGCGGTGCCGCGCTCTCGGTGGAGTTGACCCACCGCGAAAACGACACACTCAATCGGGCCAGTGAGCGTCTTACCCGGCTTCTGGCCGACTACCCGAACGTCACCGATATCCAGAACGGCTACACCCCGGGTAAGGAGCAGCTCAGCTTCCGGGTGCTACCGGCCGGACGTGATCTGGGGCTGACCGCGCGGGAGGTGGCGCGCCAAGTGCGCCACGCCTTTTATGGCGCCGAAGCCTTGCGTCAACAGCGCGGCCGCAATGAGATCAAGGTGATGGTGGCTCTGCCAAAGAGCCAGCGACTTTCCGAATACGACCTGGAACAGCTGATGGTCCGTACCCCGGCAGGGGCTTACGTGCCGCTGCTTGCTGTGGTGGAGGTGGAAAGAGACCGCGCTTACACCAGTATTGAACGGCGCAACGCCCGCCGTACGGTGACGGTTACCGCTGACGTCGAACCTTTCGACCAGACCAATCAGATGTTGTCGGCGCTGAAAGCCGATGCCCTGCCGGATCTGGTACGTGACTTCCCGGGGCTCTCGTACAGCTTCCAGGGCCAGCAGGCCGATACCGCGGAGGGTACCAACAGCATGCTGGCCGGCTTCGTAATAATGCTGATCGTGCTGTACGCCATGCTTGCCATTCCATTCCGCAGTTACAGTCAGCCGCTGCTGGTTCTGGCGGCGATCCCCTTCGGCATCGTGGGGGCCGTTCTGGGCCACCTGCTCATGGGGTATGGTCTCAGCATGGTGAGCGTCATGGGAGCGGTGGCGCTGGCCGGGGTGGTGGTCAACGATTCGCTGGTGCTGATCGACTATAGCAATCGCCGTCGCGATGTGGGCCTTTCGGCACACGATGCCATTGTCGAGGCCGGGGTGCGCCGCTTCCGTCCGGTATTGCTGACCACGCTAACCACCTTCGGCGGTCTGGCACCGATGATCTTCGAGACCTCCCGCCAGGCCCGCTTTCTGATCCCGATGGCCATTTCGTTGGGATACGGGATTCTGTTCGCCACGCTGATCACGCTACTGTTGGTTCCAGCGCTCTATCTGGTTCTGGAGGACATCGGCCTGGGTTGGCGGGCCCCGGTGCGCGACGAGGGCAAACATCTGGAACCTGCCGATGCCGATTCGGGCGGCGCATAATTCACACCGTCAAAGACGCCGAGAGCCAGCCAATACACTGGTAAAGGCAACTGATGCTCACTGCAGGGCGCTGCGTTTGCAGAGATACCGATTTCAAATTCGACCCAATGGCCGGTGTCTGCTTACTCTGCGCCCGTGCGGTGAATCGGGATTGTGGTAAACAAGATGCAGAAAATTCTCCTGATTGATGACGACGAGGGCCTCTGCGAACTGCTCGACGAATACCTGAGCAGTGAGGGTTTCGAGGTGAGCTCGGTGCATGATGGTGAGGCGGCGGTGGCGCGTGCCGCGGAAGGCGGCTGGGATGCGGTTATTCTGGATGTGATGCTGCCGGGGGCGAACGGCTTCGATGTATTGAAGCGCATCAAGCCCGAACTCGGTGCACCGGTATTGATGCTGACCGCCCGTGGGGAGGATACCGACACCGTGTTGGGACTCGAGCTCGGAGCCGACGATTATGTGGCCAAACCCTGCAGTCCGCGGGTGCTCGTGGCCCGTTTGCGGGCGCTGCTTCGCCGCCGGCCAGGTGAACAGGGCGGCCCATTGAGGGTTGGCGACCTTTCGCTCGATGAGGGCAGTCGGCAGGTCGACATCGGAGGAGAGATGGTGGCGCTGACCGGCGCCGAATTCAACCTGCTGCGACTGCTGGTGCGCCATGCCGGTGAAGTGGTCAGCCGCGATGTATTGGCGGAAGAGGGCCTGGGGCGACCGCTAGGGGCCTACGACCGACGTATCGAGACCCATATGGCGCAGATCCGGCGCAAGCTGGGAGCGTTGCCGGACGGTTCGCCGCGGATTCAGACGGTGCGCGGTTCCGGCTACCAGTATGTGCGGCGGGGCTGATGAGCTCGCTGTTTACCAAGATTTTTCTGGCATTCTGGCTTGCCGCCGTACTGCTGGGCATCACGCTGTTTGCCTTGGCACGGCTGTTTGGCAGCGAGGTCATTGAAGAGACCGAACAGCGCCTTGCCGGACAGGCAGTCAGTGCAGCGGCGCTCTGGGAGACGGGCGGCCGTCACGCAGTGGCCCGCTGGCTGCACAATCTCCAGCCGGGAACGCAACCGGCATTGGTGGATGCCGAAGGGCGACCGGTCCTGCGCCAGCCCCTGCCGCGTCATCTGGCGCGCTGGTTGCCACGTCCCATGGAGTCGGGCACGCATTCGGTGTCATCCGCCCACGTGCTGGTGGTGGCGGCTCTGCCCGATACATCGCCGCCGCTCTATCTGGTTAACGAAGTAGCAGCGGGGCACCTCCGCATCCTGCCCGTCTGGACGCGCATCCCCATTGCCATTCTAATCACCGGTCTCGTCAGCCTTGGCCTGGCGGCACTCGTGACACGCCGCCTGCGCCGGCTGCGGCGGGCGGCACAGGCATTGGCTGCGGGGGATCTGAATGCGCGGGTCGGACACCACGGAAGGGATGAAGTGGCGGCCCTGTCTCGTGACTTCGATCAAATGGCAGACCGGCTGCGCGACCTGCTGAATGGCCAGCAACGTCTGCTTCGCGATGTCTCCCATGAATTGCGCTCGCCCCTGGCACGGCTACGTATCGCCCTGGAGTTGGCGGAGCGGGGTGAGTCCCGTGACAAGGCACTGGTGCGTATCGGTAAGGAGGCGGATGAGCTGGAAAGGCTGATCGCGGACGTGCTCTCGCTTGCGCGTCTGGAGTCGGGGCAGGGGCAACTGGAGCAGCGGAAGCTGTCGCTTGGGGACCTGGTCAGGCAGGTCGCCACCGATGCCGACTTCGAGGCGCGGGCCAAGGAGCGGACGGTACGTTTCGAGGGTGGTGAGAAGCTGGTGGTCTTTGGTGATGCGGTTCTCCTGCGCTCGGCGGTCGAGAACGTGATCCGCAATGCCGTGCGTCACACCGCCGAAGACAGCGAAGTCACTGTGACACTGGGGCGTGAAGACGAAAGCGCGCTGGTCGAGGTGCGGGACCACGGCCCCGGCGTTCCCGAGGAGGAACTGGCCAAGCTTTTCCGTCCGTTCGCCCGGGTCGGCGAAGCCCGCGATCGCAAGAGCGGTGGCTATGGACTGGGGCTGGCCATCAGCCGCCGCGCCGTGGAGGCCCACGGCGGCGGAATCTACGCGGAGAACATCGAAGGTGGCGGTCTACGCGTTCGCATCTCGCTTCCGCTAACCACTAACCACTAACCACTAACCACTAAGCCACTCACCACTAAGCCACTCACCACTCACCACTCACCACTCACCACTCACCACTCACCACTCACCACT
>NZ_JAENYR010000007.1 GCF_016841685.1 Thiohalomonas denitrificans
CTTCGCTCTACCGACTGCGTCCATGCAGTCGTATTCGCCTCGAAAGATCGAAAAAATCTGTCTCAAACCGGCTTCCCCTCGCTACGATCGGTCAAGTCCGACAGGCCCCTAGCCAAAAAGAAGGTCGCGGAGTACAGCAAGCGCTGGCAAGATCCCCATGAAGGTGCAGGAGTGGCTACTCCACCGACCGGATAACTCCGGTGACAATGCCGAGGATCTGCACCTCTTCGTTCTTGAGGTAGATGGGCCCCATGTAGGGGTTTGCCGGTTGAAGGCGAACGCCGTCGCGTTCAACATAGAATTTCTTGAGAGTGACCTGTTCGCCGCCGATCATGGCAACTACCGACTGACCATTCTCGGCCGTTTCGCGCTTTTCGATGATGACGACATCGCCGTCCTGAATATTGTCATCGATCATGGAGTGGCCGCGAACCCGCAGTGCATAGGTGTTTTTCCGCACCATGTTGTGCGGCACGGAGATACTCTGGTTATCTTCGTTTAGGGTTACCGGCCGGCCGGCCGAGATCCAGCCGAGCAATGGCACTTCGACGGTATTCACCGGGGTGGCAGCCACCTTTTTCAGGTCGGGATGCCAGATAGACCTATTGGTCTTGGGGATCAGTATACTAACGGACATTTGAACGCCCTCTGGGATTTCAAGTCAACTTACGTGCGATACCGGATGGCGTCAATGCGATGCTCCGGTGCTCCGATCCATGCTTTTTGAGAGAATTGCTGCCATGAATGGAAACCAACCGCTGAAACCCGGTGTCATCACCGCCGCGCTAATCATCATGGTAGCGGTAGGTTTATTGACGTCGTGCGGGGACACTGATGTGCCTCTTACGCCCGAACTTCGCAATGCCCTCTACCCCGAACCCCGGGAACTGGGCGAATTCAGTCTGACCGGCAGCGAGGGGGAACCTTTTGGTCCTGCCAGTCTCGAAGGACAGTGGTCGCTGATCTTCTTCGGCTATACCCATTGCCCGGACATCTGCCCGACCACTTTGCTGATCCTGAATCAGTTCCACAAAGGACTCGAAGCGCACCCCGGGGCACTGGCCAACACCCACATCGTGTTCATCTCGGTGGACCCCAAGCGCGACACCCCGGAGCATTTGAAGCAGTATGTCACCTACTTCCATGACGACTTTCTGGCTGCAACCGGCGAGCGTGAGCAGATCGATCGCCTGGTGGAGGCTACCGGCGCGATTTACATGTTCGAAGGGGATACTTCGAGCGATGACTACATCGTCAACCACAGTGCCGCCATCTCTCTGGTGGACCCCCAAGGCCGCCTCTACGGGCGATTTTCGCCGCCGCACGATGCCGGAGAGATGGTGCAAACCTTCCTGCAAATCCGGCGCCATTACGGCGACCTTGCGGATTCCTGAGTGATAACCGTGATGGATTATTTCAAGGCGTGGCCGCAGTATTTACTGCCGGGTCACCTGCTTTCCCGACTGATGTACGTGTTGACGCGGATACGGGTCAGCGCGTTCAAGAACTTGTTTATCGACACCTTTATCCGGCTTTACAAGGTGGATATGCAGGAGGCGATGGAGCAAAACCCGCACGCCTACGAGCATTTCAACGCGTTCTTTACACGAGCCTTGCGCCCGGAAGCACGCCCGGTGGCCGGTGAAGCCGAAGCGGTTGCCTGCCCGGTGGACGGCTCCGTCAGCCAGACTGGCGCGATTGTCGATGGCAGCATTTTCCAGGCAAAGGGCCATGCCTATACCACGGAAGAGTTGCTGGGCGGCTCGCGGGAGCGGGCGGCACCTTTCCACAACGGCGCATTCGCAACGCTCTACCTGGCGCCGAGCAACTACCATCGCATTCACATGCCTTTCAGTGGGCGCCTTACGGAGATGGTGCATGTGCCCGGGCGGCTGTTCAGCGTCAGCCCGGCCACCGCACGCGCCATCCCACGGCTGTTCGCCCGTAACGAACGGGTGGCCGCCCTGTTCGAAACCGATATCGGCCCGATGGCGGTGGTGATGGTAGGCGCGGTTTTCGTAGCGAGTATTGAAACGGTTTGGGCCGGCCAGGTGACACCGCCGGCCGGCCGGATCATTCGCCAATGGAACTATCCGGAAGATGAGTCGCCCTACTTTGCCAAGGGGGAGGAGATCGGCCGCTTCAACATGGGCTCGACGGTGATCGTGCTGTTCGGTCCCGATGCGGTTGACTGGGCTTCGGAAATCGGCCATGACAGCGGGGTATGCATGGGTCAGCTGCTGGGGACGCAGCAGTAATGGAAGCCTTGCGATCCCCGAACGGCTTTAACCTATTCTTAGGGAGAGCCGTTTAACGCCGGGAGACGTCCATGGATCCCAACAAATACAAGCGCCACGAACCCGAAGAGCCGGAACATCTCAACTGTCGCGTCTGCCTGAAAGAGATCCCCTCCTCCGCGGCCCACACGGCCGAAGGGGTGGACTATATCTACCATTTCTGCGGCGTCGAGTGCCTTGAAGAGTGGAAGCAGAAGGAGAAGCGGGATGAGGGACCGCTCAACCACCCGGAAGACGTCTAGCAGGTTGATTGAAATGCTCCCTCTCCCCGATGGAGAGAGCTGGGGTGAGGGGGCTCACGTGAAAATTTGGCCTCGCTCTCCCACCTTGCTCGCTACGGACACCTAAGTCCGACAGGCTGCTAGGCCCGGTCGATGGGAAAGCCGATCACGTCGGCGACTGAATCCAGCCTGAGGGTCCGCATGACCAGCCGGTCCACCCCGAGCGCGACGCCACTACAATCGGGCAGGCCATTTTCCAGTGCTTGCAAGAGGCGCTCATCGGCAGCGACATCCTCCTGACCCCCGGCACGCCGCTGCTCCCGTTCGGTGGCGAACCGAAAGCGCTGTTCCCCCGCATCGGAAAGCTCATGGAAACCATTGGCCAGTTCCACGCCCTCCACATAGAGTTCGAATCGTTCCGCCACCGGCGGGTCACCCTCCCGTACCCGGGCCAGTGCCGCCTGCGAAGCCGGGTAGTCATGGACGAAGGTAAGCCCCTCGAGGGTGGACTCCACCCGATGGCTGAACAGTAGATTGAGCCAGGCATCCCGATCGCCTCCCAGATCGGGGACGGGTCCCAGACCGCAGGCTTTCGCACAGGCGCCGAGTTGTGCAGCATCAGCCCGGTGCGGGTCGAGTCCAAGCACCTCTTCAAAGGCCTGGGCGTAGGAAACTCGCCGGGCGGGCGCGTAATTCAGGAAGGAGCGGACCAGGGCTTCCACCTCATCCATCAGTTCCGCAATGCCGAATCCCGGCCGATACCACTCGAGCAGGGTGAATTCCGGGTTATGGAGCCGCCCCATTTCACCCTGGCGAAAGACCTTTGCCATCTGAAAGATGGGTCCGCTGCCGGCCGCGAGCAAGCGCTTCATCGGGAATTCGGGCGAGGTATGCAAGTAGAGCGGGAGACCACCGGCGGCGCCCGGCCCCTGGTAGCGAGTCGTAAAGCTGTCGATGTGCGCGTCGGTGGTCCCCGCCACCGAGAGAATAGGGGTCTCCACCTCCCATACCCCACGTGCTTCGAAAAACGCCCGTATCCGGGAGAGGACACGGGCGCGTTCCCGCAGGCTGCCGAGCGTGGCTGCAGGCCGCCAACCCAAGCTGCCGTTACTCCTTGGCGCGGGAGATGTATTGTCCCGTACGAGTATCGACCTTGAGAACGTCACCGATGTCGATAAAGAGCGGCACCTGCACGACGGCACCGCTCTCCAGCCTGGCGGGCTTGGTACCACCGGTTGCGGTATCACCGCGAATGCCGGGGTCGGTCTCGACCACCTTCAGGGTCACATGGTTGGGCGGCAACACGCTGATGGGCACGCCGTTCCAGAGGGTCACCGTGCAGACATCCTGCTCCTTCAACCACTGCTTGGCATCGCCAACTGCGGTTTCATCGGCGCCCACCTGCTCGAAGGTCTCGGTGTTCATAAAGTGCCAGTGTTCACCATCATTGTAGAGATACTGCATTTCGGTATCGAGAACGTCGGCAGCCTCGATGCTTTCACCCGATTTGAAGGTCCGCTCGATGACACGGCCCGTCTTCAGGTTGCGCAGTTTGACGCGGCTGAACGCCTGTCCCTTGCCGGGTTTGACGAATTCGTTCTCGACAATGGACGCCGGGTCGCCATCAAGCATCACCTTGAGGCCGCGTTTGAATTCGTTGGTGCTGTAAGTCGCCATACCTATCCTCTTGTTTAAACCCGGACATCCACCGCAAAGAGCGGGAGCCCACCCTGCCGACAAGCCATTTGGGCCTTTGCGTCTCTGCGGTGAATCATTCGGGTCAAAGACCTGCCGTCGACGTTTCACGCCAGGACTGCAATAATCCGCCCCCGAACCTGTCCGGCGCGGGAGACTGGGCACCAAATGAACCCGAAAAAACGAACGGTGCGGCGGAAAGCCGCCAAATAAAAGCGCAATGATAACCCGAAGCGAAGACTGGAAAAATGCCCTCGCCGACGCAGTACGGGATCCGGCCGAACTCATTGAGCTACTCGACCTGCCACGGGAGCTCGTCGAAGCGGCCCGGCGGGCGGCTATCGCTTTCCCGCTACGGGTGCCCCGGGGATTTATCGCGCGCATGGAACCGGGTAATCCTGCAGACCCCCTGTTGCGCCAAATCCTTCCCCTGGATGCCGAAAACACGCCGCTGGCGGGTTACACCACCGATCCGGTTGGTGACCGCTCGGCCGCGGTCGTTCCCGGACTGCTGCACAAGTATCACGGCCGCGTACTGCTGGCGATCACCGGCGCCTGCGCCGTCAACTGCCGGTACTGCTTCCGGCGTCACTTCCCCTACAGCGCGGAAAACCCGGCCCGGGGGGATTGGCAGGAAGCGCTAAGCTATCTGCGGAAGCATGAAGAGGTGAATGAAGTCATCCTGAGCGGCGGCGATCCGCTGGTCTATGATGATGAACACTTGGCCGGATTGGCGCAGCGATTGGCCGACATCCCCCATTTGAAGACACTGCGCATCCATTCACGTCTCCCGATCGTTCTCCCCGAAAGGGTAAACGACGCGTTACTGGCCTGGTTGACCGGCAACCGGCTGCAACCGGTAGTGGTCGTTCATGCCAATCATCCAGCCGAACTGAACTACGAGGCGAATGCGGCCCTCGAACGGTTGAAAAGCGCGGGTATCCCCCTACTCAACCAGACCGTATTGTTGAAGGGGGTCAATGACCATCCCGACAGCCTGGCGGAACTCAGTGGCGAGCTGTTCGCTGCCGGCGTGATGCCCTACTATCTGCACCTGCTCGACCGCGTGCAGGGAGCTGCCCACTTCGAGGTTCCCGAAGCGCATGCGATTGAACTCATTGCGATTCTGCGAGCCCGCCTCTCCGGCTATCTGGTGCCGCGCCTGGTGCGCGAGATTGCGGGCGCTCCGGGAAAGATCCCGATAACCGAGGTGTAAAGGCATACCCTTGCTCCATGCTGGCGAGCGATGCACATCCAAAAAATCAAGGTCTTGCATCGCTCTTTTCAGAGCATACGGTTCGCCCGGCCGACAACCTGAAGCAGTGGAAAACGACGGACGATTCCGGTACAAGTAAGCCCCTGCCGAAACCCGGGAAGGTCAGAACACAACGGATAGACGCCAGTGAAACACGAAGACATCATCTGCATCATTGTCATCGACGACTCTTCGAACGATGCCGAAACCGTTGCGAACCGGCTGCGTGATACCGGTCGTGCGGTCCGTGCAGTGCGGGCCGAGGACGACGAAGATCTTCGTAAGCACATGGCCCAGCACCAATGGGACATGGTGCTCAGCAAGCCCGAAATCCCCTTTTTTGGCGCCCACGATGCCCTTGACGTAATCGGCAAGATGGGAGTCGATCTGCCCGTCCTCATCATCGCCGATGACGCCTCAGAACAGACTGTTACCGATCTGCTGGAGTCGGGCGCCCGCGATGCGGTTCTGATGGCACGTCCGCAACGACTTTTGCAAACGATGCTTCGCGAAGTGGATGATCGCCACAAACGTCGGCAGTATCGAAATTGTGAAAGGCTGCTGCAGGAAGCCAATCAAAGGGCCCAGGGACTGGTGGAGAGCTCGCGAGATGCGATTGCTTACGTCCACGAGGGTATGCACGTCTTCGCCAATTCATCGTATCTCGACACTTTTGGCTACTCCGATGTCATCGAACTCGAAGGGCTGCCCATCATGGACATGGTTGCGCCGGAGGACCAAGGAAAGTTCAAGAACTTCCTGCGCCGTTATACCAAGGGCAACACCGAAGCTGACACTATTGAAATCCACGGTCTGAAATGCAATCAGGCCACCTTTGACGTGACCATGGAATTCTCTCCGGCCTCTTATGAAGGTGAAAGCTGCATCCAGATCATCATTCGTGACCAATCGCTCGACAAGGCGCTGAAACAGAAGCTGGATGCGCTCTCCAAACGGGACCTGCTGACCGGCGTCTACAACCATCAATTTTTTCTCGATACCTTGAAAAAGGTTTCCGGGAAAACCGGTCAACACGGTGCCGTACTTTACATTCGCCCGGACAATTTCAAGGAACTCCGGCAAAAAATCGGTATCGCTGCCAGCGATATGGTACTTACCGACATCGCCACGGTGATCAATAACGAACTGAAAAATGGTTCCGAGGCCGTGGCACGATTCGAATCAAACATCTTTACCGCCATCCTGCACAACGCCAAAACCGATAGGGCCGAGGCCGTCGCACGGCGAATCAGGGACGCGGTAGCCGCGCATATTTCCGATGCCGGCGGGCAATCCGTTACCACCACCTGCTGTATTGGTATCGCCTTTTACAGTGAGTCCCTTCCCGATCCACAGGCGGTGATCACCCGGGCGGAAAAGGCCTACAGCCAAGCCACCGAGAAAGGCGGCGGCAGCATCCACATCCATAATCCGGGCACCGACGAGATGGTCGATACGGAGCGACTCACGCTTTGGGAGAAGCAACTAAAACACGCCCTGCGCAGCAACGGCTTCCGCCTTCTCTACCAACCGGTGGTCAACCTCAAGGGCAATGATAGGGAAAATTACGAACTACTGCTGCGGATGCCCGGCAAAAACGGCACCGATATCGCGCCCGGTGAATTCATTCCGGCAGCGGAGAAAACCGGGTTGATTATGGCCGTAGATCGGTGGGTAGTGGCCAATGCGGTCAAAGTGCTCTCGGAACAACGGACCGGAAAAAGCACCAATTTCTTCATCAGGCTCTCCGGGGCATCGATCCGCGATACCCGCCTCCTGCCCTGGCTGCGGGACCTGATCAAAGCCTCCCGACTGGAGGACAACACACTGACCCTGACCATTAGCGAATCGGTGGCAAGCAGTACCATCAAGGCGCTGAAGGTTGTCGCCAAGGGCGCCAGGGAGTTGCGGCTGCAGATCGCCCTGGACCACGTGGGGCTGGCACCAAATTGCATCAATCTGCTGAAACACTGCGATGCCGATTTCGTGAAAATCGACGGCAGCCTGATTGGCCGCATGAGCCAGGACCCGGCGGTCAAGGAGAAGGTCCTGCAGATTACTGCCAGCGCCAAAGAGACCAATAAGCAGGTGATCGCCGAATCCGTCGAAGATGCCCAGACACTCGCTAGCATCTGGTCCTCGGGGATGGACTTCATCCAGGGTCATTTCGTGCAGCCCCCATCGTCAAAGATGGATTATGACTTCAACTCGGCCGGTTAGTGAACCGGTTAGTGATCACCTCGTTTACTACAAGGTCCGCCGGAACAAGGGGTAACCACTGAGAAGGCGTGCGAGGATTGAAGACGCTCTCTGTCCTCAGTGGCTACTTTTTCCTGCGCTCCTCTCCCCCTGTTCCCCTTGGTTCAGGACCCTGGTCTTGAGTGCGGCGATACGCTCCTCCAAAGGCGGGTGGGTCATGAACAGACGCTTGAGCCCCTGGCCGATAGCGCCGTTGATGCCGAACGCAGCCATGCGATCCGGCAGATGAGGCTGACCGGCGGTCAGGCGCAGGCGCTCCAGGGCGGCAATCATATTGCCGCCACCGGCGAGCCGGGCGCCACCGGCATCCGCACGGAACTCACGGCGACGGCTAAACCAGAAGACAATGGCTGAAGCCAGAATGCCGAGCACGATCTCGGCGATGATGGTGGTAATCCAGAAAGCCGGACCGTGCCCGCGCTCCACTTTGAAAACCACCCGGTCCACCAAGTGACCGATCACCCGCGAAAGGAAGATCACAAAGGTGTTCACCACCCCCTGAATCAGAGCCAGCGTCACCATATCGCCATTGGCCACATGGCTCACCTCGTGGGCCAGCACCGCCTCCGCCTCATTGCGGCTCATGTCCTTTAGCAGACCGGAGCTTACCGCCACCAGCGCCTTGTTGCGGTTGGCTCCGGTAGCGAACGCGTTGATATCCGGGGAGTCGTAGATGGCCACCTCCGGCATACCGATGCCGGCTTCCCGTGCGTGGCGGCGTACCGTTTCGGTCAGCCACTGTTCGGTGGCGTTCTTCGGCCGCTCAATGATTTGGGCGCCGGTCATCCGCTTGGCGGTCCACTTCGAGATGGCCAGCGAAATGAAGGCACCGCCGAAGCCGAAGAGAGCCGCGAATACCAACAGCGAACCCAAATCGAGTCCGACCCCCTGCTCATCCAGGATTCGCTCCACCCCCAGAATCCGCAATGTAACGCTAAGCACCAGAATGATGGCGATATTCGTCGCCAGAAAGAGCATGATTCGTTTCATGTCTGACCCGCCTTTCTGTTCTTCATTGAAGAGACATTCGTCAAATCACATAACGATATTTATCGCTCCGGCGACTGGATAGCAGGTGCTTATCTCTTGGCGCCTTGAAGTATGCCGTGCTGCCGGCTGGCAGAATCCGCTGCAGCCGGATCCAATTACCGAACGATCGGGGCGATTCGCGGGGTATCCCTTCTAGCCGACGCGCCTATCGAGTATGGCACTCCAGGAGCCTGTCGGACTTGACCGATCGTAGCGAGGGAAAGCCGGTTTGAGACAGATTTTTCGATCTTTCGAGGCGAATACGACTGCATGGACGCAGTCGGTAGAGCGAAGCAGGATGCCCGAGCCGAGTGGGTCTATTTAATGAGAAAGATCGGAAAACCTGGCCAAATCCGGCTTTTCCGCACGACTCCATGGATGGAGGAGTCAGAGCGAAGCAGGATGCCCGAGCCGAGCAGATCAGTGTTAAGTCCGACAGGCTCCTGGTCTCCTGTCGTCATCGCGGGGCATGCACAAGGGAAATCCAGGGAAACCCGAAGCTGTTAGCCAATAGTTGGCCGGCTATGCCGATTCCAGACTCTCCCATCGCTGGTAAGCTGTGGACAGCTCGTTCTCGAGGGCCTCCAGGCGTGCTTTAATCTCGGCAATCCGCTCGCTGTCAGCGCGGTAGAAGTCGGAACCGGCCATTTCCTGGTGAATCGCATCGATTTCGCCCTCCAGCTCCTCAATCCGCTGCGGGAGGGCGTCCAGTTGACGCTGTTCCTTGTAGCTGAGCTTGCGCGCATCGGGCCTCTCTGGCTCCGCAGGACGCGCTTTCACGCTTGGTTCCGACCTCTTGCCGACCCGCCTGGGCGTCTTTCGCTGACGCAGCCACTCCTCATAGCCACCCACGAATTCTCCGATCTGACCATCACCTTCAAACACCAGTGTGCTGGTTACCACGTTATCCAGAAAGGCGCGATCATGGCTCACCAGCAGCAGAGTACCGGAGAACTCATAGAGCCGTTCCTCCAGCAGTTCGAGCGTCTCGACGTCCAGGTCGTTGGTGGGTTCGTCCATCACCAGCACGTTGGCCGGTTTAAGAAACAACTTGGCCAGCAACAGACGGTTGCGCTCACCCCCGGAGAGTGTGCTCACCGGGGAGCGGCAGCGCTGGGGCGCGAAGAGAAAGTCCTGGAGATAGCTCATCACATGGCGGCTCTGACCTCCCACGGTGACCATATCCCGCCCTTCGCCAACATTGTCGATGACCGTGGCGGTCTCATCCAGCTGGGCGCGATACTGGTCGAAATAGGCCACCTCCAGTCGCGTACCGGGCTTCACCTGCCCCTGGTCGGGTTGCAATTCGCCCAGCAGGATCTTGAGCAGCGTGGTCTTTCCCACACCGTTAGGACCGATTAGCCCGATCCGGTCGCCACGGAAAATCGTGGTCGTGAAGTCGCGGATAAGGGTATGCCCCTGATAGCCGTGGCTGACGTTATCCACCTCGGTAACGATTTTGCCGGAGCGCTCCGCGTCGTCAAGCTGGATCCGTGCCGTACCGACCCGCTCACGCCGCCCCTGTCGCTCTTTCCTGAGTTCCTGCAGACCACGCACCCGTCCCTCGTTACGGGTGCGGCGCGCCTTGATCCCCTGCCGGATCCACGCCTCTTCCCGGGCCAGTTTTTTGTCGAAATTGGCCTGTTGACGGGCCTCCGCCTCCAGCGCCTCGGCCTTGCGGCACAGGTAGGTCGCATAGTCCCCCGGCCAGCTCGTGAGTTGACCGCGGTCCAGCTCAACGATGCGGGTAGCCAGGCGCTGCAGGAAGGCACGATCATGGGTGATGAACAGCAGAGTGCCGGAGAAGCCGGCAAGAAACTCCTCAAGCCATTTGATGGCATCGATGTCCAGGTGGTTGGTGGGCTCGTCCAGCAACAGCAGGTCGGGCTCGGAGACCAGGGCCCGGGCGAGCATCACACGCCGCTTAAGACCACCGGAGAGCTCACCGAAAGCGGCGTCACCGTCGAGCGACAGCTTCGACAGCGCCGTCTCTACACGCTGGTTCAGCTGCCAGCCATTTTCCGCCTCAAGCCGTTCCTGGACACTCTCCAGGCGCTGGAGCAGGGCTTCATCGCCGCTGGTGGCGAGACGGTGGCTCACCTCGTGGTACTCCGTCAAAAGCGCGCCCTGAGCGCCCAGCCCGCCGGCCACCACGTCGAACACATCGGCCTCCACGCCCATCGGAACCTCCTGACCGAGTCGGGCCACCACCAGCCCCTGGCTGCGGACCACATCGCCCTCGTCGGGGACGAGCTCCCCGGAAAGAACATGCAACAGGGTTGACTTGCCGGTGCCATTGCGTCCGACCAGGCAGAGCCGTTCACCGGGCTCGATCTGCAGATCGACACCATCGAGCAGCGGCGGACCGCCGAAACCGAGTTTGATTTTTCGTAGAGTAAGCAGAGGCATGGGGCTGGTTTTCTTTTCCTTAAAACGGCAGTGAGCGCGGCAGCGACCACTCGACAACTTCGATTCGATCGCGAGCGGATAGTTTAGTTTAATGGAAAGTGTGGTTAGGAGTCTGCGCCGGCGCACCGGTTTCGCCTACGGAGGGTAATGGCGGGTCAGTACACCCATGGCGTGGTTGATTTCCTGGAGGCGACTGAGGTCCCCGCCCCGGTCCGGGTGATGGCGCATGGCCAACTGGCGATAGCGGTGTTTGACGTCCGCGTACTCCACCGGCTCCTTTAGTCCCATCAGGGCTAGAGCGGTGCTCTTCTCGCCGTTGGTATCGAACCGGCCCCGGAAACCATCCAGCAGTGCCTTTACATCCTGTTCAGAGGTGCTGACCAGCTGCGAGTGATCCAGGTAATACTCGCGGAGCGGGTCGCTGGTCGCAAGCCCTCCGGTGCCGGAATGATAAGGGTCGAGCGCAATCCGCAGGACATCGATGGCCAATTCCCCCTCCCGCGCTTGCCGGTAACGGTCCCGTAACCGATAGAGAATATGGAAAAGCAGAAAATGCTGCCGAAACAGCGCAAGGCGATCACTCGGGTGGTAACGCTCGAACTCCAGCCAGCCGGCTTTTCGCAGGCGACCGATTAATTCAAACTCCCCGAAACCGCACGGATTGCCATGCAGCTCGTCGCGGATGGCCTGCTCCAGCCTTTCGATGCGTTCCGAATCCATGCCATGATCCTACCGGGCGGGGCGCTCCCCTGCCATGCTCGATCCGCGCTGCTGTTGCTTTTCCTATGCTGTAGGGGACGATTTCCCGACATAGCCTTCCGTTGCAGCGCTACAGCCCGAGCCCACCTGAGGAGCTAATGGCAAAAGCGACACCGAAGCGGGACAGCGATACACCCTGGCATGCGCTCTCGACAGAGGACGCGACACGCCGACTCTGCGCGTCTCCCGAAAAAGGCCTGACGGCCCCGGAGGCCGACGCCCGGCGCGAGCGTGAGGGACCCAATCAACTTGAAGAGCCGCCCCGGGCCGGCCCCGTTCGACGTTTTCTCGAACAGTTCAGGGGTCTGCTGATCCAGCTGCTGCTGTTTGCTGCCGTGCTCTCCGTCGCCATCGGCCACCTGCAGGATGCCGTCGTCATCGCCGCTGTGGTGGTGATTAACGCCTTCATGGGCTTCTATCAGGAGTATCGGGCCGAGCGCGCCCTGGAGGCGTTGTCGGCGATGCTGGCGCCCGAGGCCGAGGTGCGCCGGGATGGACACCGGCAGATGCTGCCCGCATCGGAATTGGTTACCGGCGATGTGGTGCTGCTGGACGCTGGCGATCGGATTCCGGCCGATGGCCGCATCCTTTCCGCCCACGGGCTGGAGGTGGACGAATCGGTGCTCACCGGTGAATCCGTACCGCTGGGAAAGGATGCCGAGCCGGTAGCAGCCGGGATACCGCTCACCGGGCGCCAGGACATGCTTTACATGAACACCACAGTGACCCGTGGTCGTGCCGAGATGCTGGTAACGGCCACCGGCATGCGCACCGAAACCGGGCAGCTGGCGCAATCGCTGGCCACAGAGAAAGCCGGCCCGACGCCGATGCAGGTGGAACTCGATGTGCTCGGGCGCCGCCTGGCTGCGGTAGCAGGCGTGATCGTCGCCGCGGTGATGGTGGGCTCTCTGGTACGCGGCGCCGATCTCACCGAGACCATCATGCGTTCCATTGCCCTGGCAGTGGCGGCGGTTCCCGAGGGACTCCCTGCCGTGGTCACGGTCACCCTGGCACTGGGGGTGCACCGGATGGCGGCCCAGCACGCCATCGTCAGACGCCTGGCTTCGGTCGAAACGCTGGGCTCCACCAACGTCATCTGCACCGACAAAACCGGCACGCTGACCCAAAACCTCATGACGGCCCGCATGCTCTATTTCCGCGGACGGAAAATCGCGGTTTCCCAAGCCGGCGACGATTCGGACCTGCGCCCCATATTGGCCCCCCTGGCGCTCTGCAATGACAGCCAGATCCGGCACGAACAGATCATCGGCGATCCGATGGAGGCCGCCCTGCTTCGTCTGGCGCGGGATAAAGACTTCGAACGGGAACGACAGCTGGAGCGCTGGCCGCGGGTGGCGGAGGTGCCGTTCGATGCAGCTCACAAGTACATGGCGACCTTTCACCTGGACGCAAACCGGGTCCGTATCTTCCTCAAGGGCGCCCCCGAAGCGCTGCTCCCGCTCTGCGGAAATTACCTGGATGCAGAGGGCGAATCACCGCTGGATGAGGATGCCTTCAGGGCAATCCTGGACCTCAACACGGAATTCGCCAGTGCCGGACTCCGGGTCCTGGGGGCTGCGGAGAAGGTCATCGATGCGGGCGAATTTGATGCCGGCAACGACCTCAAGGGCTATCTGCACGGAGTGACGTTCACGGGGTTGGTCGGGCTCATGGATCCCCCCCGCCCGGAGGCCCGGAAGGCAATCGCGCGTTGCGGTGAAGCGGGCATCGACGTCAAGATGATCACCGGCGATCAGAAGGTCACCGCTTCGGCCATTGCCGGCGAACTGGGCATTCGGGGCGATGTGCTGACCGGAGAAGAGCTGGAGCAGCTGAGCGACGACGCCCTGGCTGAACGGATCGCGGCCATTGCCGTTTTCGCCCGCGTCAGCCCCGACCAGAAAGTCCGTATCGTCCGTGCCATCAAAAAGAGCCACCGTGTCGTCGCGATGACCGGTGACGGCGTCAACGACGCACCGGCCTTGCGCAGTGCCGACATCGGCGTGGCCATGGGCGCCGGCGGCACCGATGTGGCCCGCGAGGCTGCCGATCTGGTGCTGACCGACGACAACTTCGCAACCATTGTCACAGCCGTGAAGGAGGGGCGAACCATCTACCAGAATATCGTCAAGTTCGTCCGTTTCCAGCTCTCCACCAACATCGGCGCCCTACTCACTGTCGCCACCGCGCCGCTGTTCGGCCTGCCCCTCCCGTTCAATGCCATTCAGATCCTGTGGGTCAACATCATCATGGATGGTCCGCCGGCCATGGCGCTCGGGGTAGACCCGGCACGAAAAGACACCATGGCCCGACCGCCACGGGACCCGGAATCCAGCATTCTGTCGGCACGCCGACTCGGTAATCTGGCCAGCTATGGCATCACCATGGCCATCGGCACTCTGGGGGTTCTGGCCTGGGGGCTTTCAGCGCGGGAGACCACCCATGCACTCACGCTGACATTCACCACATTCGTACTGTTCCAGGTGTTCAACGCCTTCAATGCACGTGCCGAGCAGATCTCGGCCTTCGGCCGCGACTTCTTCGCCAACCGTTACCTCTGGATGGCGCTCTTTGGCGTCGTACTGCTGCAAGTCATCGCCGTCCACTGGGCGCCGGCTCGGGAGATTTTCGGGACCGTGCCGCTGACGCTGATCGATTGGGGCATCGCCACCGGGGTGGCCTCGAGCGTGCTGCTACTCGAAGAAACCCGGAAATTGATCTTGCGCTGGGTCGGCTAGTGGCTAGTGGCTAGTAGCTAGTAGCTAGTGGCTAGTGGCGAGGGGTGAGGGGTGAGGGGTGAGGGGCGAGTAGCGAGTAGCGAGGGGCGAGTAGCGAAGGACGCTTGCTTGTTCTCGCCAGGAAGTGCATCACGCCTTGAAGCGGTCCCGGTCTTCGCCCGCCACATGGTCGGCCGCAGTCGCACCGCGTCTTCCCCGCGGAAGGGGTTCCCCGGTGGTTGTATCCACCTCCGTCTGCATCTCCATCTCCCTGTTCAATTCAGCGCCCAGCAGGACCACGAAGGCCGAGAGATAAAACCACATCAGCAGCACAACGATGGCCGCCATGGAGCCGTAGGTCTCGTTGTAGGAACCGAAATTGGAGACGTACCAGGAAAACAGTCCGGAGGCGATCAACCACAGCACCGTCGCGGTCAGTGCGCCGTAGTTCAGCCATCGCCATCGGGGAGGATGGCGACTGGGGGCGAAGCGGTAGAGGATCCCGATCCCGAATGCCGCCAGAAGCGCCAGGATCGGCCATCGCAGCCAATTGACCAGGCTTTCGATCACGCCTGGCAAGTTGACAAAACTCAGTATCGCCGGCACCGCCACAACCATTCCGGTGGCGAGAATGACCGCGACAATGGCCCCCAGAGTCAGTAGCAGGGCAACCCCGTTGAGGCGGAAAAAGCCGCGCTCCTCCTGCTCCTCGTAGACGATATTGAGCGCGGTCATCAGTGACTTGGTGCCCTTGGTAGCACTCCAGAGGGCAACGAGAACGCCGATCAACAGACCGATACCCAATTGTGATCCGGCACTGTCGACCACCTGCTGCAACTGGCTGGAGACGATACTCGCCACCTCCTGAGGCATAATGCCCTCCATGGCGCCGACCAGCCGTTCGACATCGGTCGGACTGGCTACCAGGCCATAGAGTGACACCAATGCGATAAGGGCCGGGAACAGCGCGAGGAAGGCGTAAAACGCCACGCCGGCCGATATGACGCTCAGATTATCCTGGCTAACGTCCCCCTTTACCCGTTTCCCGACCGCCCTCCAGTCTCCGGCACTCAGCTCCCTCGGGCGCGATGCGTTCATCGCCTGTTGATGATCTGCCATGGTTCCATCCTCCGGTGGGTCAGGCCGTCCGCTTCATGCCGGCCAGCATGTTCCTCTTGACCTTGCCGGACGGTGTCCTCGGCAACGCCTCCGAAAAGAGCAGTTCCCTGGGCAGCATGTGCGACGGCAGGTGGTGGCGACAGAATCGGAGCATGCTATTCACGCTGGGAGTCACGTCCGGGTTCGGCACCACCACCGCCCGGACGACCTGCCCCAGCAATGCGTCCTCTATGCCGACCACGGCAACCTCCTTGGCGTCCGGGTGCCTGGCGATGACCTCTTCAACCGCCCCCGGCGAAAAGCGGTGGCCACCACTTTTGATCATTTCGTCAGCACGCCCCACCAGGTAGAAATATCCGTCCCTATCCTGCCAGGAGAGATCACCGGTGTGCAGCCATCCGTCGCGCAACACCTCGTCAGTCGCCCTCGGGTTCCGCCAGTATCCTGCCATGACATTCTGTCCACGGGCGCAGAGCTCTCCGATACCGCCGGGCACCATACCCATGCCCTGCTCATCCCTGATGCTCAGTTCGACTCCGGGAATCGGCAAACCGATCGAGCCTCGCTTCTCGGCCCAGCGGTCCGGCGGTAACCAGGTGAGACGTGCCGTCGCCTCGGTTTGGCCATACATCACATAGAACGCCACACTTGGCAGTTGCTCCCGGACCTGATCGACTGCATCGGCCCGCATCCCGCCACCGGCCTGCGCCAGATAACGCAGGTGCGGCAAGGGCTGTTTGAATATTCCATGCTGAAGCGCAAGGTAGTACGTGGTCGGTACACCGAAAAACCCGGTCACCGCCTGCTTCGCCAGGAGCTCTCGCACCGCATGGGGATAAGCCATTCCGTTGCCGATCACCAGGCGCGCACCGGCGGCGATATGGGTATTGAGAATGGAGGTCCCATAGGCGTAATTCAGGGGTAGCAGACAGAGCCCGATATCATTTTGGTGCAGATGGAGGTACCCGAGAATGGAGCGGGTATTTGCCTCAAGATTACCATTGGTGATCATGACTGCCTTCGGATTTCCGGTAGTTCCGGAGGTGCAGGCAAGAGTGGTCAATCGGCCGGGATCATTGAGAGCATCGTAATCGGGGTCCCCCGATTCAGCCGCCAGGACGGCTTCCCAGGCGAAGACCCGACCACCCGACGAAACTGATGGAGACCGTTTTCCCACCAATATCACGTCCAGGGTCGGGAGCTGATTACACGACTCCTTCCAGGAACGTTCGGTCCCTTCCGTGATTCAGCCACCTGGCTTCAACCCTGTCCGTCATCGTGGCAAGCTCGGAAACGCGCACATCGGGTCTGAGCGGCACGACCACGGCCCCCGCAGCGATAATCCCGTAATAGGCAGCGACGTACTCGACTCCGTTGGCCAGCGCCAGGATCACCCGGTCACCGCGCTTCACTTTCGATTTTTGGAAGAACCCGCAAACCGCTCGTACCATCGACCAGAGTTCGTTGTAAGTGACGCCGGAAGCGCCGAGGCGAATAGCCTCACGATCCCCATTGGCGATTACCGACGCCTCAAGCTGATGCACAATGCTCCTATCCATAGAGTCCACCTTCCCGAAATCAGGCCCGGAGCTGCTGCCGACGCGAGAGAGGCCAGTGTCCCCCGAGACGATTGATACTTTGGCGACTGCCTTACGGGAACCCCCTGCAAGTGCCGCTTCCGAAAAGCCCAAAGGTATCGTTGAGGATAGCCGGTTTAGCACTCTCCAAGGGATTGCCGACAAATTCACGGAAGGCAAGCTGAACAGGACGCAAAAAAAACGCCGACACGGATTACCGTATCGGCGCTTCAAATGTGGTAGCGGGGGCAGGATTTGAACCTGCGACCTTCGGGTTATGAGCCCGACGAGCTACCGTACTGCTCCACCCCGCAACTGTCTGTTTCCCGGCACCCGGGAGGAGCGAAAGGTTAGTGGCTCCGGTCCGAACTTGCAACCTCTATTTTCGAAACCCTTCGCCTATTGCTCGCCAGAATCCGCATCGTTCGTTCGCGGGAGCGAAAACCAATGAACACCCGGAAATAAAAACGGGACCGATTCATGGCCCCAAGGCGGTCGCCATACCCGAGCCGAGGAGACCCCCGAGTTCGGCCGGTACGGATATGACGATCTCGGTGTGGTGCCTATCATTCTGCTCTCGTCGGGCTGAGGCGGTTTGCGACAACTAATCTCATACTCATAATCAGCGCGATGAGAATACCGATTCCTGCCGACCCTCCACCGCCACTGTTTTCGGGGAGGTCGGGGGTTGGTGCTACGAGAGCCTGCTCATCATCCAGAATCGCAACCGTGACCTCGGCAAGGACATTGTCACCCGACGCATCCAGTAGACTGACAAGAAACGATTCATCTCCTTCGACCTCACTGTCATCTATCAGTGTGATCGGAACGGAGAGTTCGGCCTTATTGGCCTCGAAAATGAGATTACCCTGCCGGGCAAGGAAATCCTTCCCGGCTTTGGCCAGTCCGTCCAGGGTTCGAAACCTGACCTCCAGTGGCTGGGAAGCATCACCCATGCGCCTGAAAACGACATTGGCGAGCGGTGCGTTCTCCCCGACCTCGATTTGCGAAATCGCCGATATGGCACTTTCCGTCCCGCTGTCATCGTCGAGAACCGAAATCTCTGCCGTCGCGGGTCCACTGATGGGAGCACCGCTCAGTTCCAGCAAAAAAGCTTGCCGGGGTTCCGCTACACCATCATCAATGATGGGAACCGAAACGGTGTGCTGTTCCGACGCCCCTGAAAAGCGAAGTTCGCCGGCTACCGCTTGATAGTCGCTGCCGGCCACTGCCGTTCCGTCCCGTGTCGCGTATCCCACCGCCAGCTCCCTCTCCCCACCGGTGCGGTATACGGTGACATTGACCGAACCGGCCCCTTCGGAGACAGCCGGGGAGACGTTGAGGATCTTGACAACACCGACAGACGCGGTTTCATCATCAAGAATCGTGATGCCGGTTGTGGCTGTATCGATTAGCGCATTGATGGGGTTAGAGAGCTGCAGAGTAAAGTGCTCCTCCCCTTCCAATTCCGTATCGTCCGTGACCGCGATGAGCACGGTCTGCAGGGAAATGCCTGCAGGGAATTCGAGGGCTCCCCGGGTTGCCACGTAGTCGGACCCCTCCAGGGCCGTTCCGGGGGCGGTGGCATACTCCACGCGGCTGTCTGTCGTAGTCCTATCCCGCTGTATCGTCACCGCCAGCGATGGGTCGGTTTCATTCACCTGGTAGGTCTGCTGTGAGAAGCTCAGAATCGGAGGAGGCGTGCTTCCCGGCTCCTGCAGGGATACCGCAAGCACTGCCGTTTCCCCGTAGCCACGACAGCCTGTGATAACGTCGGGATAGCCGTCGCCATTCAGGTCAGCGACGGCTACCGGGCCGGGCTCGATGCAGTTGACTATACCCTCCCACATTCCTCCTGGACCCGACCACTCGATTAATCCAATGGTATTGTTTGCGCGATCAGTACCCACCAGTTCGGCGCGTCCGTTTCCATCCATATCCGCTCCAGCCAGCCCCCAGGGGGAAGGAGCGGCAACCGAACCCACGAAAGCCGGCGGCTCGTTTGCAGCGGTAATCTTCCATATGTCGACGCCTTCCGACGTGCCTACCGCAGCCTCGGGATGACCATCGCCATCAATGTCGGCGGCGATAATAGCCGTCGAACCGCCGAGCAGGGCCATTTCCGAAAAGCCCCCGGCACCATCCGACCTGAGAATGCCCTGGGGAAGCGCGAGCTCGGGTCGGCCGTCACCATCGAAATCGGCGCTCGTTCCGTCCGTTGCCTGCCAACGCAGGGCGTCGGCGATGGCATGGCCCGTAGCGAACCCGCCTCCGCCGTCGCCAGGGAAAAGAGTCACCCCGGCACCCACCGCAGCGATGACCGCCAGGTCCGGGGACCCGTCACCCGTGAAGTCCCGAGCGACAATGTCAGCGGGAAAAGCACCTGCTCCGTCCAAGATGCCCGACGGCGAAAAGCCGCCTGTCCCGTCGCCCCTGAATAGGTGGACGAGCCCCTTGTCATCGCCTTCGGTCACCGCCAAATCGACTCGCGCATCGCCGTCCCAATCGCCTGCGGCGAGACCGTAGGGTTTGAACGCTACGGCCAGCGGGTGATCGGTCAAGACACCGTCGCCTCCGTTCAGATGGACGCTGAGCTTGCCGTCGCCGCTACTGAGCCCGTACATCGCTACCGCCACGTCAACAGCACCATCGCCGTTGAAGTCGGCGACCTCGATATCCGTAGGGTCAGTCCCGGACAGCTCGTATTCAACGGGCGGGCCGAAGACGGCAGGGCTGCTCAGGGGCCACAAGGCCAATCCCAGCAGAACAAAACGACGGTATCCCATTACCTTATGGCCGTTTCGGCGGGTACGGCGCCTTCCGGTCCGCTCACAGTCACCGTGCCGGGATCGCCGCCGATACCGCGGGCGGTCAACTCCCAAGACAAATCCTTCTTGCGCCAACGCATGTCACCGAAGCCCTCCACCCGCAGCACCGCATCCGGCCCCAATTCGCTGGTGGCGGCAACCGTCAGGGTGTCCCTGCGTGCGGTGTACATCGTCTCGGTTACGACGATAGTCAGGTCGTAGCCGTTGCAGTCCTGGTCGATACCGTCGCCGACTATCTCCTCGGCTCCGGGATAAATGGATGCATCGTTGTCGTTGCAGTCCTCTGCCGCGGAATAGCCGTCGCCGTCCGCATCGTCGGGGGCGGTGCCGGCCAGAGCATCGTAGGCCGCGGTTAACCGGGGCAGGCCGTTACCGTAGGCGTTGTCCGCACCGGCCGGCCCGAGGTCGGCGGCCGAACCTGCGAGCGCCGCCTCCAGCTCAGCGACGCTGGAAGTGGGATAGGCGTCACGCATCAGAGCAAAAGCGCCCGCCAAATGGGCCGCGGCAATGGAGGTGCCGCTGACCGACACATAACTGTCCGGAAACAGACCGCCGTAGGTTAGGTCGGCGGTGTAGACCTCCACCCCCGGCGCGCTCAACTCGGGGTAGATGCCCCCATCGCAGGCAGAGGGGCCACGCCCGCTGAAGTCGGCCACGGAATACGAACTGTCCACTGCACCGGCTGCAAAGGCATTACCGTAGTTTCCCGGGCTCACGCTGCTGCCGCCATCCGGACCGCTGTTGCCACCGGAAAAGGCGACAGCAATTTCGGCCAACTTGAGCAGTTGCACATCTTCCAGAAATTCCGTATCGCAGGTCCCGACGCTGTTGAGCAACGCCCATGCCGCCACCACGACTTCCGGCGAATCGTCCACATCCGGATTACCATCGGGGTCCAGCGCCCACTGAAAGCCCTGGTGGATGCCGCTCAGGGTGGCCCGACCGCTGTCGTCGAACACTTTGGCGGCAATCCATTGCGTCCGCGGCGCAACGCCGATGGGAGAGCCGCTATTGCTGCCCCCCACAGCGACGCCGAGCACCTGGGTGCCGTGCCCGCTGGCATCATACGGCGTGACGTGTTCCCCGTACGGATCGAACCAGTCACTATCGCCGCCGCGCCATCGGGGGCCGAGGTCGGGGTGTCCGGTATCAACCCCACTATCCAGCGAAGCGACGGTAACACCGTTGCCGTCATACCCTGATGCCCATAGCGCGTCGGCCTCGATGCTTTGCAGATTCCACCCGGGCATTGCCGAAGCTCCAACTTCATTCGCCGTCAGAGTCACCTCCGCATCGAAGATAATCCGCCGAATCCCGGACCGTCTCGCCAATACCGTTATTTCACTCGCCGGCAGCTCGGCAGCCAGGGCGTTAATGTGCCACAGCTGCACGGGCTGCCCGAAAGGCCGTAGCTCCCGCAGCAGGCCGGCCTGACTTTGCTTCGCGGTATTCCGGAGCCGCACGAGCAGTTCGGCCCGGCGCTCCGAACGTTCAAAGCCCGCAAGGTCATCGGTCCGGGCTTGTGCGCTGAACTCGAGAATAACCGGAATCCGCTCCTCCGGCGATGCCGACGCCAGATGCTCTTGAAGACGCTCACCGGTCGTCCCGGCCTGGGCATGCAGTGAAAAGACAAACCCCCATCCATACAGCAGCAGCTTTCGCGCATCCATGCCTGACTCCCTGTCATCTCTCCCGTCGTCAGCCCGCATTTTTCACCACAGAGGACCAAATTCATCAATACTCTCAGTTGGACTACCTGAGTTTCCGAGCGGTGTCTCGGTATGGCCGCCTCTGTGATCGGTGTGGTTGTTCATGAAACCGGAGATTAGCCCTAACAGCTAACACCGGCTTCTGAGACGCTTACGGCGTCACTGAATGGGCACCCCTTCCACGTGCACTCCATCCAGGGAGACCGTAACCCTGTCGCCGTGTCCGAGGCTGCGGCCGGGATTGGCGAAGAGCACGAAATAGATTAGGCCCTCCTCCAGCTTCTCCGGCGATTGGCGCAGCGCCCCCACCTTGGCAAAGGAGGGCGTGGAGAGTTTTCGGCCGCTGCTCTCATCCACCAGATACGGCTTCCACTGCGCCATCAGCGGTTCGGCCTTGTCGCTATCGGTTACCTGGTAACGCAGATCCAGCATGTGCCCCGCTGCTGACAACCGCAGCGCCTGCAACTCGATGCCGAAGCGTTCGGAAAGCTCGGCGGAAGGCACGTTGATCGGTTCCCCTCCCTCTTCGGGAACGGGAGAGTTGGAAGCGGGATAGGCCGCTCCGCTCGCCAGGAGCAGTCCCAGGGATGACCACGCTACTAACCGAAACGCGGACAAAGTTTTCATCGATTTCCTCCTTGACCGTGGCGGGCGCCAAAGCGCCCGCTCATTTTCATGTTATTTAATGACATCCACGCGAACCGTGGCTTCGTTGGAGAGCGCGCCTTCGGTATCGGCAACCGTGTACCCGAATGCATCACTGCCCCGGAAGCCCGGCGACGGGGTGTAGGTGATGGTGCCGTCGGCGTTGGCAATGGCGGAACCGTGCAGCGGTTGTGTCACCACAGTTACGCTGGCCGGTTCGAGGTCGCCGTCGGGATCGCTATCATTGCTGAGCACGTTGATGGTGACCGGCTCCCTGAACGGTGTGGTGGCCTGGTCGTCGCTGGCCATCGGTGCAATGTTGGCGGCTGCTTGGACGGTCAGGCTCACGAGGACTTCAGCATGGCTGACGGTGCCGTCACTCACCGTGTAGGTGAAGCTGTCCGGGCCCGTATAGCCGGCATCAGGGGTATAGGCGAATCCGCCATCCGACTCCAGCGCAAGGGTGCCGTGGTCCGGCAAAGCGGCCGTCGCCGCAGTGAGGGTATCTCCGTCCGGATCACTGTCGTTGGACAGTACGCCGGGGGCGGCTACCGTCAGGGTGGTGTCCTCGTTCACCGCATAGCTATCGGCGGTGCCGACCGGCGCATCGTTGGTCGGGTTGACGATCAACGTGACCGTCGCCGGTGCACTCTGGAGCGTGCCGTCATCGGCCCGGTAGCTGAACACTGCACTGCCGCTGAAGTCCGGCGGCGGCGTGTAGGTGAAGGAGCCGTCAGGCTCCAGATTCAGCGACCCGGCACTGACTGGATCGTCCAGCGTTGCCGTCAGCGTCCCGTCGGCAGATTCGTCGTTCCCCAGAACGCCGGGCGCGGCCACCGCAAGCGGCTGGTCCTCATCCGTGGCATAGCCATCGTCGACGGCGATCGGCGTGCCGACCACCGTACCCACTTGCAATCCGGAAAGCATACCGCCGCCGGGCCGGCCGGCATCGGTCAGATTCAGTCGCCGGTCATAAATCGGGTACACCCCCTCCTTTTGCGGCGTAAAAACAGCATCCCGGGTCTTGGCGGGCGACAGGGTCACTGAATACTGCTGTCGCAGGTAGGGATAAGCAAAGCCATCCTCGGCCACGACCTGAAGATGGCTGCCCTGCAGCACGGGCACATGGGTGTTCAATCCCATATTGAACAGCCTCAGCAGGGTTGGCTCGCCGACCGCGCCGGCGGCGATCGGGGTCGAAACGCCTGACTGGTAGGGCTCTCCGTTGATGAGAAAGTATTTCGGACTGTAATCGACGGAACTGGGGTAAGCCGCCGTGCCGTATTCGCCGCTGGTGATCGCGGCGTTCAGTGCCGGATCGATCTCGCTGAAAAACAGCAGGGCTTCAGTGGTGGCAGCGACGCCCGGATAGGGCTCGCCGGCAGCCGCATCCTTGGTGATACCGCCATAGAGGCCCATCGGCACCTGCATCTGCGGTGAGGTCGCGCTGTGATAAACGTGACTGCCGGCGGAGAGTGACGGCCAACTGTAGGTTCCGGTTCCACCCGGTGCCGTCTCATGGGTCAATGAGCGGGCCCGGCGACGCCCCTGCGCATCGGTGGTGAACACCGGATCACCGCCCGAGGCCTCGCCGGGGATGATAAGGGATACCGGGGCCGACAGGGTATTGTGCAGGGTGATGGTCAGCCCCGGATCCTCCGGCGGGATGTCGATGATCGGACCGGGCGACGTAGACGTTTCGGTCCCGTCCAGTACGCCGTTGGCGTTGAGGTCTTCGGCGAATCCCCACTGCGTCAACTGCACGCCGTCGGGCATGATCTTCGTCAAGGGCGCAGCGATGAGGTGCACCTCCTTGGCCCCCGCCGAACCGCCGGCAAGCACCAGCGCCGCGCATAGAGCACTCCTTGTCCTGGTTACTTTCATAGTCCTAGTCCTTTGTCCGGGAATCCTTGGTTGACATTACGGAATTGGCGTGCCGGGCGGCTCGACCACCATCATGGTCATCATGCCGCCGGGGAACACGTCGAAGTTGGTCATCTCCTTTTCGACATGGGAGTGCCACATAAAGAAGAAGCCGCCGTACTCGTTAAGGCCGCCCTCACCCGGAGGCAGGCTGCCCTCGGTCCCCAGGAACGGGCTGCCGCTGTATTGACCGCCGAAGGCCAGCTCCTGTGCTTCCGGCAACTGCACCGGAAACGGCTCGCCATGGTCCGGGCAGTATTCCCAGGTGCTGTCATCGAAGTCATCGCCGTCACCGTCATTACACTCGTGTGGCGCGTCTCCGTAGATGTCCCAGCCCATCTTTCTGCCGGTCCAGTGGAACAGGGCGTCATAGGTGGCGCCGGGCACCGTCTTGATCGTGAACTCAGAGTAGGCAAGGTCCGCCCCCGCCCCCGGTGCGCTCTGCAGCAGACGCCCGTCCCTGGCGATAACCCGAGTGTTATTGCCGTGGTGGTGAAAGGGGTGCAGATCCCGACCTGCGCCGACAATGCGCATCAGCATGGTATCCCCCGGCCGCGTCCGGATCATTGCGTTGTAGGGCTGGGTCGGCAGCCATGAGGCGCCCGCCGGCGCCATGGTATCGGGCGCGGCCCGGCCGTTGATGAACCAGTACATGGGGTAGTAGGCACTGGTATCGACGCCATCCAGATTGCCGGCGGCCACCTGCTCGTGGAGGGCCGGATCCATTTCCGTTAACAGAAACAGATATTCATGGTCGAACCGGGAGTCAGCGTGGTTGTAGGCCAGGCCGGCACCCTGACTCGGCCGGACGATAAGGGCGCCTAACAACCCCATTTCCACCTGCAGGTCGGGGCGGGTTCCGCTGTGGTACATATAGGTGCCGGGCCGCCGCGCAACGAAACTGTAGGTAACCGGATCGTCCGGGCCGGTGCTCTCGCGCGTCAGCAACCCCTCGCTTCCGCCGCTGGCTGTCACCCCCGTCTGACCGGGAAAGAGCATCGAAGTGGGAACCGGCGTACCGTTGACGGCAATTTCGCTGCTGAGGGCTACCGTCACCGTGTCGCCCTGGTTGACGATCAGGGTCGGCCCGGGGTACTGACTGCGGCTGCCTTCAGGGCCGTAGCCCCAAACCGGGACGCTGCCGCCGTCAGGCATGGAGATGGTGTCCGCTGCGGCCGTCAGGTTGAAGGTGGGTCCGGGGATACCATCTATAGCCGCCCCCGCCGATGGGACTGCCAGCGTCAGCCAGCAGAATCCGGCAATCCAATTGCATATCCTTGTCCATTTCATGGCTGCCCCGCTCTCCTCAGTTGATCACGATTTCGGTCATCATGCCGCCCACATCGGCACCGTTATTGGTCAGGTACTGAAAATTGGTGGTATAGAGAAAGTACGTTCCCGGCTGGATGCCGGTGGTATCGAGGAGCACGTCCGCCGCCTCCCCGCCGCCAAGCGTCACTGAACTGGTCCGGTAGTACAGGTCCCTGCCATCGGGGGTGCCGCCCCCTCGAAGGATTCGCGCACCGCGGCCGATCACCTGCATCGGGATCCCCTGGGAGCTGACGGTGTAGAAATTGGTGACGTTCAGGTTGGAGAGCCTCAGCAGTATCCGTTCACCCTGCTGCGCCTCAATCAAAGAGTCCAGCGGCTGCGATTCGATACCGCCGTTTTCGGCCGGTGCTTGCGGCGGGGTGGAACTGACCGTGTCCGGATAGCCCCGTCCGTTCAGCATCGCGTAGCGATCTTCCATATAGGCGAACGGCAGCGGCTGAGTGGTTTCGCTGGCGTCGTGGAAGGCCGGGTCGAAGGAGCCGAGCTGTATGGCGTAATCCACGTCGTAGCGGGTGGAGCCGTCGCCGTCGTTGTAGGCGTAGGTATCGCCCACGGTAGGGTCATCGTCGTTCCGGTCGGCGTTGTAATCGGGGTTGCTATGGACGTGCGTCCCGAGTGCGGTGCCGTCCGGCAGCCGGTTTTGGATCGGCCGGATATAGAGGTTGCCGAGCATCCCCATCTGCATGTGCTCCGTCGCCTCCACGTGGCAGTGGTACATATAGGTGCCCGGCTCCACCAGGTTGTAGTAATAGGTGAGGCTCGATCCCATGTTGATGGAAACCGAGGCCTCGGGAACCCCGTCAAAAATCGAGGACGCCTCGGGGAAGCCGTGGTAGTGCACGGTGTGAGGGTCGAAGAGGTCGGGCCGCACCGCCATGCCGACATTGGTCAGCGTCAGGTAGAGCTCATCCCCCTCGTCGGCCACAATGGTCGGTGCCGGGAAGGTAGCGGCCAGCATGCCGGTATCCATCGCCTTCTTCTCCGAAATTCCCGTGAGGTCGGAGAAGCCGAACATGTACAGGGGACGCCCGTCCGCCATGCGCACATAGCCATCGCCGGCCCCCAAATGCACACAGCGGGCATTGGGATGGTCCGGGTCACCCCTGCCATCGGAGATCGCATCACCGTTCTGATCACCGGGACACTGGACCGTGACGCCGGCCAGGGCCGTACCGGATGCGCCGGCGGCGATTGCCACGGCGAGAGCGGTCCGACATGGCCATAGAATCCTTTCCATTGTTCATTCCTCCTTGAATGTGGCAGCCTCTTAAGCCGTTTCAGCGGTGCCTGGTAAATCCGGCACCGGCGAAACGGCCCGGTCCCTTTACGGCATCTGTTCATCGGCCCCGGCGTCATACCCGAGACCTGCGGGGCGGGCATTTCCGTCATAGTCCACGGTCACCCCGGCGTCCGTTGCGAAGTCCAGTGCCACCGAGCCACTACCAATGTGATAGTCGCCGTTGGACAGGCCAAGCGGACCGTAGTGCACGTCGATGAAGTTGCCGCCCTCGTCGAACGCGGGCATCACCGCGAGTGTGGTCTTCGGCTCGGGATAGATGACTCCCGGAGGCCCTTGGTTGAGGTACTCGGCCAGGAAGGCGGGGTCGCCCTCGACATTGCTGCCATCGTATCCGGCTGCGTCGGTCAACACGCTGTAGAGCGGATTGAGACTATCAGCCGGATCCCCGGTCCCCAGTACGGCCAGGTCCCAATACTCCGGCGCCTCGCCGACATCCAGGTTCGGGGACAGACCGAACGGCGGGTCCTGATTGGGGTCCATCACGAAGCTGAAGGAGCGGTTGTGCCAGATGATGTTGTTCTCCAGCCCCGGGCTCGAGAACAGCGGCTCCCGCATTCGTTCAGCCGTTGCCGCCAATGCCGGGCTGTGGGCGTGACCCACAATACCCGCGGGCTGGGGGACGGACTGGTTGGGCTGCCCCGGCGCGAAGGCCGCTCCGGCCGTGGCGGTACTGTCGTTATTGGCGATGGTGTTGTGCAGCACCGTCACGTTGCCCGCGTCCTGCAGCGAGATCCCGCCGCCGGCCAGACCGGAGACGTTGTTGACCACGAAATTGTTGATGATCTCCACTGCATACCAGGTTCTCTTGGAACCGTGCTCCATGTCGAGCCCGTTCACCGACTCCAGGCGCATGCCGCCGCCATGGCCGGCTCCGGCATGGTTACCCTGGACCCGGTTGGAGAGGATCCGCACCAGCCCGGCGCCGGGGCTCAGCAGTCCGCCACCCACCGGTGCGACGCCGCCGATGAAGATGCCGCCGCCGGATACCGTGAGACCCTGATTGAACGACTGGTTGAAGGCGATGATGTTGCCCTCAATCAGCCCGTCGTTGCTCAGACCCAGGTGGCCGACACCGGCCCCGTTGCCCTGCGTGAAGTTGCCGCACACCAGGTTGTCGGTCACACGGTAGGCATCGGAACCGGTATAGAGACTGATACCCCCGCCCGCACCGCCACTGGCGCCATTCGTGTACACATGGTTATGGTGGATTGCGATACGGTCGTTGTACGCATCCTGGTACTCGAGCCCCTGGTTGGTCTCCAGAACCAATTCGGGGTGGCCCAGCCGGATGCCGCCGCCGTAGATGCCGTGATTGCCGAACACCCGGTTGTTGGCAATCGCCATGTCGTTGGCGTAGCCGTTGACGACGATTCCGCCGGCATGGTCGGCACCGGTGATGGCGAAGCCGTCGACCCAGGCCAGGGGCAGACCGTCCCTGTCCCGGCCAAACCCGCCCTTGTTGGGCATTTCATCCTTCGCAAGGACAATGACCCCCGGCCCCTCCTCGGTAAAGAGTGTGGCCGGTTCGGGCAAGCCGAAGCCCAGCTCCTGTGCCGGGAGCAAGTCCACCTCACCTGCGGTGATCAGCCCCTCGACCTTGTCTCGCCACGCCTGGAGCTTGTTGCCCGGCGCCTTCAGCGCGTCGATGACCGTGTTGGCGCCGAAGCCCTGCAGGCGGATCGGCTTCCACATGATCACCAACTCCTCGTACCGGCCGGGATGGACCAGGACCATGTCGCCGGGCTCCGCCTGGTCGATGGCATCCTGGATGGGCGTGGCGTTCGTATCAGCCGCTGGCCACACCTCGTGGACCGCCGCTTCCGCCCGACCGTTGGCGGAGAGCAGCGAGCCGACGACGATGGTGCTGCTGACACCCGCCTCCGCTCCGGTATCCGCGCGGACGATCTCCAGTTGGCCCGTAGCGGCATCCGCCGGCACGGTCCCGCTGATCAGGGTGTCGCTCCGGGCGATGCCCTCCAGCGGTGTGCCGCCGATGGTCACGCTGCCATCCGTACCAAACCCGGAACCGGCGATCTCAATCGCCTCACCCGGCTGCACATAGGGGCTGGAAACCGAATCGACCGCGGGCGTTCCCGCCGGATAATCGCAATCCAGAGTGGCCTGATTGGGTCCGGCGAACGCCGATACCGGGACCACCGGGGTATCCAGGTAGGTGGTAGTGCCCGGCATGTACTGGAAGGTGTAACAGAACTGGCTGTACTGCGGGTTATGCCGCGGGTCGTTGGCCGAGTTCATGCAGGTGATGAGCATGTTCGGCGACATGCCGCTGGGCATCGGCAGATTCGCCGTGTAGGTGGACGGGACCAGGGCGTTGTAGCGTCCCCAGCGATCGGAATAGGTGCGGGCGATCTCGTTGCCCGTCCAGTCGCGAATGGAGACCGGCAGTCCCGGCGGCGAGTATTTCTCGCCGAAGTTCGGCGCGGCCGGATCGAACTCGTTGGAGAGGTCGTCCAGGATGAAGCCGACCACGTGACCGGCCGGCGGGACCTGGGTAAACATGAAGAATTCAGCCGCCGCATTTCTCCCGTCGGACAGCGTCACCTGCTTACGGTTACAGAGGGGCCGCTGGTCACCGGCGAACGGCGCCGCGATGAACTGCTCGGCCGACCCAACCGGATTGCCGTCGCCATCGGTCTGGAAGCTCATATAGTCCGGCACCGTACGCAGCTCACCGACACAGGCCGGCGGAAGGAGCTGCGGCACATAGGTATCGCCGAAGTCGACGTTACGATCCTCCTCCTTGACCGTCTGGTAGACCGGGTGTTCGCCGGTGCCGACAATATACTCGCCGGCAGGCAGGCCCGCGACTTCGGCACCGCCCGAGACGATGCCGTCCGGGTGGTAGCTGTCAAAGGCGTAGCCACCGTCGAACACCGCCGGACGCGCCTGATTGAAGTTGCGAAGCCCGTCATAGCAATCGGTGGGGTAGAGACCGTCAACATAGAAGACTTCCCCCTGACAGCCCGTAGGCAGGCTGTCGTCCCAACTGTCGGTGGTGGTGATCTGAATGGCGTCACCGGCATCGAACAGACCATTGTCGTTGTAGTCGATGTCCTCCGGCCCGGCCGTTCCACCGTCGCGCCACCCGAAGGGGTGGTTGTCCACGTCGGCTACGGTCTCCTCGCCATCACCGTCCAGGTCGTCAATCACTCCGTCGCTGTCGCTGTCCTGATACAGGGCCACCTGAATGCGCGGAATGCCGGGCTCCCAGGGTTCGGCAGCGGCATAACGCGGGTCATTCTCCGCGCGGGTGGTGGCGTAGAAGACCATGCCGGACATTCCACCGTTCTCGCCCGGTTCGTAGGCCTTCTTGCCCCACTGGATGACGTTGGTCTGTCCTAGGAAGCCCTGGAAACCCTGCGTCAGGACCGGGCCGGTTTCGGTGCGGTAGGGCAAATAGTCATTCTCAGACTGCGGCTGCGGATTCAGGACACCGCCGAATCCCCAGGGGCCATTGTCTACCGGCCCGCCGTCATCGGCGACGATGGTGGCACCGGTGGCTTTGAGCCGGCCGAAATCCACCTCGGCCACCAGCCAGCTAAAAAAGGGGAATACCTCGTCATAAGGCGCGGCGCCCTCCATGTCGGTGGGCATGCTCTGGTAGAGCGAGCCGTCCCGGAAGCGGAGATTGGTCACCACCTCGGGAATGGGGGCCTCGCCCGGGTCCCAGAACCCGTTTTCGTTCTCGTCGTTGAAGACGTAGTTTTCCAACCGCGCGAACCAGGAGAACACAGGCACATCGAGCAGGTTGCAGCCCGGGGTGCTGTTACAGTTGCCCTGGGTATCCACGCTCACATTGGTCGAGCCGAAGATAACATCCAGGTTGGCATCCCAGATGGCAAGCTGGTAGTCGCCGGGCGGGACATTGGAGATATTGAAGCTGCTGTCGGCGCTGCACGGTGCCGCGAAGACACCCCGGCCAATGCCGACGGACATATCATTCAAACCGATCCAGCAGTCCGGGACCGGAGCCCCGGTATAGAAGGCAAAATCCGGCGGCCGCGAATTGTGCACCTGCCGCACCTGTCCCGTGACCGTGGTACGGGTCGTCCCCGGCAGCGAGGCCAGGTTATCAAAGGATTGGACAAAGCCGATAAACACGTGGGGACCAGGGGGTCCGAACTCCGTGAAATAGGACGGCTCGTCCGCCTTCACCCACGCGTCTACAGTCTTGGTGCCCTCGATGGTACTGGTTTGAACCCAACCCTGGCCCGCTGGCGGGATCACCTCCACCCCGTACTTTCCGGGGGCAAGATTCTTGATAGCAGCATACCCGTCCGGGCCAGTCAGGATGGTCCCATTCCCCATCGCGGCAACAGTGCCGTCTTCGTTGTAGGTGGTCCCCAGGGCATTGCCGAACGCGTCCTGCATCATCTGGCCCCCGGAGGCCCCGTAGCGTCCGCCGGCATCGGAGAGTTTGATCTGGAATCCGGCCAGCCCTTCTTCCTCCGGCGTATCCGGCGCATTGTTGATCGGATAGTCGTCATGAAAGACGAAGATCCGGATCTGGGCCGTGGGCAACGGCAGGCGATTGACCTTCACCTGCACCTGCCCCTGTCCGGGCTCGATGGGTGCCGCCCCGATGGTGGCCCCGCCGTCAGTTCCCGCATCTGCCGGAAGGATAGAGAGATAGTAATGCTTGTTTGGATCGAGGTCCGGAAGGGAACCCCCGGCCCAGCCCTCGGCAACCGGAGGCATGTGGCTCCGATGAAAATCGACGGATAGGCAGTTATCCAGACGCCCTTCTTCACACGTCGCAGGGGGGCCGGGGTTTATATGGTGCGTAACGTCCTCTTCGATCAGCCACCGATAACTGGTAATGGCCGACGTCCCGTCGGTTACCGATAGTTCTGGTATCTGCGCTTGGGAAATCCCGGGGAAGAATCCTAACATGAAAAAAATGACAAAAACGAACCCCAGACCGGGGCCGCCAAGCCCTCCGTTGCCTCGCTTCATGATGCACTCCCTTGCTGAGTTTCCGTCGGTTATTCACCGCGACTTGGGTAATCTTTTTTCTGTTATGAAATAGATAGGCGAGGATCAGCTGAACGGCAATGCCCATCGTCAAAAAAAACTTTGTAACTGCTCGCCCAGGTGATCGCCCACGGCCCCGGAAATCCGTCATCCCGCGTAGGCGGGGATCCAGCAGTCGAACTCAGAATACATCCTGGCCAAGAACCGTCATCCCCGCGTAGGCGGGGATCCATTTTGGGCCATGCTTTTGTTCTCTGGATTCCCGCCTACGCGGGAATGACGGAGGGGGTGAGTAGTTATAACTTTTTGTGAGCACCACCCCGAGCGAGTGCACGGCATCGGAGCGGAGCACTGTGCGTCGGGGTCACTGCGGGTGATGGCCAATGAGCGACGGGTAGCTCATTCAAGAGCTATCGCTCACACTCTACGTCGCCTATTGCGCACCGACAATCGACGCAGCCGCCGAGCGCAGCATCGCCCTCTTCTTTGACGACGTCGATGGTAACCACTAGGAATCTCTCCGAGAATCGCTGACCTACTCGGCTCGGACATCCTCGAGAATAGGTTCCAGACATTCTCTACTACCGCCATCCATGACGGCATGCTGCGCTCTAACTGCTCCACCCATGGAGTCGTGCGGCCAAGCCCGACTGGCCAGATTTCCCGCTCATTTTCGTTAAATAGAACCTTCCGGAGGGCTGCGACCAATAAGGGTGGGTACAAAACCGAGCCGATGCGTTAGCGATACTTCAAACGCCAACTACCGACGGTGGTGCAAAATCGTCTCCAATCCCTCCGAAATAGAGGGCATAAAAAAAGCCCCCGGGTTCACGCCGCGGGGGCTTTTTACGCACCAGGTTTTGTTGCTTTTTGTCGCGGAATCCGCCGAGCCTGAGTGCCAGTTTAAAGTGGGCCGTGTTGGAATCGAACCAACGACCACCTGATTAAAAGTCAGATGCTCTACCAACTGAGCTAACGGCCCGTGAGAGGCGGCATATAGTACCGGACTCGCCAAAAAAGGCAAGCCCGGCACCAACCGTTTATCGCCTAGATGGCCTCGAGTTTGCGCATGGCATTGGGGACCAGGCGCATGTCGGCCAGAGCGGTTATCAATGCCTTCGGGAAAGTCGCTTCTTCCTCGTAGACCATTTGGTAGTACTGGATTTTCATGGTCAGTGCACTCCCAAAAACGATGGAGGCCAAAGCCATCATGGAACCGACCGCCAGCGTGGAGAAGCCGGTGATGCCTTGTCCGATGGTGCACCCCATGGCCAGTACGCCACCAAACCCCATCAGAATGGCGCCGATGAAGTGGTTCATGAAATCACGAACCGAGGCAAACCACTCGAACCGGAAACCGCCGCTGAGAATGGCCCAGATGAACGAGCCGGCGACCACACCCAGAACAGCGACCACGCCGAACGTCAGCGCGGTCTTGGCGAACCCGCCGGCAGCATAACCGAGAGACTGCCCCATGGGGTTGATGAAGGTGTAGGATTGGGGATTGAAATCCGAGCTGGCGGGCTTGGCGTCCCAGCCCTCGTGAATACCCTCATTCATGTCCCAGTGGGTTTGAGCGGGATCGAGAAATTCACTGACCGAGACGGTCATTTCACCTTCGAACGAGTCCTCGAAGGTGAGCCCGATGTTGGAGCTCACATACCAGGCCCCGAGGATCGCTACACCGACTACGAGTCCGCCGAGTACGTTGTCGAAACTGCCGCGGAAATCGGCGGATTTAAAGACGAAGCCGAGCAGCAGCAGACCCAGACCGGTGCCGATCCACAGACGGGCACTCCCCGCGCCCTCGGAGCCGGCGAAGATAGTACCCAGGTCCTGTTGACCGCCGTCCAGGCTGACCGCCAGTGGCCTAATCCAGTCCAGGAACAGCAGCGACATCAGCGTCTGGTCACTGCCGGGAAACGGATTGATCATGAAATAGGCGATTACACCGATGACGCCGAACACCACAATCGATTTCAGATTGCCGCCGCCAATGCGGATTAACGTCTTGTTGCCACAACCCGAGGCCAGGGTCATCCCAATTCCGAACAGCAACCCGCCAAGGATGTTTTCGGCCCAAATCAGGTTACCCGATCGGTACGGAGGAAAGGAACCATCAGCCTGAACCAGACCGACCGCTTCGAGTCCGGTGACACCGAGCAGTGCAATGGCAATGGCGAACATCCAGGCGCGCATGCGGCCCCAGTCGCCCATATTGACCGCATCGGAGACGGCACCCATGGTGCAGAAATTCGTCTTGTTGACGACAGCGCCCATGATAAGTGCGATACCGAAGGCTCCCAAAAGCAGCGCCTGATGCGCCTGGGAAAAGCTTTCAAATAACAATGTTCTCTCCTCCAGTGGTGTTCCTTGACATCTTCGGGAGCCTTGCACATCCGCACAATAGCCCGATGGGAATATTATTGGGTTTTGTAAGGCGTCGGGTCGGGAACGCCCGCCTCGCGGAAACCGGCCGCACGTAGCCGACAGGAATCACAAACACCGCAAGCCCTTCCGCTGGAATCCGGATCATAACAGGACAGCGTCAGTCCATAATCTACACCCAGCCTATGGCCGGTGGCGATGATTTGCGCCTTCGTCATATGAATAAGCGGTGCGTGAATGGAAAAGTGTTGGCCCTCCACCCCGGCTTTGGTGGCCAGATTTGCGGTCTTTTCAAAGGCGTCGATGAATTCCGGGCGACAATCCGGGTACCCCGAATAATCGACGGCATTGACGCCGATAAAGAGGTCCAGAGCACCCAGCACCTCGGCCCAACCCAGCGCCAGAGAAAGGAAAATGGTATTGCGTGCAGGGACATAGGTGGCCGGTATCCCCTCTGACGGGCCCTGTGGCACATCGATGCTGTCATCAGTCAGGGCGGATCCCCCGAACTGCCGCAAGTCGAGGGTGAAGACACGGTGCTCCCGCACCCCCAGGCTCTCGGCCACCCGCCGGGAGGCCTCCAGTTCAATCCGGTGCCGCTGCCCGTAGTCGAAGCTGAGGGCGTAGCACTCAAATCCCCGGTCGCGGGCCATCGCCAGCGAGGTGGCGGAGTCCAGCCCGCCGGAAACAAGGGCAACCGCCTTCTTCGTGAGGTTATTCATAGCTTACCGCGACCCGATTCACCGAAGAGCGCAAGATGATATTGCCTCTCAAAGATACGGCGTGCGTCGAGTTTCCCAATGGTTTTGACGGGAGACGAGTTCCTATCCATCCAGCGGTTCCTGATCAGCGGACCTTTGCGATAGGTCTTTAATCTTAGCGGCCCGGTTCGTCGCCCCACAACAGTTTATGCAGCTGCATCTGGAATCGGACCGGAAGGCGATCTTCAATAATCCAGTCCGCCAGCTGGCGCGGTTCGATCCGGCCGAATACGGGCGAAAACAGAACCTCGCAACGATCAGCGATTCGATAGCGCTTGATCACCGCACGAGCCCATTCGTAATCATTACGGTCGGCGATCACGAGTTTTACCTGGTCCCTGCCGGTAAGAACTTCCAGGTTCTCCCAGCGGTTTTTGGTCTGCTCGCCGGACCCCGGGGTCTTGAGGTCCATCACCCGCACCACCCGCACATCAACATTGGACACATCCAGAGCGCCGCTGGTTTCCAGTGAAACCTGATAATCGGCATCACAGAGTCTGACGAGGAGCTCCCGACAGCCCCGTTGGGCGAGCGGTTCACCCCCGGTGACACAGACATGCCGCACCTCACCATATCCCCGTGAAGCTGCGACCTGCTTCACCTCTTCCATGATGGCATCCAGGGTCATGGTATGGCCACCGGTAAATGCATAGGAGGTATCACAGTACGTGCAACGCAGCGGGCAGCCGGTCAGACGCACGAACAGGGTGGGCCAGCCCGCGTCACGGGCCTCACCCTGCAGGGACAGAAATATCTCGGTGATCCGCAGCATAGTGCGGGAGGCCCCTGCCATTAAGGTGATCAGCCGCCCTGCTTGCCCAAACGTTTCAGCAGGTTCTGCGCCTGGTCCGCCTCGGTGGTGCCCGGATGCTCCCTGACCAGCTGATCCAGCACCGGCCGGGCCTTCCCGTCCTGCTTCAGCTCATGATAGCTATAGCCGATCTTCAAAAGGGCCTCTGCCACCTTGGGGCTATTGGCATGGTTATCCACCAGGGCGCGATAAGCGGCGATGGCCTTGCCGAAATCGCGCCGGGCGTAACTGGCCTCTCCGAGCCAGTACTGGGCGATATGCGCGTAGCGACCATCCGGATACTCCTCGAGAAAGTTCTCGAAGGCCTTGATCGCCTGCTCATAACGCAACTCCCGGAGGATGTCGAAGGCCTGTTGATAAGCCTGGCGCTCGGCAACCAGATCAGCGGTACCCGGGCTCTCCACGCCCGGCTTCTCCTGTGCCATATCGGGCCCGGTTTGCGCCCCGGCGGCAGGCGCCACACCTTCCCGCTCCAGACGCGACAGCCGCCGGTCGGTATCCAGATAGAGGTCGCGCTGGCGTTTTTTGAGTGAATCGAGCTCGTGGCTCACCTCTTCCAGCTCACCACGGATCACGGCAAGCTCACGCTGCTGGCTGTCGATCCGGGTCAGCATCTCCATTAGCGATTGGCTCTCCATCAATCTCTCGAGCCGCTGAACCCGGTCTTGCAAATCGTTTCGCTCGGCCGCCTGAACCGGTACGGCGGTGAGCAGCACGAAGGGGATCAGGTAGCGCAGCTTGGTCATATCAATATCCCGAATAGAGCAATTCGACCCGGCGATTCAGGGACCAGGCTCCTTCATCGTGCCCCATGGCGGCCGGGCTCTCCTCGCCGAAACTGATCACCTGCAGCTGGTCTTCAGCCGCCGCCTGTAAAGACAGGAGCCGCTCCACTGCCTGAGCGCGCCGCTCCCCCAGCGCCAAGTTGTATTCGCGGGTACCCCGCTCGTCGGTATGCCCCTCCACTGCTACGGAAACGTCGGGATTGGAGGCCAGAAAGCGACCGTGGGCAACCAGAGCCTCCCGATCGTTTTCGGACAATTCGCTGCTGTCGAAATCAAAGTAGAACACCCGTTGCGATAATGGGCTTTCCGGGTCGTCCAGCGGACTGCCTTCGAACTTACCGTCCATTCGTGCACCCGCGGCCCGGGCATCGCCCGCCACAGCCCGGTCGTCAATATCTTCGATGACAACGTCTTCACCGGCTCCGTCTCGTTCGGCCACGCCGGCACAGCCGGAGACCATGACGCTTGTGGCCAGCACTCCCCAAAACAACCAAACCTGTTTCATTTCAAACCCTCTATTCTGCAAAGAAAGGTGACCAAGCCGGTTCCCTGACATCGAATCCGGTCAGGTCAAGACGCTGGCCGGCGCTACCATCGACCGCGATCGCCTCCAGCACGCCACGTCCTCTCCTTTCGGTGGCGAAAATAATCATCCGGCCATTGGGTGCGAAGCTGGGCGACTCGTCCAGTCGGGAATCGGTCAAAATCCGGAGATTCCCGGTCTCCAGGTTCTGCACGGCAATCTGAAAGCCGCTGCGGGACTGGTGGACCATGGCCAGATGGTGGCCATCCGGCGAGACGCTGGGCCGCGCATTGTAACGGCCCTCGAAACTGAGCCGCTGCGGGCGTCCCACGGCCCCTCGCGGCCCCGTATCGACCCTATAGATCTGCGGCTTCCCGCCGCGGTCGGAGGTAAACACCAGCCCGTTCCCGTCCGGCATCCAGGCCGGCTCGGTGTCGATTGCCGAGTGTCGGGTGATACGCCTCAGCGCACGGGTACGGAGATCGAGAACATAGATTTCCGGGTTGCCATCTTTCGACAGGGTAAGTGCCAGACTCCGCCCGTCGGGACTCCAGGCCGGGGCCGAATTGATACCCTCATACTCGGCCACCTTTTCGCGCTTGCCACTGATGACGTTCTGTACATAGACCACCGAGCGGCGGGCCTCGAAGGAAACATAGGCCAGCTGCTTGCCATCGGGTGACCAGGCCGGAGACATGAGCGGCTGTTTGGAAGTAAGGATGGTCTGTTCGTTGAAGCCGTCGGCATCCGCCACCGCCAGCCGGAAACGGCGCTCGCCCTCGGCGACATCCTCCACGGTGACGTAGGTGATATGGGTATTGAAGGCGCCGCGCTCGCCGGTGAGCTCCTCGTACACGAGATCGCTGATTTGATGGGCGGTGCGACGCAGCAGCGGTGCGCGCGTGGGCATTGCGTAACCCGCCAGCTGCTTCGCCCTGAGGACATCAAAGAGCTGGAACCGGACTTGATAACGTCCGTTGCTATTTTTGACCCGTCCGACCAGCAGCGTTTCCACTCCCGCCGCCCGCCAAGCCGCAAAATCGATGGCACCGCCGTGATCCGGCTGCCCCACCAGCTGCTTACCCGAGAGCGGGGCGAAACGGCCGCTAGCGGCGAGATCCGCCTTGATGATGGCGGCGATGTCCTCGCTAAGTGGCTCCTCACCTTCCCAGCCGAACGGTAAGATAGCGATAGGCAATGCCCCTTCCGCACCGCCGGTGACGGTGACCTCGAGCCGCGCCTGAACCAGCGCCGGCATAACCAGCAGCAGCAACAAAATGAAACGTTTTGCCAACAACTTTATCCCCTCGGTTTGAAGGTAAATACGATTTCGCGATCAAAAACGTCCGGGTCCGGCGGCTCGGGCAGCGGGGAGGCCTTCCTGACCGCTGCCTCTACCGAGCGATCCAGGGCAGAGCTGCCGCAACTCTCCACGACTTGCGCCTCGACCACCTCGCCGCCGGGGATCTGATGGACCATGACCTTACAGGAAAAGTCATCAGGCGTATCGGAGGGCCGTAGCCATTTTCGACCGACTTTTTCGGCAATCCAGCCGACATACACGGCCTCGGCGGTTTGGAGCTGGCGGGTGCGATCCGCCTGCAACTGTTCCTCCGCGGCCGCCATCTTCTGCTTGAGTGCCTCTTCCGCCTTTCTCCGGCGCTCCTCGGCCCGGCGCTTCTCCGCCTCCTGGCGCTCACGCTCCTTGGCCGCCTTGCGGGCCGCCTCTTCCTCGCGGCGGCGTTTTTCGGCCTCGATTTTACGTTGCTCCTCCAGCTCGGCCAAGCGCTGCTGCTCCTTGCGTTTTGCTTCGGCCAGCGCCTTCTGCTCCGCCTTTTGCTTTTCAAGGCGCTCCTGTTCCGCCTGGCGCTGGCGCTGCGCCTCGGCACGCTGGCGCTCCAGGGCGGCTTGATGCTCCTGCTCCTCCTGGGCGCGCTGGCGCTTCAGGGCAGCCAGTTTCTCCTCTTCCTTTTTGCGGGCCGCCTCCGCCTGACGTTTCTCTTCCGCCAACTGGCGGCGCTGCGCCTCTTCCTGCGCTTTGCGCTGACGTTCGCCGTCGCGAAGGCGGTCCAGTTCCGCCTCCACCTGTCCGGCATCAACGGCGACCGCCTCCATCGGCTGTACCTTCGGGGTAGTCGCAGCAGGAGGTGGTGGCGATTGCAGCATGTTGATGCCAAGTAGCCCCACCAAGGCCAAATGGACGGCGATGGAAAAACTGTAAGCGGGCAGCCACTCTCTCGACATAATCAGTCGTCCGATTCGGTCAGCAGACCCACGCTGGAGGCACCGGCCTTCTGGAGCAGGACCATGGCGTAAACGACTTTCCCGTAGCCCACACGCTCGTCACCTTTCACGTAAACGGGGGTTTTCGGCTTCAGACGAAGGATGGCGGCCACCCGCACAGAGAGCTGTTCGGCATCGAGATCACGACTGATGGAGGTGTCGTGTTCCAGGTGATAGGCGCCCCGGGCATCGACGGCGACCACCAGCGGGGCGTCACTTTGGCCCTCGACCGGTTCGGCATCCGCACGCGGCAAATCCACCTTCACCCCCTGGGTGAGCATGGGTGCGGTGATCATGAAGATCACCAGCAGGACCAGCATCACATCGATGTACGGGACGACGTTGATCTCCGCCATTCGCTTGCGTCGCTGTCGAGGCATACGCTATCAGCCTCCGCGGTTATGCGCCTGGCGCTGCAACAGGGTGGTAAATTCCTCCTGAAAGGAGTCGAAACGGCTATCGAGCCGATCCAGGTCGTTGCTGTAGCGGTTATAGGCGATTACAGCCGGAATGGCGGCGAACAGCCCCATGGCGGTTGCGATCAGCGCCTCGGCGATCCCCGGCGCCACCATCGACAGTGTCGCATGCTGGGCCGTTCCCAGGGCGCGAAATGAATTCATAATCCCCCAGACGGTCCCGAAAAGGCCCACATAGGGACTGGTGGAGCCCACGGTGGCGAGAAAGGCCAGATTGCCTTCCAGGCGGTCCATCTCGCGACGCAGGGCCACCCGCATGGCCCGCTGTGCACCCTCGACGATGAACTCGGGTTCGATCCCCTGCTTGCGCAACCGGGCAAACTCGGCAAAACCCGCCTCGAACAGGGCCGATGCGCCGCTCAGCTCATCACGCCGTTTGGCAATCTGCTTGTAGAGTTCGACCAGATCGATACCGGACCAGAAGCGTTTTTCAAAGCTCGCCGCCTCCGCCTGTGCCCCCCGCAGTACCTGCCATTTCCGGTAGATAACGGCCCAGGACATGACCGAGGCGATCAACAGCAGCAGCATCACCAGCTGCACCAGCACGCTGGCCTCTGCAAACAGGCTGATAAGGGACATTTCAGAGTTCATATTCGGGTTTCGTCCGGTCTTTTCTTTCCAGCTCTAAGAATTGTTTTCAGTCGCTAATGCCAGGCGCTCCATTACGGTCCGCGGGATCCGTCGTGGTCTCATTGTGCGGGCATCGATGCTCACGATGGTCACATGGCCCCGGCACAGAACCTCGTCAGCGCGCCTGGCCTCCTGGTAAAACGTCAGGGATACGCCCCGTTGTCCCACGACCTTGGCGCTCACGGCCAACTGGTCATTGAAAATTGCCGGCCGCAGGTAGTCCACCTGCACGGAGCGCACCGCAAACAGAATGCCTTCTTCATCCCGCAACGCATCCTGTTCAAACCCCAATTCGCGAAGCCACTCGGTACGCGACCGCTCCATGAATTTCAAGTAGTTGGCGTAATACACCACACCACCGGCATCGGTGTCCTCGTAATAGATCCGTATCGGCAAAACAGACTCACTCACCGCCCGATTCACCCTGCCCGAACAGATCCATATCCCGTTGGCGCTGCATTTCGGCAGCCTGCGGCGGCGTCAGCCCGAAGTGCAGATAGGCGCTGGAGGTAGCCAGGCGCCCGCGCGGCGTACGCATCAGAAAGCCCTGCTGAATCAGGAAGGGCTCCAGCACATCCTCGATGGTCCCCCGCTCCTCGCCGATGGCCGCCGCCACGTTATCCAGCCCCACCGGGCCGCCATCGAACTTGTCGATAATAGCCAACAGCAGCTTGCGATCCAGCATGTCGAAACCGTTGACGTCTACGTCCAGCATGTCCAGCGCACGAGTGGCAACCTCGTCGGTAATCCTGCCGTCCGACTTCACCTCCGCATAGTCACGCACCCGCCGCAGCAGCCGATTCGCAATGCGTGGAGTACCGCGGGAGCGACGCGCAATTTCCAGGGCACCGCTGCCATCGATGGTGACCCCCAGGATCTCCGCCGAACGCGACACGATGGTTTCAAGCTCCCCTGCATTGTAAAACTCGAGCCGCTGCACGATACCGAACCGGTCACGAAGTGGAGATGTTAGGAGACCGGCGCGAGTGGTTGCCCCAATCAGGGTAAAGGGCGGCAGATCGAGTTTGATGGAGCGTGCAGCCGGCCCCTCTCCAATCATGATATCGATCTGGTAATCCTCCATCGCCGGATAGAGGACCTCCTCCACTACCGGCGAAAGCCTGTGGATTTCATCCACGAAGAGGACGTCGTGCGGCTCCAGATTGGTCAGCAGGGCCGCCACGTCACCGGGTTTCTCCAGCACCGGTCCGGACGTCTGACGCAGGCTGACACCCAGTTCGTTGGCGATGATGTGCGCCAGTGTAGTCTTGCCAAGACCCGGAGGTCCGAACAGCAAGACGTGATCCAGCGCCTCGTTTCGTCCCTTGGCAGCATGGATGAAGATCGCCATCTGATCCCGAACGGTCTGCTGGCCGACATACTCCGCCAACTGCCGGGGCCGAATGGCCCGGTCCTGGACCTCTTCCTCCACCTGCGGAGCGCCTGCAATCAACCGGTCGGTTTCAATCATTAAATAGAGACTCACCGCAAACGCGCAAAGAGCGCAAGACAAAAAATCACTTCCAACCCCGACAAACTACAAGTTCTGCGCCTGCATGCCCAGCCACGCTAAGGTACACCCAACCACATACGTCGAAGCGCACGGGCGTGAACTCTTGAGATCTGGCCGTCGGCCGTCGGACTGCATGGCGGGGATTGCTCCCGGTACTCCTCCCGCATTCCCCCGTCCCTGGAGGTAGAGCAACCCATGGAAGTGGCCACCGTCGAGCCAGAGATGTGTTTACAGCATTCTTGATATCAAGGAGTTACCATCCCGGACTATCGGCTGACCGCCTGTTTCAAGGCCGCACGGATGAGGGCCTCGGAGTCGAGGCCTTCGGTCCCGACCTTCGAAATCAGCCGGCTGGCCTCCTGAGGTTTATAGCCGAGGGAGACCAGGGCGGCAATGGCATCCTTGACGCCGCCGCCGGTCGAAGCCGGGTCGGCATCCGCCGCCGCTTTGATGTGGATGCCATCCGATATCTGCCAGTCGCTGAGACGGTCCCGCATCTCGACAATGAGCCGCTCGGCGGTTTTTTTTCCGACACCGGGCAACCGCACCAGCGAGGCGGTGTCGTCGTCCCGGATACAGCGGGCGAATTCGTCGGCACTGATACCGGAGAGGATAGTCAGGGCCAGCTTGGCCCCCACGCCGTTGACCTTGATAAGGGCCCGGAACAGTCGCCGCTCCGTCTCGGAGGCAAACCCGAACAGCAGGTGGGCGTCATCGCGCACTACCAGATGGGTGTAGAGCACGATCTCTTTACCCAAAGCCGGGAGCTGATAGAAGGTACTCATGGGCGCTTCGACTTCGTAGCCCACGCCGTTCACGTCCATCAGCAACCGGGGTGGCTGTTTCTCGGCCAGCAGGCCACGCAGGCGTCCGATCATCGCCGCCGTCCTCCGGTCTGTACCGCCCGACTGCTGATTCGCCCCAGAGTCTGGTCGGTATGCAGATGACAAAGTGCCACCGCCAACGCATCGGCAGCGTCCTCCTGAGGAATGCCGGGCAATTTCAGTAGCGCCTGTACCATGTGCTGGATCTGGGCCTTGGCGGCATTGCCTTTGCCAACGGTCGCCTGCTTGATTTCGGCGGGTGTATATTCGCTCACTTTCAGCCCTTCCATCATCAGCGCGCAGAGCGCCGCCCCGCGGGCCTGGCCCAACTTAAGCGCCGAATCGGGGTTTTTGTGCATGAAAACCCGCTCCACCGCCACTTGCTCGGGCCGATAGATGGCAACCACATCGCGTACCGAGTCGAAAATCGTCTTGAGCCGCTCGGCAAATTCACCATTACCGGCTCGAATACAGCCGCTTTCCACATAGGCCACCCGACTCCCCACCCGCTCGATGATACCGAAGCCGGTGATGCGCGAGCCGGGATCGATCCCCAAGATTCGCATTTCTTTCCCAGCCCACTTTTATTTGCCACAGTAACCCGTGGTTCGGTTAGCCCAACTGCTCGATTACTTCATCGGAGAAATCAGCATTGCTGTAGACGTTCTGCACGTCATCGAGGTCTTCGAGGGCGTCCACCAGCCGGACGACCTTTTCCGCATCATCCAGCTCGAGATCGACGGTGGTCGAGGGTTGCTGCGTCACTTCGGCGATCTGCGGCTCCAGCCCTGTCTGGACCATGGCCTCTTTGACGTTCAGAAAATTCTCGGGGGTGGTTACAACATCAATGGAGCCATCCTCGTTGGTGGCGATATCCTCCGCCCCGGCCTCCAGGGCCGCATCCATCACCGCCTCTTCATCGGTCCCTTGCGGATAGGTAAGAATACCCTGTTTGGTGAACAGATAGGCCACGGAGCCGTCCGTCCCCAGGTTGCCACCAGCCTTGGTGAAGGCGTGACGCACCTCGGAAACTGTACGGTTACGGTTATCCGTCAGACAGTCGACCATGATCGCCACCCCGTTGGGGCCATAGCCCTCGTAACGGATTTCCTCGTAGTTTTCCCCTTCCATGCCCCCCGAGCCGCGCTTGATGGCCCGGTCGATGGTATCCTTGGTCATGTTGTTGGACAGGGCGTTGTCGATGGCAGCCCGCAGGCGCGGATTGGCATCCGGATCACCGCCGCCCGTCTTTGCCGAGACCGTAATTTCGCGAATCAGCTTGGTGAAGATCTTGCCGCGCTTGGCATCCTGGGCCGCCTTGCGGTGTTTGATATTGGCCCACTTGCTGTGTCCGGCCATGGCTACCTCGCATTGTGGAAATACCGGGAGTTTACCACTGCGGGCGATCGACGCGGAAGCGGGCCTCAAGTGAGGGTGCAGTTTGTAACCACGGGGAGCACGGGGAAACAGCTTTTTCTGTCGGCAATGGTCAACCACCGGATCCGGGGGGGGCAGAACCTTATATTCGGTTCAAATCCCCGTGTCCCCCGTGGTTGACTTCAGTCCTCGACATCGGGGATCAGGATCACGGTTTGGTCCATCCCCCCCTCTTCCTGATAGAGCATTTCGTGTGCGCCGATGCGGATCCGGTCACCGGGAATAAGGCGGTAACGATCGATGCGACTGCCGTTGACGGTCGTCCCGTTGGTGCTGCCGAGGTCGATCAGATACGGCTCACGGTAGCCCTCGAGAAACGGGCTCTGTTCAAGGATCACCTCTGCGTGGACACCGCTCACTGCGGAGTCGTCCAGTTGCAGCTGGTTATCGGAGCGGCGGCCAATGGTCAGGCGCATGTTTTCCAGGGGGTACTCGCGCACGGTGACCTCTGCCAGCCGGACCACCAGGCTGCGCCGCGGCTCGGGAATCAGGTTCATGCCGGCACCTCCTGGAACCGCATCCGGGTACCGGCAATGGTGATCTCGTCACCCTGCTTGAGTACCGCACCTTCGCCCCCAACCTGCACCCCGTTGACCTTTACTTTTCCCGTCCCCTTGCCCATCGGCAGCAGGCGGTGCTGGTCGGCCTCTCGCATCACGACGGCCACCTGGCCGCCCGGTTTACCAATGGTCGCCCGCCCCCGGCTGATGTCGAGTACGGTACCGGCCTTCCCGCCGCTGATCACCTCCAGCTGCGCCCTGCCGGGTGCCGAAGCGGGAAGCACGACGGTAGCGGTATAATCCTGGGCCTGTTCGTCGATGTATTTCAATTCGTGCTGGCCGATGCGAATGGCGTCACCATGCTTCAGGAGGTGTTTGCTCACCTGAACGCCGTTAACAAAGGTGCCGTTAGTACTCTCCAGGTCGGTGACCGCCGGTTCGCCGGCCATCGACACCGCCGCATGTTCGGAACTGACGGTCTGGTCATCGAGAGGGATATCATTGTCTGGACGACGCCCGATGGTGTGGCGCTGGGTCGTCAGTGCATACTCCCGGAGACCGACTCCGTCCAACGTAATCACGAGTTTCGGCATTGCTCGCTCCTGACTCCTATTGAAAAAGAGGGTTGGATGTCGGCCACCAGGGCCGCAATGTTATCGTTACCACCCGCCTGATTGGCGAGCTCCATCAGCGCGTTTGCGACATTTTCAGGAGGGGCCGCACTATCCAGGCAGGCAGCGAGGCCATCATCATTGACCAGGTCGGTAAGCCCGTCGGAGCACAGCAAAATACGATCACCCGGCCGGCTGTGGTGACTGATGACTTCCACCTCGACCGTGCGCTGGTGCCCCACGGCCCGGGTGATCACGTTACGATGGGGCGAGTGGCGCGCCTCTTCAGCAGTGAGCATGCCGTCGTCTACCAGTTCCTGCACCAGCGAGTGGTCACGGGTAAGCTGCACCAGATCGCCCTCGCGCAGACGGTAGAGACGGGAGTCTCCGACGTGCGCCACCACCAGACGTCGCGGTGTGAAGCGCGCCAGGACGACCGTGGCTCCCATCCCCCGGTGGTGCTCATCCACTGTAGCCCTGACGTGGATCCGGCGGTTGGCCTCGGTCACGGCCCGGCGCAGCAGCCGTTTTATGTCATGCGACGAACGCCCATCGAGCAGTTCCCTGGCCGTCGCCACCACCAGTTCACTGGCCACTTCACCCGCCTGGTGCCCACCCATACCGTCGGCTACTAACGCCCATCCCTGCTCCGTGCTCCACGCGACCGCATCCTCATTGCGTTCGCGGCAGAGGCCCGGGTCGGTCGTACCCCACATCCGCACTCCGTTCACGCCGCCGCCTCCATCGCTTCGTGCCGACAGCGGCGCAGCGCCTCCGCCATGGTTCTGCCGCTCTGGTAGCGGCGTCCGACCTCCTTGTGCAGCGCCTTGTTGATGAGACGACTGACGCAGGCCGGCAAATCGCGGTAGCTGCGGATATCCGCATGACGCTCTTTGGCGATCAGGTACATCAGGCTGGGCAGCGAGTCCGACTTGAACGGCAGATCGCCGCTGAGCAACTGGAACAGGGTGGCCCCGAGGGAAAACAGATCGGAGCGGCCATCCAGGCGCTTTCCCACCACCTGCTCGGGCGACATATAGGAGGGGCTGCCGAGCACGGTACCGGTGCGCGTCTTGCTGGAGTCGGTTAGGCAGGCAACGCCGAAGTCCGTCACCTTGGCCACCGTCTCATCACGGTCGTAGATGATGTTGGCCGGCTTGATGTCCCGGTGGATGACACCCTGTTCATGGGCATAATCGAGCGCCTCCGCCACCTGAATGCCGATGGCCATTACCTCGTCCAGCGACAGCAGGTTATCGGGTCGGCACCAGTTGGCCAGACTCTCGCCCTTGAGATAGTCCATGGCGATGTAGGCCAGCTCCTGCTCCTCACCGACATCATAGATGGTGACGATATGGCGATGTTCGAGCCGTCCGGCGGTCTCTGCCTCCCGAAAAAAACGCTCACGCACCGTAACCAGATCCGACCCTTCAAACTCCTGGGACAGGGCCATGGTCTTGATTGCCACGGCCCGTCCGATGCGAGGGTCACGACCGAGATAGACCATGCCCATGGCACCCCTGCCCAGCTCCCGCTCCAGTTCATAGCGCCCGAGGGTGGGCCGGGCCAGACCGGCCGATTCGAGGATCACGGTGCCCGACGCGGTGGTTGAACCGCCCTTCCCAAGCGTGCGCTGCTCCGCCTCCCGATTGCGCTGCAGCCGCTCCTCCACGTCCCGAAAACGGGGGAAAGTGGCAGCGATCTGTTTGAATACCGCTCCGGCCTTGGTGAAATGACGTCGCCGCTCGAAGTCCACGCCGAGCCCATAGAGCCGGTCGAGAACATCATCATCCGGCGCACAGCGCCGATAACGCTCGAAGGCGGCATCGAGCTGCCCCTGGGCCTGATAGGACTCGGCCAGCAGCCGATTGGTATGGCTCAGGTCGGACCGCAGGGCGCCAACCCGGGCTTCACCACGGGTCTTGAGCCATAGCAGTGGAGCGCCCGCGAGCACCGCGATGCCGGGCACCAGCAGCGGCGTGTAGATCCCCTTTAGGATCAGGAGCCCGAATTCCGTCGTTAACACCATGACGCCCCACAGCGCCAGCAGGATCGACCCGGATGTGATGCCCAGGCGCGGCAGCACGATCATCAGCAACACGCCTGCCAGTGCAAAAGTACCCAGATGGGCCCACCAGGACCAGGGTGGCAGCGTCCAGTAGTGACCCTCCAGCAGCGCCGCCACCAGCCGCGCCTCGGCCTCCAGCGGTGAAATGCGCTGGCCGCCCGGCAGCAGTACCGGCTCGGTCACGTCGGGCGCCATCGAGCCAATCAGTACCACCCGGTCCCGCACGTCGATGTTTCCATCCAGCACTTCGGCGGCCGTGTACTGCGCCACCCGCACTTGCGGCAGGCGGGGATGGATGCGGTAGGCCATGTCGGTTTCGATGGTGCCGTTGTCGAGTTGAATGGACGAACGCCCCAAGGGTGTAGCGTTCGGGTCCACACCAAGCACCTCCATGGCCAGTCGCAGTGCAAATCCGGGCAGCAGGTCATCCCCATAGGCATGCACCAGTGGGACCCGGCCCGAAGAGGCACCCGCGGGGAAGTCGGCTGGGGCAGCGGCGGCACTGTGGACGACGAATAGAGATGCGTCCAGCCAGGCGATGGTCGGTGGTCGGCCCGTGAGCAGTCCCGGAACCCAGGCCAGCCATACCGGTGCCGGTGCTTCCGCGACACTCCAGCTCACGATACCTTCGGGAAGCGATGGGGGTTCACGTGCGGAGCGAGAGAGGAAGCCACGGGCATACACCAGCGGAAGGTCGCTGCCGGCATGGGGCAGCGCGAGCGGCTCTATGACGCCTATCGCCTTTGAGTCGGTCAACTGTTCCAGTAGACGCCTGCGCTCCGCCGGCGCCAGGCCGTCGGCATCCACCACCATGACTTTGGTATTTTTCGGTGGCGTCGCGAAATCCCCGGCAAACGCCAGCAGGCGCGCCTCCAGCGTTACTGCCAGCGGGGTGGCGGTCAACAGCCAAAAGCCGATCAACGTCAGCAGACCGGGAAGCCAGCTACGTGTTCGCTCGGGGCCTTCGCCCATGAAGTCGTCCGTGTTTGGAAGCCTAGCCTCTTGTACACGACACGTCATGATCAAACCATGACGTGGTTCAAGAAATGCTGGATTGACTCCGAGAAAAATGACCGTACCGAAGGAAGTGACAGGTCTCCGCCGCAACGCTTGCAGCGAAAACCAGACCCATGTGGGAGACCGGCAGATCGATCCGTTCGCTGGCGTTCTCCAACGATGTCTCCTCTACGGCGACTACGCCATCGTTGCTGGGCAGACGGACCAGGAAGCGGCCCATGCCGAGAGCGCGGGTGCCGGCAATCACCCCCAGCTCCCGAACACCATCCCATGGTTCCAGTTCATCACAGAGAGCTTCCGCACTGCGCCCCAGCAGTAACCGGCCGAAACGGAGTTGTCGCAGGTGCCTGGCCACTGCGCTGGTGTTGTGGGGGGTTCCGAGGGTGACGATGCGCCCCGGGCGCTGTTGGGGAAAATGCTGGAACAGTTTCCGGATCACCAGTCCGCCAAGGCTATGACCCACGAGATGGACCGTGTCGCCCGGCACAGTTGCGAGGAATCGGTGAAGGCGGTGTGCATTTGCCGACAGATCCCGGCGCAACGAACGGTAGCGAAACTGGTGCGTCTGATACCCGCAACGCGACAGACGCCGACGCAAGAGCGCCATCTCGGCTCCCGTCATCCAGAGACCGTGAACCAGGACCACCGATTCCTTCATCTCCGTGTGCCCCACCTAGAGAAAAACAGAGTTACGGCAAAGATGCCAAGGAGGGCCACTGTTCCATCGCAGAGGCGCAGAACTCGCAAAGGATCGAGGAGTCCTTGATCCCGTGTCCCACCCGGAAAGCAGCCCTCCCCTTTTGCCGCTGAAAATACCCTGCTTAGCGAGCTTGGCACCTTACGGTAAAAAGGAATGACAGCTACGGAGAGACTTCCAACATGCGCTCCAGGGCGAGCCGGGCCTGCTCGGCTTCGGCTTCGGGCACTTTGATTTGGTTAACCACGTTGCCATCCGCCAGATTTTCGAGCGTCCAGGCCAAGTGTTGCGGGTCGATACGAAACATGGTCGAGCACATGCAGACGGTGGGCGACATGAAGTGCACACTCTTGCCTTCGTGCTGTAGCTGCTCGTGCAGTCGATTCACCAGATTCAGTTCCGTACCGACCAGCCAGCGGGTACCCGGCTCGGAGTCGCGGATCGTCCGGATGATCACCTCGGTGGAGCCGACGTAATCCGATTTCTGGCATACCTCAAACGAGCTTTCCGGATGCGAGATGACCTTTGCCTCGGGGAAGCGCTCCTTGAAGCGATCGATATGTTCGGGCTTGAACATCTGATGGACCGAACAGAAGCCTTTCCAGAGGATGACCCTGGCTTTCCTGATCTGCTCCGGTGTCAAACCACCCTTGGGCTGGTCGAAATCCCACTCCACCATCTCGTCCAGGGGAATCCCCATGTCGTAGCCGGTGTTGCGGCCCAAATGCTGGTCCGGGAAGAACAGCACCTTTTCGCGCCGGCAGAAAGACCAGTCCAGTACCCGTTGGGCATTGGATGAGGTGCAGACGATTCCCCCATGGCGGCCACAGAAAGCCTTCAGATCAGCAGCGGAGTTGATGTAGGTAACCGGCGTCACCTGCTCGTCCGGCTCCAGCACCTCTGACAACTCCCGCCAGGCGCGCTCGACGTTGGCCAGGTTGGCCATATCCGCCATGGAGCAGCCGGCACCCAGGTCCGGTAGGATAGAGATCTGTTCGGGTCGCGAAAGGATATCCGCCACTTCAGCCATGAAGTGAACACCGCAAAACACGATGTACTCGGCACTGGAGTCCGCAGCCTGACGTGACAGCTTCAGGGAGTCGCCGGAGAAATCGGCAAACTGAAAGACCTCCTGGCGCTGATAATGGTGACCGAGAATCACCAGACGGTCGCCGAGTTGCTCCCTGGCCGCGGCGATGCGCGCCTCGGCCTCGGTATCGTCAAGCAGGGTGTAATCCTGAATAGGCAGTGCAGTCATTCTCTTCTGTCCAACCTCTTTCAGTGGGTTAGAGCCCCCACGCTTCCCGTTTGTTCGTTTTTGGTCAATCAACCACAGAGGGCACACGACTGCATGGATGCAGGAGGTAGAGCAACGCATGGAGCAGTTGCCGAGAGAACACAGAGAACACAGAGACCTATAGAATATCAGTCGGGCCGTTTGGTGCCCGGTGTAGGAGCGGCGAAAGCCGCGATAGACCTTTCGCGGCTTTCGCCGCTCCTACGGCGCTTTCCCGCTTTTCTCTGTGTACTCTGTGGCAATAACCAATCAGCCCTTTTTCTTTTCCTCGGCCTTCTTGTGGTAGCGGATGCCCAGTTCCACCAACTGCTCCGGGGGCACCTCCGAGGGCGCCTCGGTCATCAGGTCGGCCGCGCTCTGGGTCTTTGGAAAGGCCATTACATCCCGAATGGAGCGGGCACCAGACATCAGCATGACCAGCCGATCGAGTCCGAAGGCGATGCCGCCGTGGGGCGGACAACCGTACTTGAGAGCGGTGAGCAGGAAGCCGAACTTGGCCTGCGCCTCCTCATCACCGATCCCCAGTGCCTTGAGCACCCGTTTCTGCACCTCGGAACGATAGATGCGCATGGAGCCGCCGCCGATTTCGGTGCCGTTCAACACCATATCGTAGGCCCGGGAGTAACACTTCTCCGGCTCGGAATCGAGCAGGTCGATGTGCTCCTCCTTGGGGGAGGTGAAGGGGTGGTGCATGGAGTACCAGCGATTGTCCTTTTCATCCCACTCGAACATGGGGAAGTCCACCACCCAGCACGGTCTCCAGCCCTGCTCGACCATGTCGAGATCGTGACCGATCTTGACGCGCAGGGCCCCGAGGGCCTCATTCACAACCTTGGCCTTGTCGGCGCCGAAGAACACCAGGTCACCATCTTTGGCCCCGGTACGGGTCATGATCTGCTCCACCACCTCATCCGGCAGGAACTTGAGGATTGGTGACTGCAGACCCTCGCGGCCGGCGGCCAGGTCATTGACCTTGATATAGGCGAGCCCCCTTGCGCCATAGATAGCAACGAACTTGGTGTATTCGTCGATTGCCTTGCGGGAGAGTTCGCCACCGCCCGGCACATGCAGAGCCGCAAGACGGGAGTTCGGATCATTGGCCGGACCCGAGAAGACCTTGAATTCCACGTCCTTCATCAGGTCGTCCACGTCCACCAGTTCGAGCGGAATACGCAGGTCCGGCTTGTCGGAGGCGAAACGGCGCATGGCCTCCGCATAGGTCAGACGCGGGAACTCCGGCAGTTCCACGCCCTGCACCCGCGTGAACAGATCCGCCACCATGCCCTCCATCAGCTCCATGATCTCCTCCTCGTCCATGAACGAGGTTTCGATATCGAGCTGGGTGAACTCGGGCTGGCGGTCGGCGCGCAGGTCCTCGTCACGGAAACAGCGCACGATTTGGTAGTAGCGATCCACACCGGAGACCATCAGCAGCTGCTTAAACAGCTGCGGCGATTGAGGCAGGGCGAAAAAGTGACCCTGATGGGTACGGCTCGGCACCAGGTAGTCGCGGGCACCCTCGGGCGTGGCCCGGGTCAGCATCGGCGTTTCCACGTCCAGAAAGGCGTGGTGGTCCAGGTAGTTGCGCAGCACCTGAGTGGCCTGCGAGCGCAGTTTCAGGCGCTTGAACATGTCGGGACGGCGCAGGTCGACATAGCGATAACGCAGCCGGTGCTCCTCGGAAACCTCATCATCCTCGATATCCAGCATGAAGGGAGGGGTCTCGGAACGGTTGAGGATATTCAGCTCAAGGCCCAGTACCTCGACCTGGCCGGTGGGCAGATCCGGATTGACAGTACCCTCCGGGCGACGCCGGACACGGCCTTTCACCTCCAGCACAAATTCGTTACGTACCCGCTCGGCAGCGGCGAAGATCTCCGGATCGTCCGGGTCGATGACTACCTGTACGAGACCTTCCCGGTCACGCAGATCGATGAAGATGACCCCGCCGTGGTCGCGGCGGCGATGGACCCACCCGTAAAGGTGGACGTCCTGGTCAAGATGTGTCTCGTGGAGATGACCGCAGTAATGGCTGCGCATACCGATAAATCCCTACTCAATTCGTTGAAAACTGGCCGGAAAGGTAAAGGCGGAAATGTTACGTGGCGCGCGGTCGGTTGGCAACTGAGAAGCCCGGAATCAGCCACGCATGGGGCCTTTAGAGAACTATGAGGAACGAAACTCCCCGTGCGGGCCGGCCTTCAGGCCGGCAAGGGGAAACAGAGAGCTTTCCAGGATGCTGGGCTGAAGCCCGGCCTACACTACGGCCGCTGGCTGCTTTTCCCTGACCGGCTCATCGCGCTCGGGGGGGACAACCGCACCCATGGAAATGAGCATCTTCAGGCCCTCATCGACGCTCATGTCCAGTTCCACGATGTCCTCGCGGGGCACCATGATGAAATAGCCGCCGGTGGGATTGGGCGTGGTCGGCACGTAGAGATTGACCACTTCACGCGAGGTCCTGCGTTGGGCCTCCCCTATTGCCGTGCCGGTCAGGAAAGCCACGGTCCACACATCCTTGCGCGGGAACTCCACCAGGACCACCTTGCGGAAGGATTGTCCGGTCGAGGAGAAGAGCGTTTCGGCCAATTGCTTGGCGCCGCCATAGACGGAACGCACCAACGGGATCCGCGCCAACACCGCTTCCCAGATCGACACGACCTTGCGGCCAAAAAGATTGGCGACTGCGGCGCCGGTAATCACCACCACGGCTGCGGCGAACAGCAGCCCGAGACCGGGGACGGAAAACCCCAGATAGGCCTCGGGCTGATAGGTCTCGGGCAGCAGCAGCAGGATTCGATCCATGAACCCCACCAGGAGTTTGACCACCAGCACGGTAGCTCCCAGAGGGAGCCACACCAGAAGGCCCGCGATCAGGTAGCGGCGCAAAGCCAAAAACATAAATAGCCTGCTCAGTCGCAGGCGCAGCCGCCGCCACAGGCCGGCGCCGGCGCCTTGCTCTCCGATTCGGCAACGTTTTTCTTACTGCCGCCCTTGAAATCGGTCTCATACCAGCCGCTACCCTTGAGACGGAAGCCGGCCGCCGAGATCAGCTTGCTAAGTTCGCTCTTGCCGCAGGAGGGGCACTCGGTCAACGGTGCATCGCTCATTTTCTGCATCGCCTCCATGTGGTGGCTGCAGGCTGTACATTCGTATTCGTAGATGGGCATCGTTCGAATAACCTCAGAATCTTACAGGGTCTGTTCCCCCCGGAAACAGATTGGGCCGATCGGGGGGAAATCAAGGGAATGGAATTGAATCATTGTAACCTACTTTTGCGCCCGAGGGAGCTCCCTCGAAAACCCTGCGCAAAGGCATCAAAGACGCAATCAACCTACACCTAAACCTATTGCTGCAACATGAGCTGTGGATTAGTCAAAAACCGCAACGAGTTGGGCACTTCTATTTAATCCAACGCGGATTCTGTCGGAGTAATAAAGTGCCTTATGACAGTCCTCAATATCAGGTTGTCGGCCGCACCACGGTATGGATGCAGGGGTAGAATAACGCAAGGAGCCGTCATCGAGGGGCGCGGCCGTCGAGGATGCAGGGAAGTATTCACAGCGCACCTGCAAGGATTTATGTCGTTCGCCAACTCGCGATATATGACGGTGGAGCACCTGTTCGGACAAGCACCGGCTGGCCGGTGGAGTTACTATCGGGATTTGCGATTGTGTCCATTTTCAGCGAATACTTATATGGTCATGCGTGTCCATCATACCGAAGCCCCCAGCACCCAGCGAAACGATTGGCGTACCGTCCGTTCCCTGCTGCCGTACCTGTGGGCCTACCGGGGACGGGCGACGATGGCGATCGGCTTTTTGATCCTGAGCAAACTGGCCAACGTCGGCGTTCCGGTCGCCCTCAAGGGGATTGTCGATGCCCTCGACACCCCCGAAGGGCGGCAGGTTGCGCTTCCGATCGCCCTGCTGGTGGCCTACGGCGTGCTGCGTCTGGGCAGTTCGTCGTTCAACGAACTCCGCGACATGGTGTTTGCCCGTGTTCGCCACGGGGTCATGCGGCGCCTCTCTCTCATGGTACTGGGCCACCTGCACCGGCTGGGCCTGCGGTATCACCTCGAACGCAAGACCGGCGCCATCTCCCGGGACCTGGAGCGCGGCACCAAGGCCGCCTCCTCGATGATGAACTACATGCTGTTCAGCATCCTCCCCACCTTCATCGAGGTGACGCTGATCGCCGGCATTCTGCTCATCAACTACAGCGCCTGGTTTGCCGTTGTCACCTTTGTCACGGTGCTGCTCTATGTGGGCTTTACCTTCAAGGTCACTGAATGGCGCATGCGGTTTCGACACCGGATGAATGCCCTGGACTCCGAGGCGAATTCCCAGGCCGTGGACAGTCTTCTCAATTTCGAAACGGTCAAATATTTCAATAATGAAGAGTTCGAACATCGCCGCTACAGCCACACCCTGGGGGGCTGGGAAGAGGCGGCGGTAAAGACCCAGACCTCAATGTCGGGCCTCAATATGGGTCAGGGAATGATTATCGCCATCGGTGTCACGGCCATCATGACCATGGCGGCCCGGGGGGTGATGGCCGGCACCATGAGCCTGGGCGATCTGGTGATGGTTAATGCCTTCATGCTGCAGATGTTCATCCCGTTGAATTTCCTGGGCGTGGTCTACAGCCAGCTCAAGCATGCACTCGCGGACATGGACCAGATGTTTCGACTGCTGGGCGAAAAACCCGAGATCGGGGATGCACCCGATGCCGGAACGCTCGAGGTGAATGACGGGTCGGTGCGCTTCGAGCACGTGGATTTCAGCTACAGCAGCGACCGGGAGATCCTCCACGATGTGGACTTCGAGATCCCGCCAGGGCAAAAAGTGGCGGTAGTCGGCCACTCGGGGGCCGGAAAATCCACCCTGTCGCGCCTGCTGTTCCGATTTTATGATGCGACCGGAGGGCGGGTCCTGGTCAATGGGCAGGATGTCCGCGACGTCAGCCAGACCAGCTTGCGCGATGCCATCGGCATCGTCCCCCAGGATACCGTTCTGTTCAATGACAGCATCTACTACAACATCGCCTACGGTGACCCGAACGCCTCCCAAGAGGCCATCGTCCGCGCCGCCAGACTCGCCCAGATCCACGACTTCATCGAGAGCCTGCCGGAGGGCTACGATACCCTGGTAGGCGAGCGCGGCCTGAAACTGTCCGGAGGCGAAAAGCAGCGTGTTGCCATCGCCCGCACCATGGTCAAGGACCCGAAGATCCTGGTTTTCGACGAGGCTACCTCTTCGCTGGACTCCGCTTCCGAGCAGGCCATTCTCGAGGCCCTCCACCGGGTCGCCGCCGACCGCACCACCCTGGTTATCGCCCATCGGCTCTCCACCGTCGTCGACGCCGACCAGATTCTGGTCATGGACCAGGGACGCATCATCGAACGGGGCTCTCACCGCCAGCTATTGGAGTGGAATGGGCAATACGCCCACATGTGGACACTGCAGCTCAAGCAACAGAAGGAGAAAGCCGAGTGGCACGAAGAGCCCTCGGCGGCAACTCGGTGAACATTCAAGTCGCACCGCAGAGGCGCAGAGTACGCGGAGATATTATGGATTCAACCACGGGGGACACGGGGAGCACGGGGTATTTACGATGGCGGGAAGAGCCGGATACCGTACTCGGAGTCGCGTCCTGAACCGCTTTCAAGCTCGGGATCCTCAGCGGCCAATCTACCGCCCCGTGTTGCCCGTGGTTCCTCTTTTCTAACCTCCGCGTACTCTGCGCCTCTGCGGTGCAAATTGCCCTTCTTCGTCTTTGCGGTTATTTTGCATTCTGAATCCACTCACGAACCTACTCGGGCCCGCAAACCAGCATGATCGCCGTAAAGCCTGTACGCCCCGACGAGACCCTGATACTGCGCCGCGTCGCCATCGACACCTACCGCGAAAACGTGGCCTACATGCACCGGGAGTGCGATTTCTATCGCGCGGAGGGCTTTCAGGCGTTGACCAAGGTGGAAGTCAGGGCCAACGATTACACGATCTATGCGGTGCTGAATGTCGTGGACGATGAACACATTGTAGGGACCGATGAACTTGGACTCTCCGAGCAGGCTTTCGCACAGCTCGATATGGACCAGGGTGAGGCGGTGCGGGTGGCGCAGGCGGAGCAGCCGGCCTCGATGGAGGCGGTACGGCGCAAGATCCTTGGGGAACGATTAACGCAGGAGGATTTCCGGTCCATTACCCGCGAGATCACCGACAATCGCTATTCCAAAATGGAGATGGCAGCATTTCTCGTCGCCTCCGGACAGACGGGACTGGATCGGGAGGAGATCCTCTACCTCACCCGCGCCATGACCGAATCGGGGGAACAGCTCGACTGGCATGAACCGCTGGTGGCGGATAAACACTGCATCGGTGGCATTCCCGGGAACCGCACCTCCATGGTCGTGGTACCTATCGTTGCGGCCCACGGCATTCTGATGCCCAAGACCTCCAGCCGTGCCATCACCTCCCCGTCCGGGACCGCTGACACCATGGAGTGTCTGGCCAGCGTCGAGCTCAGTCCCAAGGCGCTGCACGACGTGGTACGGAAGACGCGCGCCTGCCTCGCCTGGGGCGGGACGGCCCGGCTGGCGCCGGCCGATGATATCCTCATTTCGGTGGAGCGCCCCCTGGGCATCGACTCCCAGGGACAGATGATCGGCTCAATCCTGTCAAAGAAGCTGGCTGCCGGCTCCACCCACCTGCTCATCGACATCCCCGTAGGTCCCACGGCCAAAGTGCGCCACATGCGCGAAGCCCTGCAGCTGCGCAAGCTGTTCGAATACATCGGTGACCACATGGGCATTCACCTGGAGGTGATCATCACCGACGGCGCCGAGCCCGTCGGGGGCGGGATCGGTCCGGTACTGGAGGCCCGTGATGTGATGCAGGTGCTGCGATGCGATCAGGAAGCCCCTTCGGACCTGCGTCAGAAAGCGCTGCGTCTGGCCGGGCGCATCATCGAGTTCGACCCGGATGTTCGCGGCGGCTATGGTTATTCCCTGGCGCGCGACATCCTTGATTCGGGCAGGGCGTTTCGAAAAATGGAGGCGATCATACGGGCCCAGGGTGCGACACCGGATCCGGGACAGCCGGGACCACTGACTTTCGAAATAACCGCCGAACGGGACGGCTTCGTAACCGCGGTGGATAATTACTGCCTGGCCAAATTGGCTCGACTGGCGGGGGCCCCCATGGACAAGCAGGCCGGAGTAGACCTCCTGAAGAAGCTTGGCGATCCGGTGACTACCGGCGAGCCGTTATACCGTGTGCATGCCGAGCACAAATCCGATTTCAATTTTGCCCGCGCATTTTCAGAAAAGAACAGTGGCTACACTGTGGGAGCCGAGGCGGAAATCTCAAAGACCTACTGGGAATTCTGAACACCTCTCCGGCCGTGGCCAAGACCATGATGATTCCGCGACGCGATAGCTGGGGAGCATCCCGGCATCTACTGATAAAATGAACACCGCCATGATTCTCGGATTTTCTGACTACGAAGCTCAGGGGCGGCGCCTAGCCGAACAGCTCGAGCGAACGTTTCAACCGATCGATATCCATCGCTTCCCCGACGGGGAAAGCAAGGTGACGGTACCGGCTGAACTGCCCGAGCGGGTTATCCTCTGCCGGAGCCTCGACCGGCCCAATGACAAACTGATAGAGCTGATGCTCGCCGCCCGCACGGCCAGGGCAAACGGTGCGGGGCATCTGACGCTGGTGGCCCCCTACCTGTGCTATATGCGCCAGGACATCGCCTTTTCTCCCGGCGAAGCGGTGAGTCAGCGGATCGTCGGACAATTTCTTGCCGAGCTTTTCGATGCGGTGATTACGGTCGACCCTCACCTGCACCGCATTGAACGGTTGGAGCAGGCAATCCCCACCGGGGCCGCTATCAGCCTGTCGGCCGCTCCGGCCCTGAGCGCTTTTCTTGCCGAGAATGAGGCCGATCCGTTGCTGTTGGGACCGGACGAAGAGGCGCGGCAATGGGTGCGGGCCGTCGCGGAACCGGCCGGCCTTGAATACGCGGTGGCACACAAGGAGCGCCGGGGTGATCGGGATGTGCGGGTGGTGCTACCGAAGCATGATTTTGCCGGACGGACGGTGGTACTGGTGGATGACATGATTAGTACGGGTCGAACCCTGATAACGGTCGCCAGGGCCTTGAAGGAGACCGGAGTCGGCTCGATCCGCTGCCTGGTGACCCATCCCCTATTCGCCGACGACGCCACCCGGCACTTGCAGGAAGCCGGTGTGCAGAAGCTCTGGAGCAGTGACAGCATCACCCACCCGAGCAATGCGGTGGTGCTGGACCAGACACTGGCCGAGGCGATCAGGAGACTGGAATAGGACACCCACGCGACTCCTTTGACGTAGGCGCTTGCCCTACTGTTCTAGCTCAGATGAATCACCGCAAAGATACAATGCATCTTGCATTATCGCCTCGGTTCTGCCGTTTCCGTTGTTTTTCGGTTATGTATACCGATAAGCAATTGAATTCTTTGCGCTCTTGGCGTCTTCGCCTACATGGATGTAGGTGACGGGCGTGAGCAGGAGCGGAAGCCTTGCGGTGAATTCGTGAATTTTCCGGGCTAGGAGCTCGGACTTAACACTGAATCTACTGCGGAAAAGCTACGATCGGTCAAGTCCGACAGGCTTCTAAAACGATCGAGAGTTCCTGTTGTAATGACGCCTTCGAGCATCATTTTTTTCATCTTTGCGCTCACCTTCCTGGTGGCATTCATCCAGGTGGGCCTGCTGACGATCGCCTTCGAAAAACTGGGCCTCTCACAGGAGTCGGCCTTTCTACTGCTGTTCAGCTCGCTGATGGGAAGCATGGTCAACCTGCCGCTGTTCCGGATGCGTTCGGACCCGCCATCTCGAGCGCAGAATTACCCCATCATGCCCCGCTGGCTGCAGCCGAAGCTTGAATATAACGGCCGCACGCTGATCGCCGTCAACGTGGGGGGCGGGGTAATCCCGATCCTGTTTTCCCTCTATCTGATGCAACACAACCCGATCGGTCTGCTGGAGATACTGCTCGGTGTCGGCGGAGTGGGGACGATAAGCTATCTCTTCAGCCGGCCAATACCGGGGGTTGGCATCGGCATGCCCATCCTGATCGCTCCATTGGCCGCTGCCCTGGTGGCGCTTGTCCTCAATCCGGAGCAGAGCGCCCCACTCGCCTATATCAGTGGAACCCTCGGCGTGCTAATCGGCGCGGATCTGATGCGATTTTCGGACATCCGCCGCCTGGGTGCACCACTGGCGTCGATTGGCGGCGCCGGCACCTTCGACGGCATCTTCATCACCGGCATCGTGGCCGTGTTGCTGGCCTAAAGTAGTTCGAAAGCCGGGAGGGAAGGTGCTTGCTCCTGCACAATCTTCACTTCCTAGCCTGACATCAAAAACGTACATCGCTCGCCAGCACAGAAGTATGTGAGTATGCGTTATATACCTACGACTAGCCCCCAATTCTTCCTCCCTTCAGGAAGCGGTGTTAGGGTAGCGGCGAATTCGCCACTCCCACACGAGCATGGAAACCGATTACACCCGCAGCATACTCATTACCGGCTGCTCCAGCGGTATCGGCCGCTGTGTGGCCGAAGGGCTGGCAAAGCGCGGCTATCGGGTATTTGCGACCGCCCGCAGAGGGGAGGATGTCACGGAACTGGGTAAAATGGGCCTGGAGACGCTGCAACTCGATCTGGATGATCCGGATTCCATTGCTCAGGCCCTGGATGCGGTGCTGGAACGGACCGGCGGAAATCTTTACGCGCTATTCAACAACGGCGCCTACGGACAGCCCGGGGCCGTGGAAGACCTGAGCCGCGCAGTGCTGCGCGCACAGTTCGAGACCAACCTTTTCGGCACCCACGATCTGACCCGGCGGGTCATTCCGGTCATGCGCCGGCAGGGATACGGCCGCATCATTCAGAACAGCTCGGTACTGGGATTGGTCAGCCTTCCCTTTCGCGGCGCCTACAATGCCAGCAAGTTCGCACTGGAGGGTCTGACCGATACGCTGCGCCTGGAGCTTGCCGGTACCGGAATCCATGTTTCGCTGGTGGAGCCGGGGCCGATAACCAGCCGCTTCCGGGCCAACGCCTTCGCCAAATACCGGGAAAACATCGACGTCCACTCCAGCGCATTCCAGGAAATCTACCGTCGCATGGAAAACCGTCTCACCAAAAAAGGCCCCGCAGCGCCCTTCACCCTGCCCCCCGAAGCGGTGCTGAACAAGGTACTGCACGCACTGGAATCACCACACCCGAAGGTGCGTTATTACGTCACCTTCCCCACCTACCTGTTTGCGACCCTTCGCCGTTTGCTGCCGCACGCAATACTCGATCGCGTACTTACGCGCATCGGTTCACGGGAAAACCGGTAGCAGGGCACAGTTCGGCACCATGCGGTGAACGGTGTGAGCCCGTTCACGGCTGTTTGTCGAGAGGCCGTGGCAAGGTGATTGCCGAATCGATAGGCAACCGGATGATTGTAGAAATGGCCTTGAAAAAACTGCTCGCCGTTGGAGTGTCCCTCGCACTGGCTCCGGTGGCATTCGGCGGGGAATATGACGCCACCATTCCGATGATGGACAGAGGGTCGATCAGCTATTACGTATCGGGGCACATCGATGGTGCGGGAGATACAGAATTCATGGTCGATACCGGTTCCAGCTATATGACCATCAACGAAGAGACGCTGGCGGCCCTGAAAAAGGAAGACAAGGCCCGCTATGTACGCAAACTGCGCGGCCGTCTCGCCAATGGCGCCGAACTGGAGGTGCCGGTCTATGCCGTCAAGACGGTACGGATCGGTAGCGGCTGCCATTTCCGTGACGTCGAAGCAGCGGTCTTCCCGGGTCGAACCCGGCAGATCCTCGGCTTGTCGGCCCTCTCCGAAGCCGCACCTTTTGTCTTCTCCATGGACCCGCCATCGCTCGTTTTGAGCCACTGCACAGAAGGTCCAGGGCAGGAACTCGCCGCGGCGGAGTTGCAGCGTCTTCGGTAGGCTTCCGGACCTGCCCCGCGCCACTGCTTTTTAATGGGCTCTCGCCAAGGCGCCAAGATCGCCAAGGAACCAATCAGCCTCTTCGCGGCGACGATTGACTGATGGAGTTCTATCGCAACGTCAACGATGAGCCTTCCGATTCCGTCCTCTTTTCCGTTCCTTGGCGTGCTTGGCGTCTTGGCGAGAGTACAAAATGGGTTCCGGAAAAATCTTTTAATAAAACCTCCGTCTCGGCCGGTGCTGTTCTGTGCCGTTCCCCCAACTATGGCGGGGAAAACCCGTAATCCTCCAGTAGCCGCTCCAGGCAACCAGCGATTTCGCGATAATCGTGAGGCACGGCGTGCCGTCCATCGCCCACTTCGATGGCAAGGATGACCAAGTGTGCGGGCAGGTCATCGAGCGCCTCGGCCATGGCCAGTGCTTCGGAGACCCCGAAACCGTGAGTGGAGAGGCCGGCTCCATCATCAATCAACGCAGCGACATCCAGGATTCGTGGCTGCCCCGGCACGCCTCCGAGAACCGCATCGACAATAACGACCAGGTCCATGCCGGTGAACCACTCGATCAAGCCGGGGCCCGGACGGTCCAGTACCTGCCAATCGAGGCGCGGAAAACGCTCGGGAAAGCCGGCCGTTTGCAGATACTCGATCACTCGCCATCCGGCGCAGTCCGCGCCGAAAGGCGATCCCACACCAATGATGCGTCCGCGGGGCGTCAAACTCATCCGATGTTTCGTCCTGGGTTCGGGTTTATCGATGCCACTATCCGGGGATGGCAACCTTATGGTCCCGGCATCGGCAGCACGACTGCATGGATGCAGGAGGTAGAACAACGCAGGAGCCGTTGTCGAGGAATGCTGCCGCCGAGCCTACAGGGATGAAAGATGATGGCGCCTGCATCATCTTCACTTCCTACATCCCTGTAGGTCGTATTCACGACGTACCTGATATCAAGCACTCGCATCGCTCGCCGACACCAAAAATGTGAGTATGCGTTTACCCCGGGGCCCATGGCAGAATACTTTCACCCACCAGAAGGATGAATTACCCTCACTAGGAGCCTGTCCGAGAATAGCGACCTCACGAGGGCAAGAACTGATTGAGTCATCTTTTTCGGTCATTTGAGGCGCATAGTGTTCTATTTAACGAAAATGAGCGGGAAATCTGGCCAATCAGGCTTTCACGACTCCAAGGATGGAGGAGTCAGAGCGAAGCAGGATGCCCGAGCCGACGAGTGCAGGGAAGCACTCGGTAGAGCGAAGCAGGATGCCCGAGCCGAGTAGGTCAGCCTATTCCCGGACAGACTCCGGGGCTGCCCCTGGCAGAGAGTACAACTCTAATTCTTTCCAGGATTATGGACCAAGCTGTACGACATGGCTCAAGAAAAAGAAAACTCCGTCCTCACCTCGGAAGAGGCCATGAACCGGGCACTGATGGCCGAACAGGAAGCGGCGGAGGCGATTCGGCAGTGCGAGGCAGAAGCCGAGCAGCGGATCACCGATGCGCGGATACAGGCCCGGCGTATCGCCGAGCGCACCGATAACCGCATCAGCCGACTGCAGGAGCACTGCACAATGGCAACCCGGCAGAAGGCCGCTGCGCTTCTGTTTGAACATGAGCGTCTCAAGACGTCGTACTCGCCTGAACACCGGAGCAAACTGCTGAAACAGGCACTCCGACAGCTTGCCGAACAGCTGACCACGGCCGAGCGGAAGGAGCAGGATAGCGATACACCATGAGTCGACTCCATCGCTTCGCCTATGCCCAGACCCGTCTCCAGGCCAGCCACGCCTGTTTCCCGGGCGAAGCCGAATGGCAGCGCCTGGAGGCCATTACCCACACGGAACATCTGCTCGACCGATTGCGGACCAGCCCTATGCGCCCCTGGGTAAGCAGCCTGAACGCCCAGATGGATGCCCATCGTATGGAGCAGACACTTCGACTTCTGTTCAGGGACTATATCGATGCCGTGGCACTCTGGCAGCCGCCGGAGTGGCAAGCCGCGGTGCAATGGACAAAACGGCTAGCGGATGTTGCTGCCCTCCAGCATCTCCTGGAGCACTCTGTCACGGCCGAATGGATACGAAGCGACCCGGCGTTGCGAACCTTCGCACTCGACGACCCCAACCGACGGGTCCGGGCTCTCCGGGAATCGGCGTATGCCCCGATGATTGAGGCATGGCGCAATGAACCGCAACGCCTCGTCAGTGGCTGGGACCGGCACTGGCAGACCCTCTGGCCCCGCACCTCCACCGCCGAACGTCGGGCACTGGAGTGGCTGGCCGGCCAGCTCTATGAGCAGCAGGAGATGCTGGCCTCCGGTGAACTGCACGACAGCCGGGCGGCACGCCAACGGTTGATGACGGGTCTCCTGCCGGAGTTCCGACAGCGGACCTTCCAGCCGGCAGCCGCCTTTTTACATCTGGCCATCACTGCCATTCACCTGGAGCGGTTGCGGGGAGTCCTCCTGCGGCTGCTTCTGTTCGGAGGCGAACGGGTGGCGTGAGCGAGGCTGTCGAAACCACCAACGTAATCCGCCGTCCCGGCTTCAATCTGCGGCCGGTGCCGGCACGCTGGTTCGAACTCCTGACCTGGCGCGAGGATCTCACCCGGGCCGTGGAGGCCCTGGCCCGCACGAACCGGGTGGAACTGGACACCCGAAGCGAAACCGCCATACCGATCATGCTTCCGGATCTCCAGCAGCACCTGGAGGAATACAACCGGCTGGCACAGCGTTTCCGGAACTACTGGCCCGAAGAGGGCCTTTCACCCTCAGAGATTCCGGGTGACCCCGGCGTGACGCTGGAGAAGGCCCTGCGTCAGCTGCAGCGCTGGCGCACTGCAGCCGAACCGATCGTGCGCGAGATCGAATCCCTCCGGGGAGAGCGTGCCGAACTGGACCTGCTGCGGGAGATGCTGAGTGGGCTGATCGGCAGTGGACTCAAGCTTTCGCTTCTGCCTCACTCCGGACTCGCCCTGAGCGCCCGCGCCTTTGTGCTGCCCCACGATGTTTCGATCAGCCAAATGCCCCCCGGCGTCATCGCCACTCGTAGCACAGGCAGTCGACACGATTTCCTGCTGGCCGTCGGACCGCCGGCCGAGATGGATGGGCTCGAACAGGAACTCGGCATGCTCAAGGGCCGGCGCATACAACTGCCCTCCTGGCTGGAGGCCGACCCGGGCGCGGCGATCATGCACGTGGATAGTCGGCATTCGGAGATCGACGGGCAGATCGATGCACTGTACGGGCAACTGGAGGCACTGGAGGATCAACATCGGTTACGCCCCGCGCTCGGGGATATCGATCGCATCGAATGGTTCTTGACCCATGTCGGGGAACTGCCGGTTACGGAAAACTTCGCCTGGGTCACCGGTTGGACCTCCGAACAGGATATCGGGCTGCTGGAAAAGAATCTGCAAAAGGCCGAAGTCCGCTCACTGCTGCGTTTTCCCGAACCGCCCGCCGACAAAACGCCACCGATGGTGCTGAGTAATCCGGTTTGGGCCCAGCCCTTCGAACTCTTCGCGCGACTGTTAGGCACACCGGCCGCCAATGAGGCCGATCCCAGCCGTTTGCTGGTATTCATCGTGCCGCTACTGTTCGGCTACATGTTCGGCGATGTCGGCCAGGGACTGGTGCTGTTTCTGGTCGGGCTCTGGTTGTGGAAACGCTATCCGGCATTGCGGCTTCTGGTACCCGGCGGATTGATGTCGATGCTGTTCGGCTTTCTGTTCGGCAGTGTCTTCAGCCGTGAGGATTGGCTGCCTGCACTCTGGCTTCGGCCACTAGAGGAACCTCTGCTGCTGCTGGTGATTCCGCTTATTGGAGGAGTGCTGCTGCTGGTGCTGGGGCTCGGCCTCAGCGGTATCGAATCGCGTTGGCGCGGCGCGGTTCGACAGTGGTGGCTCCTCGATGCTCCGCTTCTGCTCCTCTATCTGGCACTGGTGGCTCTCTTCATTACCCCCTATGCAGGGCTGGCGGCCTCGGGTGCGGCTCTGTGGTATTTCGGCGGGCGGGTTTACCTCGCCAATGGCGATCTGCGGGTGCTGGGCGCTGCCGTCGGCCGGCTGCTGGAAGCGATGCTGCAATTGCTGATCAATACCCTCTCTTTTACCCGCGTCGGCGCTTTCGCGCTGGCCCACGCCGGGCTCTCCGCGGCGGTGGTCGGACTGGCCGATGCCACGGGTCACGCTATTTTCTACGCCATTGTCATGATCGTGGGGAATATCATTATCATGGTGCTGGAGGGGCTGGTCGTTTCAGTCCAGATCACCCGTCTGGTCCTGTTTGAATTCTTCATCCGCTTCCTGCGCGGCGAAGGACGCACTTTCCACCCGCTTACCGCCCCGGGAGGACGGAAGGAGAAAACCTGAACCAAAAAATTCACCGCAAAGACGCAAAGGACGCAAAGAACTGAATAAGCTCGATAGAAGAAGAGTAATGTCCGGATTCCGTCTCCTACCTTATTAGGCCAGCAGGAGCTTACATGCGACACAGAATCCAGGAACCGCACCGTGCACCGAGCCAACCGGTCTACATCCTGGCTACGCGCTTTGAAGTTTCTTTGCGCTTTTGCGGTTAGAAAAATCCAAAACAAGGAGCACTCAATGAATCGGCGATACAAAACCGCCCTGGGTTTGGTGATGGTGGCCGGGCTATTCAGCCTCGCCGGCTCACTGATGCTGTTTGTTCCCGATGTGGTGCAGGCGGCCGAGACGGGGACTTCACCTTTGCCGGAAAGCGTGTTGCGCTGGGCGTTTATGGCCGCGGCCTTGGCCACGGGGCTCTCTTCGCTAGCGGCGGGTTACGCCGTGGCCACCGTCGGCAGTGCCGCGATGGGGGCTCTCGTGGAGAAGCCGGAGCTGCTGGGCCGCGTGCTGGTGCTGGTGGGGCTGGCCGAGGGCATCGCCATCTACGGCCTGATCATCTCCATACTGATCCTGAACCAGGTCGCCTGAGGTGACGGCACCAGTCTTCATCGGCGACGAACTGAGTGCGGCCGGCTATCGCTTGGCAGGCGTACGGATCTGGACGCCCGACGACGAGGAACTGCTCCCGGTCTTCCGCCGCGCCCGCGAAGAGGCGGATCTGATCCTGCTGAATGTCGACTACGCCCGCCGTCTGCCCGCTGCGGAAGTCCGGGAGGCGCAGCGGGCCTTACGGCCTCAGCTGCTCATCGTCCCTGATATCCGACATCAACACCCCATGCGTGATCTGCTCAGCCGCATTCACAACCAGTTGGGAATGCAGCTATGATGACACCGGCCGGCATTGTCGATGCCCAACTGCACTCCCTGCTGGAGTTGATCGAACAGCACCGCGACGAGCGCTGCCGAGCCATTTCCGAGCAGGCCGAAGAAAGACGCCGGGAACTGCTGACGGAGGCGCACAGGCAAGCTCGTCAACAGATGCACCGGGCCATCCAGAGCGAACGTCGGCGTGCCCGGTCGGAACTGACCGCCGCCCGGGCACGGCTACAGACCCGTACCCGTCAACAGCAGTACCGTATCGCCCTCGGACTGCTCCATGAGGGATGGGATGGGCTTCAGGAGATCGTCCGGGAACGCTGGTCAACGGCCGAAAGCCGCCGCTTATGGATTCGTGCCCTGGTCGCCGAAGCGATGGTGGTGCTGCCGCAATCGAAGTGGCGTATCGAACATCCGGTCGGCTGGGATCGATCGGAAATGGAACAGGAGACGGCACGCATCACCGGCTATTGCGAATCGCCCCCCGAGTGGGTGGCCCGGGACGATATCGATGCAGGACTGCGCTTTTCCACCGATGGCGCCTGTCTGGACGGCAGTGCCGCCGGCCTGCTGACCGAGCGCACCGCCCTCGAAGCGCGTTTGCTGGCCGAAGTCAATTCCCTGCTGGGAGAGGACATCCTCAGCGGACCGCCCGAACGGGAACTGTAGCGCATGAGTGAGGCGGTTCTCAGTCAAATCAGCGGACCGGTATTGCGGGCGAGACGCCGGGGCGATTTCTTCATCAACGAAGCGGTCGCCATCGGCGAGCGCCGACTGCTTGGCGAGGTAATCCGCATCGAAGGCGAGGAAATCGTGGTGCAGGTCTATGAAGACACCAGCGGCCTGCGGCCCGGTGTACCCGTGATCGGCAGCGAATTGCCGCTGGCGATCCGCGTGGGTCCGGCCCTGCTCGGCCGGATCTTCGATGGGCTACTCCGTCCTTTATCCATGGACATCGGCTACTATGTCCGACCCGGGCTGAGTGAGTTGGCGCCATGCACCTTTTACTTCGAGCCACAGGTGGAGGTGGGGCATGTCCTCCCGCATGGCGGTGTATTCGGCCGGATCCTGGCGGACAGCGCCCGCGAGCAGCGCGCCCTGCTGGCGCCGAATATCGGTGGACGGGTGATCTCCATCGCGCCGTCGGGTGACATCCGCGACGATGAGATGGTGTGTGAACTGGAAACCGAGAGCGGCGAGCGCCATCGGGTGGCCGTGAGCCACTACTGGTCGGTCCGCAAAGGCCGGCCTGTCGCTGAACGTCTGCTGGCGGAGCAACCCCTGCTGACCGGCCAGCGGATCCTCGATTCCCTGTTCCCGGTCGCCCGCGGCGGCAAGGCCGCCCTACCCGGCGGTTTCGGTACTGGCAAGACGGTGCTCCAGGAGAGCCTCGCCAAGTGGTGTGATGCCGACGTCATTGTCTATGTGGGCTGCGGCGAACGCGGTAATGAAATGGCCGGCGTGCTGCATGAGTTTCCCGAACTGGAAGACCCCCGCACCGGCCGGCCGCTGATGGAGCGTACGGTCATCATTGCCAACACCTCCAACATGCCGGTGGCCGCCCGTGAGGCCAGCATCTATACAGGCCTGACGGTTGCGGAGTATTTCCGCGACCAGGGTCTGCACGTGGCACTGATGGCAGACTCCACCAGCCGCTGGGCCGAAGCCCTGCGGGAGGTCTCGGGACGGCTTGGCGAATTGCCGGGCGAGGGCGGCTATCCGGCCTATCTCTCCAGCCGCCTGGCGGACTTTTATGAACGTGCGGCTCGGGTCACGACCCTCGGTGGCGATGAGGGTTCGCTGACACTGATCGGCGCCGTCAGTCCGCCCTCTGGTGATTTCTCCGAACCGGTGACCACCCATACCAAGCGCTATGTGCGCTGCTTCTGGGCCCTGGATCAGAGCCGCGCTCAATCGCGTTTTTTCCCCGCCGTGCACCCGCTCACGTCCTATTCCGAAGATGTCGAGGACCTCACCCCCTGGTGGGAGCGCGAGGGCAATACCGAATGGCCCCGCATCCGGCGCCGTTTTCTGACGCTGGTGGAACAGCAGGCGCATATCGAACGCATGGCGCGCATCATCGGCAAGGATGCGCTGCCACCGAAACAGCGCCTCACGCTGCTGGCGGCCGAACTGGTCTCGGACGGCTTTCTGCGCCAATCCTCTTTCTCGCTGACGGACCGCTACTGTTCACCCGCAAGGCAGACCGCCATGATGCGACTCATCGATCGATTCATCACCCTGGCCGAAAAGGCTGTGGAGCAGGAGATCGATATCGAACGCATTCAGAAGATGGCCATTCTGCGCCGGCTGCGACGCATGGGTGAGGAGCTTGGCGACAACCAGCTGGCGCACTACAAGCTGTTGGGAACCCGGCTGGAAGCCGAATTCGCCCACCTCGTCGGGGAGGCCGGTCGTGCGGGGTAACCTCTACGCCAGCGGCAACATCACCCGCATCGACGGACCACTGATCTTTCTCAAACGCTCGGTCAATGTGGGCCTCAATGAAGCGGTAGCGGTGATTGGCCAGGATGGCCAGGCGCGCACAGGACGTATTGCGGCCCTCGACGAGGAGTACATGACCGTCGAGGTGCTGGAGAGCACCGAGGGGCTTTCCCTCTCCAACACCCGGGTGCGCTTCACCGGCCGAACTCCCCACTTCGATGTGGGCCCCGGTATCCTCGGGCGCATCTTTGACGGAATCGGGCGGGTGCGCGACGGCGGCCCGCCGGTACCGGCAGAGCACAGCCTGCGCATCGACGGCATGGCCATTAACCCTGCGGCCCGCGGCAAGCCCTCTGACTTCATTGAAACCGGCATCACCACTATCGATCTGATGAATAGCCTGGTACGAGGCCAGAAACTGCCCATCTTCTCCGGCGGTGGCCTGCCTCACGATCGCATCGCAGTGCAGATTGCCGGCCGTGCCCGGTTGCGGGGCCAGGAAGCAGGCGACTTCGCGCTGGTTTTCGTGGGCATCGGCGTGCCCCACCACACGGCGGAAAGCTTCCGACGGGCGATGGAAAACAGTGGCGCCCTCGAACACACGGTGATGTTTCTCAACCACGCCTCCGAGTCCAGTACGCAAAGGCTGCTGACACCCCGCTTCGCCCTCACCGCTGCCGAATACCTCGCGTTCGTCGAGGGCCGGCATGTACTGGTGATCATGACCGACATGACCAACTACTGCGAGGCACTGCGCGAGGTCTCCGCCTCTCACGGCGAGATCCCGAGTCGCAAGGGTTATCCGGGCTACATGTATTCAGACCTGGCCGCCCTCTATGAGCGGGCAGGCACCCTGAGGGATCACCCCGGGTCTCTAACGCAGCTACCCATCCTTACCATGCCGTCGGATGACATCAGCCACCCCATTCCCGACCTCACCGGCTACATCACCGAGGGGCAGATCGTCCTCGACCGGGAGCTGGACCGAAAGGGCATCTATCCGCCGGTCAAGGTGCTGCCGAGCCTGTCGCGGCTGATGAAGGATGGAACCGGTGAAGGCTATACCGATCCCGACCATCCGGCACTGGCCAGTCAGATCTATGCCGCGTATGCCCGGGCCGCACAGGTGCGGGTCCTCGCCTCGGTGGTGGGTGAAGAGGGTCTGCCGGCTGTCGACCGTCAGTATCTAGGGTTCGGCGATGCGTTCGAAACGGCCATCATTCACCAGGAGGACTCGCGTACACTCGAGGAGAGCATGGCCGCCGCCTGGAAGTTGCTGAACATGCTGCCGCGGGACGAGTTGAGCCGTCTCTCCGACGCCCAGATTGAAAGGCATCTGACCGCCTGATCTTTTACGAAGTGTTAAGTTGTTACCCAAATCCGGCGGAAAGATCCAGGACCAAAAAGGGACAGACGCGATCATCAGTTTTCTTTGCGCTTTTGGCACCTTCGCCTAGAGGGATGTAGGTGAGGGGCGAGAGCAGGAGCGGAAGCTTTGCGGTAATTGAGTGGAACGTTCAGGCCAGGAGGTTTCGATGACAGATACTGGAGGACTTACACCGACACCCTCGGTTCTGCAGGAACTTCAGAATGAACGCCTGGTGGTTCAGGAGGGCTATGGGTTTCTGGACGAAAAGCGTCTACTGCTGGCCGCCGAAATCCTGCGCCAGCTCGACCGCTACAGGCACCTGCATCGGGAATATCTCGAACTGCATGAATCGGCCGCCGGGGCCCTGCGGGAGGCCGTCGTCCGGCACGGATTGGAAGGGCTGCAGATCTATCCGCCGGCCACCGACCTCGAATCGGCCGAACTGGAGAGGAAAAAACGTACCGTACTCGGCGTGACCGTCACCGACGGCCGGCTGCGCGGCGAGACCGACCTGTCGCCGCCCCCCGCCGCCGATCCCTCTCCGGAGGCCCGCCGGTGCCGAGACCTGTTCAATGAACTGGTCAAGCGCAGCGCCCCGCTTGCCGCCATCACTGGCAATCTCGAGCGGCTATTGGACGAATACCGCCGCACCGAGCGCCGCGCCCGTGCCCTGGAAGATGTGCTGATGCCGGAGATCGAACACCAGTTGCTAGAGGTATCCACCCGCCTCGAAGAGCTGGACCAGGAGGAGACGGTGCGCACCCGCCTCAAATACGGCAAAAAATAAGAGGGCATGCTCTAGGAGCTTGTCGGACTTGACACTGATCTACTCGGCTCGGGCATCCTGCTTCGCTCTACCGACTGCGTCCATGCAGTCGTATTCGCCTCGAAAGATCGAAAAATCGGTCTCAAACCGGCTTTCCCTCGCTACGATGGGTCAAGTCCGACAGGCTCCTGGCTAGTGGTCCATGCGGAAAATAGTGTGGCACTCAGGGCCCCGCTAATAGGCCAAGGCCAGGCGGGCTGCGCAGGGATGGCCGCGCCGCGCAGGGAATGCCCGTTCTTTCCAAGCAACCCCTCAGGAGTGCCCTCCTACAAGAGGGCGGGCGTCTGGAATCAACCTGCCGCGAGCATCCACAGCCCGACGCTGCCGATCGCCACACCTACCCAGCGAAGCACCAGCGGGTGGGCGAGACGGCCGGCGAGGATACCCGTACCATGCAGGATGGCGGTGGCGAGCAGCAGGCCGGAACCGTAAGTGAAGAGGCGCGCGGCGATGGGCATTTCAGCGCCATGGGCATTACCATGGAAAACCGCGAAGAGGGCCAGCACCGCCGCAGCGAGTCCTGCCGGGATCCGTCGTTTGAGGACCAAAGCGCCGCCGAAGACGATCAGCGAGCCCAGGATGGCCGGCTCTGCGCCAGGCAGCATGGCTCCGCCCAGCCCCAGAACAATGCCCGTTGTCATGGCCCCCAGAAAGACCAATGGCAGCATCAGCGCCGTTCGGCTCGGGTGGCGGGCGGCCCAAAGGCCGACAGCAACAGCCGCCAACAGATGGTCCCAGCCGACGATCGGATGCAGCAGGCCGCTTCCGAACCCCGCCCCCAAACCGGTCCCGGTATGGGCTGCGGCAATACCGCTGGCAAGCAGGGCAGCGATAGCAAACATCACGGAACGTGCGGTCATTGCCTTATCCTCCCGACGAATAGAAATCAGAGCCGTAGACGATTACCGGCCGCGTGTGGCAAACGAGCGTGCCCGGAGGCCATCAAGCCCCGCTTTTACCTCCTCCATGGGGGCACTGAGGATCTCGGGGCTGTAGGCGACTTCGATGAACTGGGCCATGACCTCTTCCTCCTCGTTGAGGTGGGTAACGAACCAAACACCGGGAATTCCACTCTCACGGATGTGGGTCAGCCCCACCCCCTCCACTTCGGCCATGACCTCGCCTTCACCGAGTGCCTCGTTGAGCAGTTCGTAATCCGCATCGGTAAGCGGCAGGCTGCCAAGGTCGACGCTGGACTCCTCCCCCTTCTCCAGCAAATCGCGAAGCATCTGCTCGAGTTCGCGCAAAATCGCCCGGGCATGACCACCCTCGGCCCGGACGTTCGCTGTGTGTTCGATCCTGGTCCGGACGTCATCCATCGAATGTACTGCCGCCACCCGCGGGAGAGGCGCCACGGAACAGGCCGATATCTTCACCCGTAAATACTGGTCCTGAACTACACGATCGCATGGGTGCCCTTCACATTGCTCTGCGGGTTGTTGCCGAGTCGCACCAGCCACAGAGACGGAAATCCGTCTCGCCGTGGCATTTGCGGAAATGCCTGCCGCGCTGAACTCAACCTATAACACCGGATAGTCTTTTGATCCAGTCGCCCGCAATTGCCAATTAGCCGTGGCTCGTGACTATACTGTGGTGCATTGCAGTTGCAAACAGGCGGTGACAGGCCTCGGCATTCCGATAAAAAAGTATCACGCTTATGCATGAATTCTCCATCTGTCAGGGAATGCTCGGTCAGGTGACCAATATCGTCCGCGAGCATGGCGCGGAATCAGTCAGCCACATAAGGGTCCGCATCGGTCCGCTCTCGGGAGTGGAGCCGCGGCTATTGAAGGAGGCCTTCACCATTGCCCGCGCGGGCGGCGTGGCCGCAGAAGCCGAGTTGCTTATTGAAGAGCTTTCGGTACGGGTGCACTGTAGCCAGTGCGGCGCGGACAGCGACGCGACCCCCAACCGGCTGCTTTGCGCCGACTGCGGCAACTGGCAAACACAACTCATCAGCGGTGACGAACTATTGCTTGCAAGCGTAGAACTCAACGGCCCGGCTCATGAAGAACCGCTCTCGCCAGGCCTGCAAAGCGAATCCCGATGAACAGCCGCAGCGAAGGGTACCCGGCGTTCTCTGCAGCGCGCCGCTGTCATTGCGAGCCGTACCCCCTGCTGCGAAGCAGGGGGTACGGCTCCTGATGAACTTATCCTCGCTGTCATTACGAGGAGCCCCAGCGACGAAGTAATCTGGTGTCCTAACAGCGAGATTGCCACGTCGCTGTGGCTCCTGATGAACCTGCCCTCGCTGTCATTACGAGGAGCCTAAGCGACGAAGTAATCTCCTGCTCCCAAAACCCCAGGTTGCCGCGTCGCTGGGGCTCCTCGCAATGACGGCTGAATGTTCGTCACCGATTCGGGGCCGCGTGCGGCGGGTACGGCTCGCAATGACGGCTAAAGGTTCGTCACTGATTCGGGGGCTGTGTAGCAGGGAGTACGGCTCGCAATGACAGGAGGGACGTTCGTCGATGATTCGAGGCGATAGCGGCGGGCGGTGCTCGTAACTACGCGTGCCCAGTTCTTCAGGAAGCAATCCTGGTGTTAACGGACGGAATAAAGGAAATCAGTGATGTGTGATACCTGCGGCTGCAATGTAACGTCCGGCAACCGTCATTTGGCGGAAGAGGCGCACGGCAGTGATGGGCGCAATGCCATCGAGGTGCTGACCGGACTTCTGTCGGCAAACGATCACCAGGCCCTGCACAACCGGGAACATTTGGACGCCCACGGCGTATTGGCCGTTAACCTGATGTCTTCACCCGGCGCCGGCAAGACTGCCCTGCTGGAGGCCACCATCGAGGCCGTCGGCGAGCGCTACAATGTAGCGGTGATTGAGGGCGACCTGGAGACCGAGAACGACGCCCGACGCATTCGGGCCAAGGGAGTCCCGGCAGTACAGATCACCACCGGGACCGCCTGCCATCTGGACGCCCATCTGGTGCATGACGCACTCCATGAGCTGAAGCTGGAGGGGTTGGATATTCTCTTTATCGAGAACGTCGGCAACCTCGTCTGTCCGGCAAGTTTCGATCTGGGCCAGCACAGCAACGTCACCCTGCTTTCGGTCACCGAAGGCGACGACAAGCCGGCAAAATATCCGGTCATGTTTCGTGCCTCCGACCTGATGCTGGTCACCAAGTCGGACCTCCTACCCTACCTGGATGACTTCCAGCCGGAACGGGCCGAACACTGCCTGAGGGAACTGGCCAGCGAGGTGCCGATGCTGACCCTGTCGGCCCGCAAGGCGGAGAGTCTCACCGAATGGATCCACTGGCTCGACCAGCGCCTGATCGCCCACCGAAATGCCCTGTCCGAACGCCCTGCCGGAATACACCACCACCACCCAACTTAACCACGGGGAGCACGGGGCCCACGGGGAATGCTTGTCTTTGGAGAGCCGAGTCAGAGGCCACGATCAGCCAGCCGGCGCCAGAACCAGCCCTCCGGGCGCTCCTCGCCGGTGAGCAGATAACGCAAGGTTGTGGGATTGCTAAGGGCCCAGGCGATTCGTCGTGCCGTGCCGGAGCGGCCACATAGCAGGATTTGATCGCCACTTCGAAGGACAAAGTCGGGTTTGGGGGTTACAAAGGTGGCGCTCCCCCGCGCCAGCATCAAGGGGATGCAGGGCAGTTCCTCTGCCCTGTCGCCGGGGTCATGCAGCAGAAGCCCCAGTCTGATCGAGTCCGCCCCGGTCAGTGCCTCACTTACGGCTGGTGCCTGCTCCCGATCCAGCGTGATCGTCCAGATCTCCGGGACCAGATCACCGGTCACAGCGCTGATTCGGCTTACCAGTTCATTGGCCCAGTCGTTACTCCGGGAGCGGGTTTCACGAAGGAATTCCGTAAGCAGCGGTGTGGTCAGGGTGGCCAGTATTTTGCGGGCAATGATCTCGCTCCGTTCCATCACCAGGTCGAGCCGGGCGGCCTCGAAAATGGCATCGTTGTCCTGCCGATTCTGCCGTGCGACGCGAAACAGGTGGGGATTGATCTCGCGGGCGGTCATGACAATTGACAGGTTATTGGCGTCGTCATCGGTGCCGGCAACGATTCCCACTGCCTGCTCGATGCCCGCTACCTCGAGGGTTTCCGCTTCGGTGCCCCGCCCCACCACACAGAACCCGGTACACCCGGTGCCTTCCGGGTCCGCTTCGATAACGACACTCTCCACTCCCTCCCCTTCCAGGCTGGACAGCACCGCTTTTCCGAACCGGCCATAGCCACAGAGGATCCAGGCCCCGTGCGGAGGATAGAGCGGCATTGGCAGCGGACTGTTCGGGATCCCGGTCAGCCACTCATCCAGCAGATGCGTACCGGGAGAGTGCAGGGCCAGGGCCAGCCGTTCGCCGAAGCTGTCAAAAGGATTGATGATGTATTCGGTCCCGAAGGAGGCCATATTGGCCTCTGCGGCATGGGACTCAGCGCGGCAGATCACCAGAAGGTCGGGGCTCAGCAGCTTGCTGGTGATTGCGATCTCGAGATTGACCTGGTCATCGTTGGTCAGGGCCACCACACCCCGGCAACAGTCGTGTTTCAATCCCGCCTCCAGCAGCGCAGCGGGGACGCTGGCATCGGCACAAAGCCCCGGTACATAACCACCCAGGGTCTGCAGTTTCAACTCGTTGATACGCTGCTGATCCAAATCGATTACCACCGAATGGAGGCCGCGCCGATCCATGGACCGCAACAGCATCCTGCCGGTGTCACCATAGCCGGCGATGATGAAATAAGGGTCGTTGATGCGTTTCACCGCCCGACTGAAATTGCGCTTGGTCACCACCTGCCGGAAGGTGATGTCCTGCACCGTGGTGAGGATCTTGCCAATGGCATAGAGCCAGGTGATGACCGTCAGGTAGATCGAGAATACCGTCCAGAGGCGCTGGGCGGGTGTGAATTCGTAGGGTAGCTCGCCGAAACCGATGGTCGTGGCCATGTAGCTCACGAAATAGAAGGCATGGAAAAAATCCATGTGCCATTCCGCGCCCTGAGCATCCCGGCCCGGGATCAGTACCAGGCCCAGAATGGAAATGGCATAGGCGACGATGAGCGCCACCAGCGGCGCCCGCATACGGCGCAGAACGAGAAAAACGATGGGGTCCACGGTCCGTCAGCGGCGCAGGTTTACGGTTTCGGCGATGAGCAGGGTCACCGACGTCACGTTGGCCAGCATCGCCCCTCCGGCGAGTGAAACGATGCTGCTCATGGTACCGGGGCTGATACCGGCATCGGTCACCTGCCAGGCAAAACCCCAAATTACCGCGGCAGCCAGCAACTGCAAGTCGGCCACCAGGCTGGTAGCGAGCAGTACCGCGCCCATCTGGGTACGATCACCAAACTTGAGCACCGTGGCGATCAGATTGACCACAATCGCCGCGAACAGCTCATAGACATTGTGGTGGTGGGGATTATCGATTTCGCCGACAAAAAAACCGAAGTTGAGTGTCAGCGCCAGTACGATGAAAAATCCGAAGACGACCTTTTCGAGGTTCATTGTTATCGGCCTTCCGGTTAGGGGCATGCAGTAAGTGTATAGAGTCCTTGTCCGCAGACAAATGGAGGACGCACCCTCGTAATCGATTGGCTTCAGGTGCGGCAGACCGCCAGGATTCAGTCGCAGGAGGCGAGGCGGTGTGCCCAGCGGGTGGTCTCGGGCAGGCGATAACGCGTAGTGCAGGCCATCACCCACTCCACCGCATGTTCCAGCCCCATCCGGTGACCGGGTGAAATAAAAAGCGGTTTGACGCGGGGCCGCGTGCGCAGTACCGCACCGATACACTCCCCCTTGTCCACCAGCGGCACCGACTCCCCGCGTCCCTCGGGCACTGCATCATGCGTTCCCACCAGGCGCGTCTTTGCCACGCCGATAGCCGGCACATCGAGCAGCACGCCAAGGTGACTGGCAATCCCGAAGCGACGCGGATGGGCAATGCCCTGCCCGTCGCAGAGCAGAAGATCGGGGCGGCTATCCAGCCGCGCCATCGCCTCCAGAACCGCCGGAACCTCCCGAAACGAGAGCAGGCCGGGAATGTAGGGCATGCGAGTGGGCTGCCGGGCAATAGCATGCTCGTGCAACTCCAGAGAGGGATAGGCCAGCACGGCCACCGCCGCCCGAGTAATGCTGTTCCGCGCCTCGAAACCCACATCGACGCCCGCCACCCAGCGGATCTCCCCGTACCGATCGGTGATTTCCACCCGGTTGCGGAGCTCCTGCTGAAGCGCAATCGCCTCCTTGGGCGTCAGATCCCAGCGATGTTCAAAAACGGGATGTAGTGCCAAGCCGGCACCTCAATTTAAATTCTAAAACCACAGAGGACACAGAGGACAGATTGTAATACGAAGAACGGCAAATCGGATCAACGCATCTCACATGCAGAATGACCCTAGCCACCTTCACTCCTGTCATTGCGAGGAGCCCCAGCGACGCGGCAATCTCAAAGTGCCGAGTACCAGATTGCCGCGTCGCCGAGGCTCCTCCTGAAGAACTTGCCCTCCCCTGCTGTCATTACGAGGAGCCTCGGCGACGAAGTAATCTCCTGCTCCCAAAACCCGAGATTGCCGCGTCGCTGGGGCTCCTCG